>NZ_JBEYYF010000003.1:0-388828 GCF_040645415.1 Pseudonocardia sp. NPDC046786 | reverse complement strand
CCCGATCGTTGGGTGCTGATGACCCGCGGACACTGGACCAGCGGCGGGTCGATCTGGCGCATCAACTGCTGCAGGGCACGGTGACGGTCACCGACATGCAGACCATCCGCGAGGCCGTCACCCAGATCCTGGCACCCCACCCACCCGACACCACCAGCACAGCAGGTGCCGCCGACACGGCCGATGCTGCCCGGACCGCCGGTGCTGTCCGGACGACCGGTGCAACCGGATCGGCCGGGCCGGACGCCGGAGACCGAGCCGCCGGGGCCGGAGCCGCCGGGGCCGGAGCCGCTGGGGCCGGAGCCGCCGGGGCCGGAGCCGCCGGTGCCGGCGCGGCTGGGGTCGGATCGGCCGGGACCGGTGGGGGCATCGGGCAGATCGATCAGGTCACCGGTGCCACCGGATACGTCAGCCCCCCGACCGAGATACTCGCCGAGATCGTCGCCGCCGTACTGGCAGCACGCCCCGATCCAGGCACGGCGATCGGACGCAAACCACTGATCCAGGTCGTCGTCTCCCTCGACACACTGCTCGGCGACGACCACCCCGGCGAACTGGTCGGACACGGCCCGATCCCCGCCACCACCGCGCGGGCCCTGGCCGCCGGCGGGGTATGGGCCCGGCTGGTGGTCGACCCGCTGTCCGGAGCGGTCCGCGACCGCGGCCGCAGCACCTACACCCCACCCGAGGACATGGCCGACCTGGTACGAGCCCGCGACGGCCTCTGTCGCGGACCGCTGTGCAGCCGACCGATCCGCGATCTCGACCACCTCATCCCCTGGGCCCAGGGCGGCACGACCGACACGGCGAACCTGCACGGCCTGTGCCAGCACCACCACAAACTCAAAGACGCACCCGGCTGGCAGGTCCTCGCCGCCACCGACGGCTCACTGACCTGGATCAGCCCGTGCGGACACCAGGAGACCACCCACCCACACGACTACCGACCCCACCTCCACGACGCACACACGACACCGCCCTCCAACGGCTCCGCGACCGCAACCACCACGACGACGGCAGCCACGACCGCGACGTCCGCGGCCACGGCGACCACGACGACCACGGTGGCCACGGCGTCCGCGACCACGACGTCCGCGACCACGACGTCCGCGACCACGACGTCCGCGACCACGGCGCCCGCGACCACGGCGCCCGCGATCGCGGCAGCCACGGCTCCCGCGGCCAGGGCGGCCACGGCCCGAGCCGATGCCGGTGACGAAGCCGATGACGATGACGATGACGATGCCCCGCCGTTCTGACCCGGAGGCAGGGGGAGGAACGTCCGGGCCCGCTCGGGTTCTCCCGGCCCGTCCGGTCAACGGGGCCGGCGTTGATCGGACAGGCACTCCATCACAGGTTCTCGGCCAGGGCGGCGCTGGCACAGGTGTCCTTTGTGGACATCTTAAGTGGCATCGGCGTCGACCAGATGGGGCGACTCGCAGCGGGTGTTCTGAGCGTTCCTGTCGCAGTGGAGGATCAGTCGCCCGGGGCGCAGGGTTCGGGAGCGTGGGGAAGCTGAGCGCCAGGGCCGTCGTGGTGCGGGTCGGTGGCCCAGCCGACGACCGGGGGCCACCGGTCCTCGCGGGCGGCCGCGCGGCAGGAGCGGTCTGCGGACCGGGGCGCCACTGGTGTCGTCGCGCTGGAGATCCCGGTCGGTGAACGCGTCCCGCACCGCGGTGGGCCATCGGACACTCTCGCCGGTGCCGGTCGGGGTCAGGTCGGCTCCCCGCTCGCCGGGGCGCGGTTCGGGGGTGGAGGCGGTGAAGTCCCTCTCGCGTAGGTCCGGGGCGGGTCGGTGCTGGCTCTCGCGGGCGGAGCCGGTTGCGGGCGCAGGGTGTGCGTCCGGCGGGCCGTGCTCGCGCATGATCCGCTCGACGCGCTCGACGCGCTCGACGCGCTCGACGCGCTCGACCCGCTTGCGCCGCACGTGCATGCCGTGGCGGCGCAGTTCGGGCCGGCGCCGGGGGAACCGCGGCGGCGCGGCGGCGAGCTCGCTCACCGGCCGCATCTCGATGATCCGCACGACTGCCGCCGCGGTCGTGCGGCGGACTCTCGGGCCGGATCGCTGACCTCACCCCGTGACGGACCGCGGTCGTCGGCGGCTTCGGCGCAGCGGGGGAACCCCCACTGCGGTACGACCGGGGTGCGGGTGCAGCGCGATGCGAACCCGCGGCAGGCCGGGCGGGATGCACGCAGAGCATCGGACGGTGCGAGCGGCCGAGGCGGCATCGCCGAGCAGGAGCCTCGAACCCGGGTCACATTCCCACGGCGTGGCACCGCCCGGATCGCGCTACGGTCCGCAACCCTCTGGGTCACCTGAACGAGTGAGGATCGAGTGGGGTGGGGAAGTGGGTTCCGTACGGTCGCTGCGCGTCCCCGCCGTCGTGCTGGGCGTGCTCGTCCTGGCCGGGTGCACGCGCACGTCGATCGAGGGCCTGCAGGTCCGCTCCGGTCCCGGCACCGGGCACGGCGTCGTCGCCACGATCCCGGAGGCGGGCACCCCGGTCCGGGTGAGCTGCTGGCAGCGCGGCGAGCCGGTGCGCGGCGACGACGTCTGGTACCGGATCGGTTCCCCGGAACAGGGCTGGGTGACCAACTACTACATCCGCACCACCCGGGACTTCGGCAGCGCCCCCGCCTGCTGAGCGCGGCCCGTCACTCGTGCTCGGGCAGCAACGGGACCTCCAGGTCGTCGCCCCGCCCGAGCCCGGTCGCCCGGGACACCGCTGCGGCGCCGAACCGGCGGCGCACCGCGTCCAGCGCGGTGTCCAGCGCCGGGCCGGACCGCGCGTCGAACGCGAGCTCCAGCTGCGGCGCGTCGTCCCGGTCGAGGTTGGTCAGCGACAGCCCGAGCAGGGTGATGCCGCGCTCGCGGATCTCCGGGAGTGCCGCGACCAGCAACCGCCGGGCCGCGCCGAGGATGGTCGGGGTGTGGGCGGTCGGCGCCGGCAGGGTGTGCGAGCGGGTGACCCGGGCGTAGTCGGCGAAGCGCAACCGCAGCACCACCGTCCGGCAGGTGCGCCCGCCGCCCGGCCCCGCCGGGTCGAGGTCGCTCCCCTTCGGCGCGCGCAGCCGCCGGGCGAGCCGGTCGACGGTGCCGGCCAGGATCGCGTCCAGCTCCTCCGGATCCCGGTGCCGGCGCCCGAGCGCCCGCTGCGACCCGATCGAGCGCCGCGCCCGGCCGGTCTCGACCGGGCGCGGATCGCGCAGGTGCGCCAGCGCGTGCAGGTGCCGCCCGGCGGCCGGGCCGAGCAGCGACACCAGTGCCGGCTCGCCGAGGCCCGCGACGTCGGCGACGGTGCGCACGCCGAGCTCGTGCAGCCGGCCTGCGGTGACCGACCCGACGCCCCACAACCGTTCCACCGGCAGCGGATGCAGGAACTCGCGCTCCCGCTCCGGATCGACGACGAGCAGCCCGTCGGGTTTCGCGACCCCGCTCGCGACCTTCGCCAGGAACTTGGTGCGTGCGACGCCGACGGTGATCGGCAGGCCCGCCTCGGCCAGCACCCGTTCGCGCAGCCGGGCGGCGATCTCGCGCGGCGCGCCCGCGATCCGGGCGAGCCCGCCGACCTCCAGGAACGCCTCGTCGATCGACAGGCCCTCCACCTCGGGCGTGACGTCCCGGAAGATCGCGAAGACGGCGCGGCTCGCCGCCGAGTACGCGGCCATCCGGGGCGGCACGACGACCGCGGCCGGGCAGAGCGCCCTGGCCTGCCTGCCGCCCATCGCCGTCGCGACGCCGTACGCCTTCGCCTGGTAGCTCGCCGCCAGCACGACCCCGCCGCCGACGATCACCGGCCGGTCCCGCAGGCGCGGATCGTCGCGCTGCTCGACCGAGGCGTAGAACGAGTCCAGGTCGGCATGCAGGATCGTGGCCAGGCCGCGCACGAACATATGTTCGCACACCCGGTCGCCCCGCGTCACCCGCCGCCGGTGCGGCTCTCCCAGCGCATCCGGGCCCGCCGCGCCGCCTTCGCGACGACCTGGTCGGGATGGTTCGCGCCGAGCTCGGCGAGCACGTCGCCCAGGTGCGGGTTGTCGAGCCGCCAGAGCACCTCGAACACCGGGACGGTCTCCGGCGGGAACTCCCGGGCGAACAGCTCCGGCCACTGGTCGGGGGCGATCGTGTCGATCGTGACGGCCAGCACGTCGACCGAGGCGTGCAGCAGCAGGTCCGGCTCCACCTCGTCCGGGTCGAGCAGCCCGCGGCCGACCAGCCGGCGGGCGACCTGCGCGCGGTGCGGCCCGTCGAGGTGCTCGTGCAGCAGGTCGTCGACGATCGATCCGAACCGCTCGGCGGCGACGCTGGTCGCGGTCAGGACGACGACCAGCGGCCGGCCCGGGGCGAGCGCCTCGGTCACGAACGCCGAGACGGCCTGCGCCGGATCGGGCTGCGCCGCGTACCAGACGTCGATGTCGTCGCGCCACTGGTCGGGTGGCACCTCGCCGGCCAGCCCGACGACGTCGGCGGCGGTCGCGACGGCCGGATCGGGCCGGGTCGGGAAGTCCAGCCCCTCGGCGGAGAGCACCAGCAGCGCGCAGGCGATCCCACCGGGGGTGAGCGTGACCCGCCCGCCGGCCCGCCGGACCTCCCCGGGCGAACCGGATTCGGGCACCGGCTCGGCGCCGTCCCAGCGGACCAGCCCGAGCCGCTCGAGCCGGGTGACCAGGGTGCCGGTCGTCGCGGGGACGACGTCGAGCTGCCGGTACCACTCCGACCAGCCGAGGACCAGGCCGAGCAGCTCGGCGAGGGTGTCGAACTCCAGGCCGTCGGCGGGATGGCGGAGCAGGGCCAGGAAGCCGGGCGTCGCGTCGTCGGCGGGATGCGGCAACGGCTCGTCGTCGTCCTCGGAGTCGCCCGGCCGGCCGGCGACCGCCTCCAGGTGCTCCTGCAGGACCTCGACAGCGTGCCGCTCGATCTCGTCGGCCGGCGCGTCCGCGGCGTCGAGCAGCCCGTCGAGGCCCTCGTCGATGAGGTCGCCGGACCACTCGTCGTCGTCGGCGCGGCGGTCGCCGAGCACGGTGAGCACGCCCTCGTCGCGGGCGCCGAGCACCAGGTCCTCGTGCGCGGTGGTGTCGTCGAGCGCGGCGAAGCGGGGCACCGCGACCAGTCGCCCGCCGTCGCGGCGGACCGCCCCGGCCCGCACCGCCGCGCCCAGCACCCAGGTCAGCGTCGGCAGCTGGCCGGCCCGGACGAGCCGGGTCCCGCCCGGGCGGTCCACCTCGTCCCCGGTGCCGAGCAGCTCCACCAGCTCCCGCGCGTCGGCGAGCCGGAGGTTGCCGGTCTTCGTCAGCGCCCGGCCGCCCTCGCCGCACCACTGCGCCAGCAGCCGGGCGTCGCGCAGGATCGGGGCCTGCGCGGCGCTGCGCGCCCGGTCGGCCGGCGACGGGATCCGCACCGGGTCCGGCGGCGACTCGAACTCGGCGAGCAGCGGCTCGACCGGGCCGGCCTCCAGCTCGTCGTAGGTGTCGGCGAAGCCGGTGCACAGCCGCCGGATCGCCGACGGCCGCGGGCTCGCCTGCGCGAGCAGGCCCTGCTCGTCGAGGTACTCCACGAACACGACGACGGTCAGCGGCACCAGCCGCAGCGGCAGCCGGTGCTCGGCCATCACGTGCGGGCACCAGTCGTCCAGGAACTCGGTGAGCTGCTCGAGCGGCCAGCTCGCCAGGTCGCCATCGGCGGCGAGCCACTTGTACTGCATCAACAGCTCGGCGGACATCGGTTCGCCGACGAGCTCGTGCTCGTCGAGCCACGCGGCGAAGCCGGTGCTCAGCTCCGCCAGCCGCTCATGGAACGCGTCGCCCTCGTCCACACCGAACTGCATGCGCATGCCGTCGAGTGTGCACTGCCGGTCCGACAGTGGCAGACCGGCGTGTCCGACGCCGGTTCGGCCCGGAACGGGCAGGATGGGCCGCGCCATGACGACCCTGTTCGCGCTGCTCATCGCCGTCGCTGCGATGATCGGCAACACCGTCGCGGCGCTCTGGGAGGCCAAGGGCAGCCGGCTGGCGAAGTACGGCAGGCCGGTGTGGCTGCAGCCGTGGTTCCTGGCCGGGCTGTTCGCCGACGTCGTCGCCTGGGCGCTGACCGTGGTCGCGCTGCGCTACCTTCCGGTGTTCGCGGTGCAGTCGATCCTGGCCGGGGCGATCGCGCTGACCACGCTGGCCGACCACGGCTGGAACCCGTGGAACCTGATCCGCCGCGACCGCTGGGCGGTGGTCGCGGTGCTGGCCGGGCTGGTGCTGGTCGCGGCGAGCGCCGAGCCGGAACGACCGGAGGCGCTGCCCCCGGCGGCGACGCCGGTGCTGCTGGTGTCGTTCGCGGTGCTGCTGGTCGCGGCGCCGTTCGTGTGGCGGGCCGGACGGCCGATGCTGCTCGCGTTCCTGGCCGGGCTCGGCTTCGGCGGCACCGCGCTCGCGGTGCGTGCCATCCATCCCGGCCCGATCCGCTGGGAGACGGTCGGCGAGCTGCTGCTCGATCCGCTCGTCTACGGCGTCGTGGTGATGGGGGTGCTCGGCGTGCTGGCATTCGCGAAGGCGCTGCAGGACGGCGCCGTCGGCACGGCGACGGCGGTGCTGTCGGTGACCGAGGTGGTCGTGCCCGGCGTGGTCGGCATCGCGCTGCTCGGCGACCGGATCCGGCCGGGCTGGGAGGGCGCGGCGCTGCTGGGCGTCGTCGTCGCGCTGGCCGGGGTGGTCGCGCTCACCCGGCCCGATCCGGACTCGCAGCGCAGGCGGGTGCACTGACCCGGGAAGCCCGGCGGCACCGCAGGCGTTGCCCGGACATGACGACGACCGGAACCGACATCCGCACCGAGCACGCCGCGTGGAGGGCCGAGCGGGAGGAGCAGCTCCGCGCACCGCACGGCTGGCTGTCCCTGACGGCCCTGCACTGGCTCGACGACGGCCCCGGCGACATCGGGTCGCTCCCGGGCACCTGGCGGGTCGCCGACGCCGACACCGTCGAGATCACCGCGACGGCCGCCGACGGGGTCGTGTTGCCCGGGGCCGCCGGGCCGCTGGACGGCAGCGCGCAGGTCCGCCCGGTCGACGGTGCGCCCGGCGCGATGGTGACGGTGGGGGAGCGGATCGTCGAGATCGCCCGCCGCACCGACGGTTACGCATTGCGGGTGCGCGACCCGCAGGCGGTCACCCGGACCGCGTTCGACGGCGTCCCCACCTGGGACTTCGACCCGAGTGCCGTCCTGACCGGCCGGTTCACCGCCTACGACGAGCCGCGCCGGATCACCGTGGACGCGGTCGTCGAGGGGCTGAAACACTTCCCGACCGCGGTCGGCGAGGTCGAGTTCGAGCTTGATGGCGGCACCCGGCGGCTGGTCGCGCTGGCCGGGAAGGACGGCGGGCTGTCGCTGCACTTCCGGGACGCGACCTCGGGCCGGGAGACCTACGGCGGCGGCCGCATCCTGCAGACCGCCGATCCGGACGCCGACGGCACCGTGCAGGTCGATCTGAACCGCACGGTGAACCTGCCGTGCGCCTTCACCGCGTACGCGACCTGCCCGCTGCCACCCGCGGGCAACGCGCTCGACGTCGCCGTCGAGGCGGGCGAGCGGACGCCGCCGCGCCCGGACCTGGTCTGAGAGGGAGGCGCCCGGCCCGGAAGGGGGCGGGCCGGGCGCCGGGGAGCGTTCCCGGCGTCAGCCGAGGAAACGCTGGTACAGGTCGGTCACCAGGAGCGTCAGGAACAGCGCGGAGGACGCGCCGAGCAGCGTGTTCGACAGCCACCGCGAGCGCCCCTGCGCCGGGATCCGCTTCGAGTTGAGCAGCAGCATCAGGGTGATCGCGAGGAACGGCATGAACACCGAGCCGAGCACCCCGTACACCAGGGTGAGCCCGAACGGCCGGTCGATGAACAGCAGCCCCATCGGCGGGATCGTCAGCCACAGCAGGTAGCCGCGGAACGGCAGCGAGCGCTCGATCTCGGTGGCGACGAACGCACCGGAGCGCTCCTCGGCGGTGTCCGGGGCCGCGGCGGCACCGGCCGCAGCGGTGCTCGCCGTGGCGCCGACCGCGGCGTCGTTGCCGACCGCCTCGGCGGCCCTGCCGTGCGGCAGCCGCAGCGTGCGGACCATGTCGGCGAACAGCAGGCCGACCCCGTTCCAGACACCGAGCAGCGAGCTGGAGGTCACCGCGAGGAACCCGAACAGGAACAGCAGCCGGGCCCACTCGCCGTAGCTCTCGCCGAGCGCCTCGCCCAGGGTGAGCAGGCCGCGGTCGTTCTCGGTGAGGTCCTGGCCGAGCAGCATGGTCGAGCCGACCACCAGCATCGCGACCACGAAGATGCCGGTCATCACGTAGCCGACGGCGTTGTCCAGCCGCATCATCGACAGCCAGCCGGTGCCCTTCCAGCCCTTCGCGAACATCCAGTAGCCGTAGGCGGCCATGGTGATCGTCCCGCCGACGCCGCCGATCAGGCCGAGCACGTAGACGACCGAGCCCTCGGGCAGCCGCGGCACCAGCCCGTTCGCCAGGTCGCCGAGATCGGGGGTGACCAGCACGGCCACCGACACCACGGACACGAACTTGATCAGGACCAGCACGGTCATGAACTTCTCGAACACGTGGTAGCGCTGCGCCCAGACCAGCGCCAGGCCGACCACACCGGCGATCATCGCCCAGTAGCGCACGGACAGGCCGCCGAACAGCGCGTTCAGCGGGAGCCCGACGGCGGACATCGCGGTCGCCCCGTAGACGAAGCCCCAGATGACGATGTAGACGGCGAAGAAGGTGGTCGCCCAGCGCCCGAGCCGCCGCCAGCCGTCGAGCAGCGTGGATCCGGAGGCGAGGTGCCAGCGCCCGACCCCCTCACCGAGCGCGAGTTTGAGCACGGTGCCCAGCACGGCCGCCCACAGCAGCGCGGTGCCGTACTGCGCGCCGGCGATCATCGTCGCGACCAGGTCACCGGCCCCGACCCCGGTCGCCGCGGCCAGCAGGCCCGGTCCGAGACTACGGAACCGGTCCTTCCCGGCCGGCGGGACCAGCGGCTCCGCGGGGTGCCGCTGCAGTGCGTCGTTGCTCATGGGGTGGAGAGCTCCTCGGGGCACCGGATCTCGGACGCGGGGACGCTAGACGCCGCGGACGGCCGCGCCGGGCGGTCTTTACCGCTTCTTAAGGCGGATCAGCCGTGCAGGGTGCGGTAGGCGGCCGCGGCGCCCGGGTGCAGCGGCACGTCGCCGGTGTCGACCAGCGAGGGCTGGTCGAGATAGCGGGTGCCCAGCGCCGAGCCCGGCATGAGCCGGGGCGCGTGCTCGACGAGCATCCGCGCGATCGCGCCCGCGTCGTCGTCGGCGAGCGCGGAGGTGGCGACGAGCAGGTTGGGCACGCCGATGGTCAGCACCGGCTCGGCAGCGCCGTACACCCCGCGCGGGACGACGGTCGCCGTGTACAGCCCCTGGCCGACGATCTCGCGCAGCCCGCCGGCGTACCCGGCCAGCGGCAGCAACCGGATCGCCAGCCGGGCGGCCAGCGCGTCGGCGGCCGGGGTGGGCAGCCCGCCGGACCACAGCAGGGCGTCGATCCGGCCCTCGGCCAGCGCCGCGGTGGCCTCGGTGAGCGGGAGCTCCAGGCTCTGCACCGCGACCCCGGACAGCGCGACCAGCCGGGCCCCGGCGAGCGCCGAGCCGGAGCCGGTGGAGCCGAGCGACACCGGCCTGCCCGCGAGATCGGGCAGCCCGGTGAACGGCGAGTCCGCGCGGACGGCGAGCTGCAGGTAGTTCTCGTAGACGCGGCCGATCGCCAGGTACTCGACCGGCCGGTCGAACGGGGGCACGCCGGCCCGGGCGTCGCGCACGACGTCGGTCATCGCCAGCCCGACGGCGGCCTCGCCGCTCGCGACGAGCTCCAGGTTGGCGCGCGATCCGCCGGTCGTGACCGGGTCCAGCGGGTGCCCGGCCTCGCGCGAGACCGCGCCGAGCAGGGTGCCGAACTCGGCGTAGAACCCGCCGGCCTCGCCCGCGGCGAACGGCAGGCCGCCCGCCCGGGCGCGGGCGCAGCCGGCGAGCGGCAGCGCGAGCAGCCCGGCCAGGAACGCCCGCCGGCCGAGCGCGGTCACCGCCGCCCCAGGGTCACCGTGGCGAGCAGCCCACCGCGCGCTGCCGGGCCCAGGGTCAGCTCGCCGTCCCGGGCCCGGACGAGCCGGTCGGCGATCGCCAGCCCGAGCCCGGAGCCGCCGGACGAGCGCCCCTGCCAGAAGCGCTGGCGGGCGCTGGCGAGATCGTCGGCGGTGAGGCCGGGCCCGTCGTCGGTCACCGAGACCGCGATCGTGTCCGCGTCGCCGGTCCAGCGGACCCGCACCGTGGTGCCCGGACCGGTGTGCCGGATCGCGTTGTCGATCAAGACGTCCAGCACCTGCTCCAGGTCGCCGGCCGGCCAGCCGGTGACCAGCCCGTCCGTGCCGTCGCCGAGCAGCGCGACCTCCGCGGCGTCGGCGACCGGCCGCCAGGCGTCCACCCGGCCGGCGGCGACCTCCCCGACGTCGCACCGCGATCCGCCGTCCGATCCGGCCGCGACCGCCGACGCCGTCGCCTCCGCCGAGGCCAGCCCGAGCATCCCGTCCAGCAGCCGCTCCAGCCGGTCCACCTCGTTGAGCGTGGAGTCGTAGGCGGAGCGGCCGTCGCCGTCGACGTGCGTCTCCAACCCGTCCACCCGCAGCCGCAGCGCGGCGAGCGGATTGCGGATCTGGTGCGAGGCGTCGGCGACCAGGCGCTGCTGCTCCTCGGCGCCGGCCCGCACCGAGGCCGACATCCGGTTGAAGGACTCGGACAGCTCGCGCAGCTCGGCGGGGCCCTCGGAGACGGCGATCTGCTCGCCGGCCCGGCCCGCCGCGAGGGCGCCGACCCCCTCCGCGAGCGCGTCCACCGGGCGCAGCACCCAGCGCGCCACGGCCAGCGCCAGCGCCGCGAAGGCCAGCGCTGCCGCGAGCGCCCCGAGCAGCACCAGCGACCAGGCGACGGTGACGTCGGCGGCCGCCCGGGACGGGTCGACCTGCAGCAGGACGGCGCCGTCGGCCCGGCTGCCGGTGCCGACCGGCTGCCACATCAGCACCGGCTCGTCGTCGAACGGGGTGACCCGGGCGGGCACCGCGGACGGCTCGTTGCGCAGCGCGGCGTTCAGCGCGGCGTCCACACCGGGCGCGTCCGGGGACAGTCCGGACCACACCACCGGCCTGCGCAGGGCGTCGACGACGAGCACGCCCTCGCCGTACAGCTCGGCATGCCGGCGCACGCTGCGTTCCAGCTCCGCGCACAGCTCGTCGCGCTCGGCGTTCAGCGCGGCCAGCGCGACGAACCGGTCCAGGTCGTGCGCCCGGCTCATCGTGAGCACCTGGGCCCGTGCGGTCGCCCGCTCGTCGAGCAGCGGCACGACGAACGCGGTCATCGTGAGCAGCGAGAACAGCGAGAGCACGACCAGCAGCCGCCGGCGCACGGCGTCACCGCCCCAGCCGGTAGCCGAACCCGCGCACGGTCGCGACCAGACCGGGCCGGTCGAGCTTCGCGCGCAGCGCGGCGACGTGCACGTCGAGCGCCTTCGAGCCGGCGACCGTGGCGTCGCCCCACACCTCGTCGAGCACCTGCTGGCGGCTGACCGCGACCCCGGCCCGCCGGGCCAGCACCGCGACCACCGCGTATTCGGTGGCGGTGAGCGTCAGCTCGGTGCCGGCCACGGTGACCCGGCGCGCGTCCAGGTCGATCCGGACGTCCTCGGCGTCGACCACACCGGGCGCGGCCGTGGCCGCGGGCGCCCGACGCGCGACGGCGTCGACCCGGGCCAGCAGCTCCCGCAGCCGGACCGGCTTGACCAGGTAGTCGTCGGCGCCCAGGTGCAGCCCGCGGATGACGTCGCGCTCGCTGGACCGCGCGGTCAGCACGATCACCGGCACCGGCGAGTCGCGGCGCAGCCTGCGCAGCAGGGTCAGCCCGTCGCCGTCGGGCAGGCCGAGATCGAGCAGCACCAGATCGGCCTCGCCCAGCAGCGCCGACGCGGTACCCGCGGTCGGCGCGTGCAGCACGCCGTGGCCCCGGGTCCGGAGGGCGTCGACCACTGCCCCGGCGACGCCCTCGTCGTCCTCGATCACGAGCACCCGCACGTTTGCGAGCATGCCGCACCACGCCGATGCGGCACAGCGATTGCAACCTCTCCGCAACCGTGTCGCCGGACACGCCGGGTGGTGTTCACTGCAGGCGTTGCCCCGACGACCGTGGCACGGACGGCGAGCACCGCCGCGGTCGTGGCGAACCCGCTCGCAGGAGGCCCCGACGTGACCGAGACACTCGAGAAGTCCGCGGCGCGCGACACGGCGCAGACCTGGTTGACCGCGTTCGGCGACGCGCTGGCCGCCCGCGACGTCGACCGGGCCGTCGGCCTGTTCGCCGCCGAGAGCTACTGGCGGGACCTGGTCGCCTTCACCTGGAACCTGAGGACCGTCGAGCACCACGACGGCGTCCGGGACCTGCTGACCAGCACCCTGGAGAGCACCGACCCGTCGAGCTGGACGATCACCGCCGAGCCCAGCGAGGCCGGCGGCGTCACCGACGTCTGGTTCTCCTTCGAGACGGCGGTCGGCCGCGGCTCCGGGCACGCCCGGCTGGTGTCCGAGGACGGCGCGCCGCGGGCCTGGACCTTCCTCACCACGCTCGACGAGCTGAAGGGCCACGAGGAGCCGCGCGGCGACAACCGGCCGTTCGGCACCGAGCACGGCGCCAACCCGAACCGGGTCACCTGGAAGGAGCAGCGCGAGCAGGAGCTGGCCGAGCTCGGCCGCACCCGTGACCCGGAGGTCGTGATCGTCGGCGGCGGGCAGGGCGGGATCGCGCTGGGTGCGCGGCTGCGGCAGCTCGGCGTCGACACGATCATCGTCGAGCGCAACGAGCGGCCCGGCGACTCCTGGCGCAAGCGCTACAAGAGCCTCGCCCTGCACGACCCGGTCTGGTACGACCACCTGCCCTACCTGAAGTTCCCGGACAACTGGCCGGTGTTCGCGCCGAAGGACAAGATCGGCGATTGGCTGGAGTTCTACACCCGGATCATGGAGCTCACCTACTGGGGATCGACGACGGCGCGCTCGGCCACCTTCGACGAGGCGAGCGGCCGGTGGGCGGTGGTCGTCGACCGGGCGGGCGAGGAGATCACGCTGCGGCCGCGGCAGCTGGTGTTCGCGCTCGGGGTGTCCGGGAAGCCGAACATCCCGGACGTCCCGGGGCGGGAGCGGTTCGCCGGGGAGGTGCAGCACTCGTCGCAGCATCCCGGCCCGGACGCCTACCGGGGGCGGAAGGTCGTCGTCATCGGGTCGAACAACTCGGCGTTCGACATCTGCGGCGCGCTGTGGGAGGTGGGCGCCGACGTCACCATGGTGCAGCGGTCCTCCACCCACATCATCAAGTCCGACACCCTGATGGATCTCGGTCTGGGCGACCTCTACTCGGAACGGGCGGTCGCGAACGGGATCGACACCCACACCGCCGACATGATCTTCGCGTCGCTGCCGTACCGGATCATGCACACCTTCCAGAAGCCGACCTACGACAAGGCCCGCGAGGTCGACGCCGACTTCTACCGGCGGCTCACCGACGCCGGGTTCGATCTCGACTTCGGCGACGACGACTCCGGGCTGTTCATGAAGTACCTGCGCCGCGGCTCCGGCTACTACATCGACGTCGGCGCCGCCGAGCTGGTCGCCGACGGCCGGGTGAAGCTCGCCAAGGGGCAGGTCACCGAGTTCACCGAGAAGGGCGTCCGGCTGTCCGACGGCACCGAGCTCGACGCCGGCCTGGTCGTCTTCGCGACCGGCTACGGCTCGATGAACGGGCTCGCCGCGGACATCGTGGGCCAGGAGGTCGCGGACGCGGTCGGCAAGGTGTGGGGCCTCGGTTCGGACACCACCAAGGACCCCGGCCCCTGGGAGGGCGAGCAGCGCAACATGTGGAAGCCCACCCAGCAGCCCAACCTGTGGTTCCACGGCGGGAACCTGCATCAGAGCCGGTTCTACTCGCTGTACCTGGCGTTGCAGCTCAAGGCCCGGCAGGAGGGCATCCCGACGCCGGTGTACGGGCTGCAGGAGCGGCACCACCTGTCGTAGCAGGCGGGCACGCCGGCGGCCCGCGTATCCCCCCCGGAACACGCGGGCCACCGGTCGGGAGCCCACGGGTGGCCCCCACCGCCCCGGGCGGGCCGTGGATCCGGATCCGGGCCCGGCCCGGACGATCTGTACAGGTGTCAGGATTTTACTGGACGACTGTCCAGCCCGGATCGCGGGCCCGCCGCCGGACGGACCGAGGTCAGGAACCGGCCGGTGCGGCCAGGTCCTCCACCGCCGACCCGACGTCGACCGGGCTGCGCAGCACTCCGTAGTCGGCGTAGCGGTCGGCCACCTCCTGCAGCTCGGCGACCAGATCGTCGTCCAGCTGCTCGGACTCACGCTGTGCCCGGTCGGCCATCAGCTCGGCGACCTCGGCCGGGCGGCCGGTCAGCTCCGAGTAGATCGCCGCGTTCTCGGCCGGGTTCTCCCGCGCCCACTGCAGGGCCGTGGCGTAGCGCTCGGTGAAGTCGGCCATCGCCGCCCGGGTGCCCGGGTCCTCCAGGGCCGCGGTGTTCGCGTCCAGGAAGGTCAGGCCGGTGCCGAGGCCCTCGGCGTCGCGCAGGATCCGGGCGCCGGACTCCTGCTGGGCGACCGCGGTGTACGGGTCCCAGGTCGACCACGCGTCGATCGCACCCGAGTTCAGCGCGGCGGCCGCGTCGACCGGCTGCAGGAACGAGATCTCGACCTCCTCGGCGGGCACCCCGGCCTCCTCCAGCGCCCGCAGCAGCAGGTAGTGCCCGATGCTGCCCTGCGTGGTGGGGGAGACGGTCCTCCCGCGCAGGTCGGCGACCGACTGCACCGGGGAGTCGCCGGGCACCAGCAGCGCGAGGCCGCCCTTCGCCGGGGACCGGGTGGCCTTCACGATCTTGATGCTGTCGGTGGAGGACAGCGCGGTCAGGGTCGGCGCGTCACCGGCGATGCCGATGTCGATCGCCTCGCTGCGCAGCGCCTCCAGCAGCGGCGCCGCCGCCGGGAACTGGGCCCAGTCGACGGTGTACGGGGCGCCGTCGAGCGCGCCGGAGGCCTCGACCAGCGCGGACTGGATGCCGGCCTGGTCGCCGACCCGCAGCGTCACCTGGGACAGGTCGACCGGGGCGTCGTCGTCGGCGGGGGTGCCGCCGGCGCAGCCGGTGAGGGCGACGGCGAGTGCGGCGAGCAGCGCGGGGAGCGCGAGCAGGCGGTTCACGGGGCAGGCTCCGGATCGGTGAGCGGGGTGAGCGAGGGGAGGTTCACGACGATCCCCTCCTGGGTGCTGCGCGAGATCACCACGACGGCCGGATCGTCCGGGTCGGGGTTCTCCTCGCGGTGCGGGACGTAGGGCGGGACGAACACGTAGTCGCCGGGCTCGGTCTGCAGCACGACCTCGCCGGTGCCGTCGTGGAAGACGAACCGGGGCCGCCCGCTGACCACGTAGATCGAGGTCTCGGCCTCGCCGTGGTGGTGGTCGCCGGAGTTGGTGTCCGGCGCGACGTGCGTCTCGCCGGTCCACAGCTTCCGCGAGCCGACGGTCCGGCCGCTGACCGCCTCGCGCCGCGACATGCCGCTGGTCTGCGCGGTGTCCGCGGACAGGTCGGCACCGCGGACCAGGTGCACCCGCGCGTGCGCCGGCGGGTGGCCGGGGGTCGCCGGGAGATCGGGATGGAAGGCGTCGGTACTGCTCATCGGGGGTCACGCTCCGGGGTGAGTGCGGTCAGGGTGTGGCCGGTCAGGAAGTCGGCCACGGTGCGTTCGAGGTCCGCCCACAGGACGGCGGCCGGTCCGGTTCCGCGGACCGTCGCGAGCGCGCCCTCGGTGGCCCGGACGACGTCGGCGACGCTGATCGCGCCGGCCGGCCGGGCGAGCCGGTAGCCTCCCTCGCAGCCGCGCCTGCTCGTGACCAGCCCGGCCCGGCGCAGCTGCAGCATGATGTTGACCAGCGAGTTCAGCGGGATCCCGCGGGACCGGGCGATGGCGTCGCAGGTGACGGTTCCGTCCCCTGCTGCGCTGCCGCCCCCGGCCGCGGCTGCCAGCTCGGCCAGTGCCCGCAGCGCGTGGTCGAGCCGGGCGGACACGTTCAGCGGTGCGGCCCGCCGGGCACGCGCCGCGGGCTCCGCCACGGCTGGGGCGAGGAAGGCCGCCCCCTTCGCGACCTTCTCCAGGAACAGCACCAGGCGGGCGGCGACGATCCGGTGGAACTGGTCGTTCAGTACGTCGTGCACGCCGTCGGCGACGACGGCGAGCTCGTCGGCGGCCCGCACCAGCGGCCGCACCGCGGCGACCGGGGCGACGGCGTCGGCGGCGCCGTGCAGCCACAGCACCGGCACCCCGGGCAGCTCGCCGGACGGCACCGCCCCGGCCGGCTCGGCGATCTCGCCCCAGCGGAACCCGGGATCGTCCTGCAGCACGCCGCGGTGCACCGGGCAGGCGGTGCGGGCGTCCAGCTCGCCGGTGCGGTCGCGGGGCGGACCGCCGTCCGGCGGCGCGGCGGGCAGCCCGGCCAGCACCAGCGCGTCCAGCCCGACGGACCCCGCGGCGGCGATCTCCCAGGCGCGCAGCGCGCCGGTGTCCGAGCCGAGCAGCACCCGGGCGCCGGTCGCGCCGTCCAGCGCCGCCGCGACCGCCGCGGTCGTGGCGCCGGGGCCGGGATCGGCGCCGGGGGCGATGCCGATGCCGCCTGCGCCGGTTCTGCCGGTGCCGCTACTGGTGCTGCCGCTGCCGTTGCTGCCGGAGCCGTCCGAGTCGTCCATGAGCTCTGCGGCGACGACCGTCCAGCCGTCGAAGGCCAGCCGGCGACCGAGCCGGGAGTAGAGGCCGGGGTGCTCGCCGCGGCCGGGGAGCACGACGACGGTGCCCCGGGACGCGCTCTCCGGCGTCCAGCGGATCGACGCGGTGGCGGGTGCGCTCATGCCGGGACCCCCACGGCGGCGCCCCGGCGGGCCAGCTCGGCGCGCACCGCGGGCAGCAGCTCGCTGCCGTAGCGGCGGGCGTCGGCGATCGGGTCGTAGCCGCGGATCAGCAGCGTGCCCACCCCGATGTCGACGTAGTCGGCCAGCGCGGCGGCCACCGTGTCCGGGGTGCCGACCAGCGCGGTGGAGTTCCCGGCCGCGCCGGACGCCGCCGCCGTCGCCGTCCACAGGCAGCGGTCGTGCACCTCACCGGCGGCGGCCGCGGCCAGCAGCCGCTGCGAGCCGACGTTGGCCGGGGCGCCGGGCTCGCGCATCCGGGTCCCGGTGAAGGATCCGTGGCCGCCGTTCGCCGCGACGATCCGGGCGTGCACGTCGCGAGCCCTGGCCCACGCCTGCTCCTCGGTGTCGCCGAGGATCGGCCGGAACGACACGCTGATCCGCGGTGCCTCGGCGCGCCCGGCCGCGTGCGCCGCGTCCCGGACGCGGGCGATCTGCTCGGCCGTCCCGGCCAGTGGCTCGCCCCACAGCGCGAACACGTCGGCGTGCCGGCCGCCGACCCGGTGGGCGGCCTCGGACGATCCGCCGAAGTACACCGGGATCGGCGACAGCGGACGGATCTCCTGCCGGACGCCGGCCACCCGGTAGTGCTCGCCGTGGTGGTCGAACGCGTCCGGCTCGGTCCAGGCGCGGCGGACGACGGACAGGTACTCGTCGGTCCGCGCGTAGCGCTCGTCCTTGCCCAGCCAGTCGCCGTCGCGCCGCTGGTCGACGTCGCTGCCGCCGGAGATGACGTGCATCGCGACCCGGCCGCCGCCGGTGAAGTGGTCCAGCGTCGCGAACTGGCGGGCGGCCAGCGTCGGCGCGGTGAACCCGGGCCGGTGTGCGACCAGGAACCCGAGCCGCTCGGAGTGCGCGGCCGCGTAGGCGGCGACCTGCAGACCGTCCGGGGTGGACGACGAGTGGCCGACCAGCACCTTGTCGAAGCCGGCCTCCTCGTGCGCCGCGACGAAGCCGCGGACGGTGGCGCGGTCGATCACCGGGCCGGTCGCCGCCCGGATCTCCGAGACCTCCTGGGTCCCGATCATGCCGATGAACTCGACGGACATGGAGTGCCTCCGGTCAGTGGACGCCGAGGCGGCCGAGCAGCTCGGCGCGCAGGCGCTGGAAGTCGGGATCGGTGACGTCGCGCGGCCGGTCGATCCCGACCGGCGCGTCGTAGGAGATGCGGCCGCCCTCCATGACGAGCACGCGATCGGCGAGCACCAGCGCCTCCTCGACGTCGTGGGTCACCAGCAGCACCGCGCACCGGTGCCGCTGCCAGAGCTCGTCGACCAGTCCGCGGGCGGTGATCCGGGTGAGCGCGTCGAGCGCGGAGAACGGCTCGTCGAGCAGCAGCAGGTCCGGATCGCGGACGAGGGCCCGGGCCAGCGCGGCGCGCTGCGCCTCGCCGCCGGAGAGCACCTTCGGCCACACGTCGGTGCGGTGCGACAGGCCGACCTCGGCCAGCGCGGCCTCCGCGCGGGCCCGGTCCGGCCGCCCCGGGAGGCCCATGACGACGTTGCGCCACACCTTCTTCCACGGCAGCAGCCGAGGCGCCTGGAACCCGACGGCGCGCCGCTGGGCGACCGTCACGTCGCCGGTGACGTCGTGGTCGAGATCGGCGAGGATCCGCAGCAGCGTGGACTTGCCGCAGCCGGACGCGCCGAGCAGCGCCACGAACTGGCCGGGCTCGATGCCGAGATCGAGGTCCTCCAGCACGGTGCGGTCGCCGAAGCGGCGGGTCAGCCCGCGCACCGAGACGGGGCGGGTCACCTCCCGCTGAACGCCGGTCGCCACGACAGGAACCCCCTCTCCAGCATCCGCACGACGAAGTCGCCGAGCAGCCCGAGCAGCGCGTAGAGCGCCAGGCAGACGACGATCACGTCGGTCTGGAAGAACTCGCGGGCGGTGTTCATCTCGTACCCGATGCCGGAGGTGGCGTTGATCGTCTCGCCGAACACCAGCGCGAGCCACGCGGTGCCCAGCGAGAACCGCAGGCCGACCAGGAACTGCGGCATCGCCGACGGCAGGATCACGTGCCGGACCTGGCCGAACCAGCCGAGCCCGAGGGTGCGGGCGGCCTCGACCAGGGTGGCGTCGACGTTGCGGATGCCGCCGAAGAGGTTCATGTAGAGCGGAAAGGTGACGGCCAGCGCGATCAGCGCGATCTTCGGCTCCTCGCCGATGCCGAACCAGATGATCAGCAGCGGGATCAGGCCGATCACCGGGACCGTGCGCAGCATCTGCACCGGGGCGTCGATCACGTCCTCGCCGAGCCGGAACAGCCCGGACAGGGTGGCGAGCACGACCGCGGTGACCAGGCCGATGGCGATCCCGGCGACGACCCGGCCGGTGGAGGCGAGCACCGCGCTCTGGATCGCGCCGTCGGCCCACATGTCGGTGGCGGTGACGGCGACCGTGAGCGGGGCGGCGAGCACGTCGCGGGGGAGCACGCCGGTGCTGGACAGCAGCTGCCACAGCGCGACGAGCGCCACCGGCGATGCGGTCTTCACCACCCAGCGCGGGACCCGGCCGGCACCGCGTTCGTGCCGGGTCCGGAGGGTCTCCACGTCGGGCGGCGCCTGGGTGCGCGCCCGTTCGGAGGTCGTGGTCATGGCTGCTCCCAGCGGGATTCGGGGCGGGTGCGGGCACACCGGTGCACCGCCCGGCCCGGGACGGGCGACGGGCGGATCGGGTGCCTGCGGGTGCGGGCGGGTGCGGCGCGGCCGGTCGCGCTGCGGTGCCGGCCGCGCGGTCCGGGAGCCGGCCGGGGCCGTGCGGACCGGGACCGTGCGAACTGGAGCCGGGGGTGCCGTCAGGGTCGACAGAGCGCCGACGCGACGCGCAGCAGGTCGATGTGACCTCGCGTCGTCAGCAGCACCGATCCGGTCATGGGAGGACGGTAACCCGGCGCGGCCCGAAACCCAACCCCGGAGGTTGGGATTGACCTCACTGCATTTCGGCTGGTGGGACCCGGTGCACCCGTCCGGACACGTTGCACGCTCCCGTCACACGTCACGAGCGGGCCGTCCGTGGGAACCGTCCCACGGCAGGCCCGCTCGTGACGGGTGGGGCGGGCTCAGACCGTCAGGGCCAGCCCCCGGGCGCGCAGCACCCGGCGCTCCAGCGGCCGGAACACCAGCAGCTCGATCCCGATCCCGACGATCAGGATCAGCAGGATGCCGGCGAACACCTGGGAGATGTTGCTGACGTCGGCGCCGTTCTTGAGATAGGCCCCCAGCCCCAGCCCGAGGGCGGGCCCCATCGCGATGATCTCGGCGGCCATCAGCGACCGCCAGGCGAACGCCCAGCCCTGCTTGCAGCCGGCCAGGTAGCCCGGCAGCGCCGCGGGGAGCAGCACGAACCGGGCCATCGCGAACCCGGTCGCCCCGAGCACCCGTCCGGCGCGGGGCAGGATCGGCGGCACCTGGTCGATCCCGGCGACCAGCCCGTTCGCGATCGAGGGCACCGAGCCGAGCAGCACCACGTAGAAGATCGTGGCGTCGGTCAGGCCGAACCACAGCACGGCGGCGGGCACCCAGGCGACCGACGGCAGCGACTGCAGCCCGGTCAGCAGCGGGCCGATCGCGGCGCGGACCAGCGGTACCTTCGCCACCAGCAGGCCGAGCGGGGTGGCGATGGCGAGCGCGAACAGGAACCCGATCGCGGCCCGGCTGACCGAGGTCCACAGGATCGACCAGATCGAGCCGTCGATCACGATCGCGGCGAACTCCTCGCCGACCGCCGACGGCGAGGGCAGCCGGAACTCCGGCAGCACGGCCGAGGCCCACACCGCCTGCCAGATCCCGATGATCGCGGCGAGCGCGACCAGCGGCGGCAGCCAGGTGCGCAGCAGCATCTGCCACCACGGCGTCCGCCGGACGACCGGGGTGTCCAGCGCGTCCAGGCCGGCGATCGCGTCGGCGGTGTCGGTGTCCGGGGCGGTGCGGTCGTCCAGCGTGGTGCCGCCGGTCACGCCGACCGGGCGGCGTCCGTCCTCACGCGGCATGGCTGGTGATCACCTGCCGCAGCCGTCCGGTGATGTCGTCGTGCAGCTGCGCCTGCTGCTCGGCGCCGTGTCCGTGGGTGGGGATCTCCCACTCGCGGACGACGGTGCCGGGCCGCGACGACAGCAGCACGACCCGCTCGGCCAGCCGGACGGCCTCGCGGACGTCGTGCGTGACGAACACGATGGTCGTGCCGGTGGCCCGCCACACCCGCAGCAGCTCGCCCTGCAGGACGTCCCGGGTGATCGCGTCGAGCGCGGCGAACGGCTCGTCCATCAGCAGCAGGCCGGTCGCGTCGGAACCGGGGTCCTCGGCGCCCAGACCGGTGGCCGCGGCGAGCGCGCGGGCCAGCGAGACGCGCTGCCGCATGCCGCCGGAGAGCTCGTGCGGGCGCTTGTCGCCCACGCCCTCCAGCCGGACCAGCGACAGCAGCTCCTCGGCCCGCCGGGTGCGCGCCGCCCGGCCGTGCCCGGCGAGCCGCAGCGGCAGCTCGACGTTGCGCCGGGCGGTCAGCCACGGCATCAGCGCGGCCTCCTGGAACATGAACGACGGCCGGGCCGCGCCGACCGAGACGGAGCCCGCGGTGGCGTCGTCCAGGCCGGCGAGCAGGTTGAGCAGCGTCGACTTGCCGCAGCCGGAGGCGCCGAGCAGGCAGACGAACTCGCCGTCGGCGACCTGCAGGTCGATCCCCTTCAGCGCGGTCACCGCCGCCGGGCCGTGACCGAAGGTCTTGCCGACGCCGCGCAGCTCCACGGCGGCGGTGGCGGAGCGGGCGCCGGCCCGGTCGGTGCCGCCGGTGCCGTCGGCGCGGCTCGTGCGGTCGGTGAGGTCGGTGAGGTCTGCGGGCATCGCGGGGGTCCCCCTCGTCGTGGTGGCGGTCGTCAGCTCGCGTCGAGCCCGGCCGGGTCGATGGCGGGCTCGCCGGCGGCCTCGCGGACGGTGTCGATCGCGGTCGGGTCGAGGAAGCCGGTGAGATCGGCGGGGGTGTCCGCGATCTCGGCGGTGACGGCGTCCTCGGCGAGCTGCGGCCAGGTCGCGGCCAGCGGGTCGGTGTCGAAGGTCAGCTCGCCGAAGGCCCGCTCCAGCACCGGCTCGGTCAGGGCGTTGCCGGTGATCTCCTGGATCGCCTGGTTGGAGATCGTGCGGGCCTGCTCGGGCTGCTCGCGGATGAACTCGATCGCCCGCTGCTCGGCGCGCAGGATCGCCTCGACGGTCTCCGGGTGCTGCTGCAGGAACTCGGTGCGGACGATGATCACCGTGGTCGGGAACTCGCCGTCCGGCCAGAGGGTGCGCTCGTCGAGGAAGACCGACGCGCCGGCGTCGACCAGCCGGGAGCTCCACGGCTCGGGCAGCCAGCCGCCGGCGACCTCGCCGGTCCGGAACAGGTCGAGGGTGCGCGGGTTCTCGATGTTCTGCACGGTGACGGCGTCCGGCCCGTCGCCGATCGGGAGGTCGTTCTCCTTCAGCCAGGTCTTCAGCGCGACGTCCTGGGTGTTGCCGAGCTGCGGCGTCGCGATCGTCCTGCCGCGGAGCTGGTCGGGGGTGGTGATGTCCGGGGAGGTCACCAGCTGCGCGCCGGCCGAGGTGGAGCCGGCGACCAGCCGGACGGCCTCGCCGTTCGAGCGGGAGAAGGCGTTGATCGCCGGGCCGGAGCCGATGAACGCGACGTCGATCGAGCCGCCGAGCAGCGCCGCGACCTGGTCCGGGCCGGCGTTGAAGGTCTGCGGGGTGAGCGCGGTGTCGCCGAGCTCCTCGGCGAACAGGCCGTTCTGCACCGAGATGAGCGCCGGCGCGTGGGTGATGTTCGGGAAGTAGCCGAGGCGGACCTCGGCGGCCGGGGAGGTCTCGCCCGAGGCGGCCGCGCCGGCTCCCTCGTCGGCGCGGGAGCAACCGGCCAGCACACCGACCGTGGCGAGCAGTGCGACGAGGACGGCGGTGGTGCGCCTCCGGGAACCGGGGCGCAGGACGTGCGGGGGCATCGGGACGTGGTCCTTCCGTGGTGGGGCCCGCGCCGGAGAGTGGGCGCGGGGCGGGGACACCCGGTGCGGTCGCCGGGGGTCGGGGCGCGCCGGGGACACGGCACACCGGGGAGCCGGCCGGGCCGGCGGCCGGGGGGAGTCCCCCGGGTGGAGGTTCAGCGACAGTGCTCGCTGAAGGCCGGGGCGCGCCGGCTGGGCCAGAACGGCTCGAGGCCGGTCGGGCGGACGGGGACCGTGCAGCGCCGCATGCGGAACCGCACGGCGGCGGGCCGGTCACCCCGCGTCGTGGTGTCCGGAGCCTCGAGCACGCCCCGGAGACGCGGACCGGGACGCGATGGCCGTCCCTGGCACGTCGTCACCCGGACAGCGTGCGGTGCGGTCACCTCTCCGGACAACCCTCGGTCCACCCGCCAGGAAGCGGGACATCCTGTCCGGACAACATCGGCCGGAATCGACGATCATCCGTCCGTAGCCCGGGACGACCGGAATATTCCGGACGCGTCGCAGGTCACTCCCGGTTCGCGCGGGTTGACACATCCGTGGCGATACTCCTTAGAGTCGTGGTCGGACACCATCCGGAGCGGCCGAGAGACCCGGCTCGACGACGCCGCAGCAACCCCCCGCAGCACGCGGGTGCGGGTGCTCCTGCCGGGCACGATGGAGGGGATCATGCGGTCGGTGGCGGATCGGGTGCGCGGCGCGCACCACCCGCGGTACCGCAGGCACGTCGACCTGCTGCGGGTCACCAGCGCTGCCTGTCGCGGCTGACTGCGCGTCCCCGCCTCCCGCCCCCACACACGTTCCGCCGCGCGCCGCCGCGCGGCGAGGAAGCGATGCCCTGATGTCCTCATCGGACACCCCTGTCCGTCCGGCGCGGCCGCTGCACCTGGCGGTCGCGCTGGACGGCGCCGGCTGGCACCCCGCCGCCTGGCGCGAGCCGGGAACCCGCCCCGGCGAGCTGTTCACCGCCCGCCACTGGGTGGAGCTGGCCCGCACCGCCGAGCGCGGGCTGCTCGACCTGATCACCATCGAGGACGGCCTCGGCCTGCAGTCCGGCGACCACCTGTCCGAGCCGCAGCGGCGGACCGACCGGGTCCAGGGCAGGCTCGACGCCTCGCTGGTGGCCGCCTTCCTGGCCCCGCTGACGTCGCGGATCGGGCTGGTCCCGACCGTCACCACCACGCACACCGAGCCGTTCCACGTCGCCTCCGCGCTGGCCACGCTCGACCACGACTCGCACGGCCGGGCCGGCTGGCGGGTGCAGACCTCGGTGCGCCCCGACGAGGCCGCCCACTTCGGACGCAGGCAGGTCCCGGCGGTCGGCCGCGCCGACCTGGACACCCCGCAGGGCCGCGCGCTGGTCGCCGAGCTGTTCGGCGAGGCCGCCGAGGTGGTCGACACGGTGCGCCGGCTGTGGGACTCCTGGGAGGACGGCGCCGAGATCCGGGACGCGATCACCGGCCGGTTCGTCGACCGGGACCGGCTGCACACGGTCGACGTCGAGGCGTCGCACTTCTCGGTGCGCGGCCCGTCGATCGTGCCGCGGCCGCCGCAGGGCCAGCCGCTGGTGGTGTCGCTGTCGCACGGCTACGAGCCGTCGCTGCTCGCCGCGAAGGTCGGCGACGTCGTGTTCACCACCCCGCACGACGCCGACGACGCCGTCCGGACCGTCGACCAGGTCCGCACCGCCGAGCGGGCCGCCGGGCGCACCGCGCCACCGCTGAAGATCCTCGCCGATCTCGTCGTCGTGCTCGCCGACACCGAGGCGGCCGCGCGGGACCGGCTGGCCCGGCTGGATGCCCGCGATCCGCTCTCCAGCGACGCGCTGGTGCTCGCCACCACCCCGGCCGGCCTCGCCGACACGCTGCTCGACTGGCAGGCCGCCGGGCTGGACGGCTACCGGCTCCGCCCGGCTGTGCTCCCCACCGACCTCGACGCGATCGTCGACGGCCTGGTCCCCGAGCTGGCGCGGCGCGGCGCGTTCCGCACCGGCTACGCCGAGGCCGGCCTGCGCGAGCGCTTCGGCCTGCCCCGCCCCACCAGCCGCTACGCACCGGATGCGGACCCGGCGCTCGTCCCCGCGCACGTCCCGACCACCACCGGGAGTCCCGCATGACCCGCAAGCAGATCGTCCTGGGCGCCTACTTCCCGGGCGTCAACCACGACACGGTGTGGAGCGATCCGGCGTCCGGCAGCCACATCGCCTGGGAGTCGTTCGAGCACTGGGCGCGCACCGCCGAGCGCGGCGGGCTCGACCTGCTGTTCCTCGCCGAGGGCCTGCGGCTGCGGACCCGCGGCGGCGAGATCTTCGACCAGGACGTCGTCGGCCGCCCGGACACCTTCACGGTGCTCGCCGCGCTGGCCGCCGTCACCGAGCACATCGGACTCGCCGGGACGATCAACTCCACCTACAACGAGCCCTACGAGCTGGCCCGCAAGTTCGCCACCCTGGACATCCTGTCCGGCGGGCGGGCCGCCTGGAACGTCGTGACCAGCTCGGACGCCCCGACCGGGGAGAACTTCCGGCGCGGCGCGTTCCTCGGGCACCACCAGCGCTACGAGCGCGCCGGCGAGACGCTGGCCGCGGTCCGCGCGCTGTGGGACTCCTGGGGGTCCGATGCGGTCGTCGCCGACCAGGAGTCCGGCCGGTTCCTGTCCGATCCGCAGGTGGGCGACTTCGCGGTGTCGGGCAACCAGTTCGATATCGCCGGCCGGTTCACCACCCCGCGCAGCCCGCAGGGCCATCCGGTGATCCTGCAGGCGGGCGAGTCGCCGGCCGGGCGGGACTTCGCCGCGGCGAACGCGGACGCGATCTTCTCCCGCTACCAGAAGTTCGACGAGGCCCGCGCCTTCTACGACGACGTCAAGGCCCGGGTCCGCAAGGCCGGCCGGGACCCGCACGAGGTCCGCATCCTGCCGAGCGCCGGTGTCGTGCTGGGGGACACCGACGCCGAGGCCCGGGAGCGGCACGAGCACATCCACGACCAGCAGGTCGACCCGTGGACCGCGATCGTGCTCGCCGAGATGGTCTGGAACCGCGACCTGTCGTCCTACGACCCGGACGGCCCGCTGCCCGACGTCGACCCGACCCCGGAGGCGCCGCGCTGGATCGAGGGCCGGGCCCCGCTGACCCAGGACCCGCACGCCACCGCCGCCGCCTGGCGGGAGATCGCCGAGGCCAACGGGTACAGCCTGCGGGACACCGTGAAGCACGTCTTCGACCGGGCCGTGTTCGTCGGCACCCCGGAGCATGTCGCCGACGAGATCGACCGCTACGTGCAGTCCGACGCCAGTGACGGGTTCATCCTCGGTTCGCACGTCACCCCGTCCGGCCTGGACGAGATCGTCGACCGGGTGGTGCCGATCCTGCAGGAGCGCGGCGTGTTCCGGACCGCCTACGACGGCGGCACGCTGCGCGAAAACCTCGGCCTCGCACCACCCTCCCGGTTCGGCGAACGCCGTTCCGGCGAGCGCGCGGCGGTGGCGTCGTGAGCCCCGCCCGTCCGGCAGCCGCCGGCGCCTCCGCGAACCGGCCGTCCCGGCTCCGGCGGCTGCTGACCGGCCGCCCGCAGCTGCCCGGCGCGCTGCGCGGGCTCCCCGCGGGCCGCGGTGCCGTGCTGCTCGCGGCGACCGCGCTGACGCTGACCGCCTGCGGCTCCGGGCCGGAGGCGGCCGGCGCCGCCGGGGAACCGCAGCCCGGCGGCACGCTGGTGTTCGCGGTGTCGTCGGACCAGGGCTGCGCCGATCCGCAGCAGGTCGGCTCGAACGACTCGATCTACTCGCTGCGCCAGGTCGTCGACTCGCTCACCGACCAGGACCCGGAGACCGGCGAGATCGTCCCGTGGCTGGCCACCGAGTGGTCGTCCAACGACGACGCGACCGCGTGGACGTTCACCCTGCGCGAGGGCGCCACCTTCTCCGACGGCACCCCGGTCGACGCCGCGGCCGTGAAGGCCAACTTCGACCGGGTCCCCGACATCGGCGCCCGCGGCACCCTCCCGAAGGGCTACCTCGCCGGGTACGCGGGCACCGACGTGACCAGCCCGACCGAGTTCACCGTGCGCTTCGAGCAGCCGAACGTGCAGTTCCTGCAGGGCACCTCGACACACAGCCTCGGCCTGCTCTCCCCGGCCAGCGCGGCCGGGACCGACGAGGAGCGCTGCGCCGGCGTGATCGGCTCCGGGCCGTTCACCCTCGAGTCCTACGTCAAGGACGACATCACGGTCCTGGCGAAGCGGACCGGCTACGACTGGGGCTCGTCGCTGTTCACCCGCCCCGGCGAGGCCTACCTCGATCGCGCCGAGTTCCGGGTCGTCCCGGAGTCCGGCGTGCGCTCGGGCAGCCTGCAGTCCGGCGAGATCGACGCGATCGCCAGCGTCGGCCAGCAGGACGAGGCACCGCTCACCGCTGCCGGTGTCGAGCTGGTGGCCCGGCCGAACCCGGGCATCCCGTTCGGGATCACCTTCAACCACGAGACCCCGCTGGGCGCCGATCCCGCGGTCCGCGAGGCCGTGTCCCGGGGCATCGACCGGGACGAGCTCGTCACGACCGTCTACCCGTCGCAGACGGTCAAGGCGACCAGCTCGCTGTCCTCGACCACACCGGGCTACGCCGACCAGTCCGCACTGGTCGACTACGACCCGGCGGCGGCCACCGCCGCGCTGGACGCCGCGGGCTGGGTGCCCGGGCCGGACGGCATCCGGGCCAAGGACGGCCGGCCGCTCACGCTGCCGCTGACCTTCGCGCAGAACATCGCGACCGCCAAGCCGTCGCTGGAGCTGATCCAGCAGCAGCTGCGCCGGATCGGGATCGACCTGCAGCTGCGCGAGGTGCAGATCTCCGAGACCCCGGTCGTCCAGCAGGACGGTGACTTCGTCGCCCTGTGGGGCAACCTGACCCGGGCCGACCCGGACATCCTCCGGTCGCAGTACTGGACCGGCGGCAACAACTACTACCGGTTCCCGCCGAGCCCGCTCGACGACGCGCTGGCCGGCCAGGCCGCCGCCACCGACGAGGCGCAGCGGGCCGAGCTGGCCGGGACCGCGCAGCGGCTGCTCGCCGAGGGCAACCACAACGTGCCGGTGGTCGAGCTGACCACCGTCCTCGGTGTCGGCCCGACCGCGCACGACGTGGCGTTCGACGCGTCGTCGCGGATCCAGCTGCACGACACGTGGAAGTCCGGATGACCGTCCCGTACCTGCTGCGCCGGCTCGGCCTGGCCGTCGTCGTCCTGTGGGCGGCGTGGACGGTGTCGTTCGTCGTGCTCTACCTGCTCCCCGGCGACCCGGTGGCCACCATGGCCGCCGGGGGCGGGGACGGCGAGCAGCTCAGCCCGGCCGAGCTGGACGAGCTGCGCGCCCGGTACGGGCTCGACCAGCCGCTGATCGTCCAGTACGTGACAAAGCTGCTGGCTGCGGTGCAGGGCGACCTCGGCACCTCGTTCGCCACCGGGCAGGGCGTCCGGTCGGCGATCGCCGAGGCACTGCCCCCCACCCTGCAGATGGCGGGGGCGGGTCTGCTGGTCGCGATCGTCGGCGGCACCGCCCTCGCCGTCGCCGCGACCTGGACCCGCCGCCCGTGGCTGCGCCAGGTGCTGGCCGGGCTGCCCTCGCTGGCCGTGTCGCTGCCGGTGTTCTGGGTCGGGCTGATGCTGGTCCAGCTGTTCTCGTTCCGGCTCGGCTGGCTCCCGTCGGTCGGCGACCGCGGGTTCGCCGCGCTGGTGCTCCCGGCGATCACGCTCGGCCTGCCGACCGGTGCGCTGATCGCCCAGGTGCTGGCGAAGAGTCTCAGCCAGACCCTGGAGGCGTCGTTCGTCACCACCGCCCGGGCCAAGGGCGTCGGCCCGGCGGCGGTGCACCTGCGGCACGCGCTCGGCAACGCCGTCATCCCCGCGCTGACGGTGCTCGGCTACGTCGTGGGCAACGTGCTCGCCGGGTCGGTCGTCGTCGAGACGGTGTTCACCCGGCCCGGGCTGGGCCGGCTCACCGTCGCCTCGGTCGGGGTGCAGGACATCCCGGTCGTGCAGGGCGTCGTGCTGTTCGCGGCGCTGGCGTTCGTCGTGGTCAACCTGATCGTCGATCTCGCCTACCCGCTGCTCGATCCGCGCGTCGCCGTCACCGGAGTCGTCCGGTGAACGCGGTGACCCTGCTGCCCCCGCCCGGAGGTGCGTCATGACCGAGCTGCTGGACCGCGCCGCCCGCGGCGCACCCGATCCCGCGGCCCGCCCCGGCTCCGGCGGCCGCGGCGGAACCAGCCCGGCCCGACGGCCGGGTGGTGGACCCGCCCGGCTCGGCCGGTTCCTGCGGGCCCGGCCGGGGCTGGTGGTCGCGGTCGCGGTCGTGCTGCTGGTGCTGACGGCCGCCTTCGTCCCGGGGCTGCTCGCCCCCGGCGACCCGGCGATCGGCGACACCGCGGACCGGATGCTCCCGCCCGGCCCCGGGCACCTCTTCGGCACCGACCACCTGGGCCGGGACGTGTGGACCCGGGTCGTGCACGGCGCGTCGCTGTCGTTGCAGGCCACGGTGATCGCGGTGTCCGTCGCGCTGATCGCCGGTGGCCTGATCGGCCTGGTCGCCGGCTTCGCCGGCGGCTGGGTGGACGAGGTCCTGATGCGCATCGTCGATGTGCTGCTGGCGATCCCGGCGATCCTGCTGTCGCTGGCCCTGATCACCGCACTGGGGTTCGGCACGGTGAAGGTGGCGATCGCGGTCGGCATCGCCAGCGTCGCGAGCTTCGCCCGGGTGATGCGCGCCGAGACACTGCGGGTGCGCCGTTCGCTCTACGTGGAGGCCGCCCGCGCGGTCGGCACCCGGAGGCACGTGACGCTGCTGCGGCACGTCCTGCCGAACGCCGCCGGGCCGGTCGCGGTGCTCGCCGTGCTGGAGTTCGGACTGGCGATCCTGGCGATCTCGGCGCTGTCGTTTCTCGGCTACGGCGCGCCGCCGCCGGCGTCGGAGTGGGGGTCGCTGGTCGCCGACGGCCGCAACTACCTGGCCGTCGCCTGGTGGATGTGCGCGATGCCCGGCCTGGTGATCGCGGCGACCGTGCTGTCGGTGAACCGGATCTCCCGGGCCCTGGACGGCGAGTGGAGGCGTTCGGCATGACCGGGGAGCTGCTGTCGGCCCGCGACCTGGAGATCACCTACCGCGGTTCCGCGGGACCGGTGCACGCCGTGCGCGGGATCGACCTGGACGTGGCGCCCGGCGAGGTCGTCGCGATCGTCGGGGAGTCCGGATCGGGCAAGTCGACGCTGGCCCAGGCGGTGCTCGGGCTGCTCCCGGATAACGGCTCGGTCACCGGCGGGTCGATCTCGCTGGCCGGCGCCGGTGAGCTGACCGGCCTGTCCGAGAAGGCGTACCGCGCCGTGCGCGGCGCCCGGATCGGGCTCGTCCCGCAGGATCCGGGGGTCGGGCTCAACCCGGTGCAGCGGGTCGGCGAGCAGGTCGCCGAGGTGCTGCGCACGCACGGCCTGGCCGACCGGCGCTCGGCGGCCGGCCGGGCCGTCGAGCTGCTGGAGCGGGCCGGGCTCACCGAGCCGGCGACCCGCGCCGGGCAGTACCCGCACGAGCTGTCCGGCGGGATGCGGCAGCGGGTGCTGATCGCGATCGCGATCGCCGCCGATCCGTCGCTGGTCGTCGCCGACGAGCCGACCAGCGCGCTGGACGCGACCGTCGCCCGCCGGATCCTGGACCATCTGGACACGCTGCGCCGCGGCTCCGGCACCGCGCTGCTGCTGATCACCCACGACCTGGCGGTGGCCGCCGACCGGGCGGACCGGATCGTCGTCATGCGGCACGGCCGGATCGTCGAGCAGGGGCCCGCGGCGCAGCTGCTGGCCGGCGCGACCGACCCGTACACCCGCGAGCTGCTGGCGGCGGCGCCGGGACTGGCGGTGACCGCACCGCCGCCGCGGCCCGCGGTCGATCCCACCGGCACCCCGATCGCCGAGGTCCGGGACCTGGTGAAGGACTTCCCGCTGCCGCGGGTGCGCGGGCAGTGGCGGCGCCCCACGCACCGCGCGGTGGACGGGGTGTCGTTCAGCATCGCCCGCGGCGAGACCCTGGCCCTGGTCGGCGAGTCCGGCTCGGGCAAGTCGACGACGGCGCGGCTGCTGCTGCGGCTGGAGGACCCGACGTCCGGCGAGATCCTGATCGACGGCGCGGACGTCACCCGGGTCCGGGGCGAGGCGTGGCGACGGCTGCGGCGCCGGGCCCAGCTCGTCTACCAGAACCCGTACGCCTCGCTGGACCCGCGGTTCCGGGTGCGTGAGATCGTCACCGAACCGCTGCGGGCGTTCTCCGTGGGCACCGCGGCCGAGCAGGCGCAGCGGGCGGCCGAGCTGATCGACCGGGTCGCGCTGTCCGCCGAGCTTCTGGAGCGCCGGCCCGCGGAGCTGTCCGGCGGGCAACGCCAGCGGGTCGCGATCGCCCGGGCGCTCGCGCTGTCGCCCGACCTGGTGGTCTGCGACGAGCCGGTGTCAGCGCTGGACGTGTCGGTGCAGGCGCAGGTGCTGGAGCTGCTCGCCGAGCTGCAGGAGCGCGACGGGCTGGCCTACCTGTTCATCTCGCACGACCTGGCCGTCGTGCGCCGGGTCGCGCACCGCACCGGGGTGATGCGGGACGGGGTGCTGCGCGAGCTGCGGCCCACCGCGGAGCTGTTCGACGACCCGCGCGACGACTACACCCGGGAGCTGCTGGCCGCGATCGCCGGCCGCCGGGCGGAGGTCGCCCCGTGAACCGCCAGGTGATCCGCCCGGTGAGCCGCACCGTGACCTCGCGGCGGCGGATCGTCGACTTCGGGCTCACCCACACCACGCTCTGTCGTCCGGCCGGTCCACCTCGACCCGACCAGACCGCAGAGCCCAGGAGGCCGCCGTGAGCACTCCCGTCCGTACCCTTCCGACCGACCGCACCAGCCGATCCGGCGCCGTGGACCCCGGCGCCCAGCTGCTCGACGGGCTCGAGGCCCTCGTCCGGCGGCACCGGGCGCTGGCCCGCGACACCGCGGGCACGCTGCACGCCGAGCTGATCACCGCCGAGGTGGCCCAGCAGCTGGCGGTGGCCCGCAACGCGCTGCGGCGCGTCCCGCGGTCGGCCTGACCGACATCGCGGGCCCGGCCGGTTCCGGCCGGGCCCGCGGTGCGTCACGCCCGCGCGAGCGCGCCGAGCACGTCGAGCGTCCGGGCCCGTTCGGCGGCGTCGCCGACCGGGCTGACCAGCAGGTCGGTCGCGCCCGCGTCGGCGTATCGGCGCAGGCCGGCGTCGATCGCCGCGACGTCACCGGCGACGACCAGCTCCCCGGGCGAGGCGACGCCGTCCCGCTGCAGGGTGCGCGCGTAGGTGGGCAGTGCCGCGTATCCCGCGTACTGGGCAGCGACCTCGGCCCGCACCCGGTCCGGATCGGCGGTCAGCGACACCGGCACCCCGGCCACGACCCGCGGCGCCGGGCGTCCGGCCGCGGCGGCGCTCAGCAGCGGCAGCACGTGCTCACCGATCGTCCGCGGTCCGGCCAGGAAGGTGATCGTCCCGCCGGCGCGCTCCCCGGCGAGCCGCAGCATCACCGGCCCCAGCGCGCCGAGCAGCACCGGCACCGGGGGAGCGGCACCGGGTACCGCCGTCTCCGCGGGCGACGAACCGGCACCCGCCGCCCCGGGCGCACGCTCGCCGCGCAGCAGCGGTGCGAGCACGTCGAGGTGCTCGCGCAGCGCCGCCACCGGGCGCTCGAACGGGATCCCGTACACCTCCAGCAGGCCCGGATGGCTCACCCCGAGGCCGAGCGTGAGCCGCCCGTGTGCGGCCGCCTGCACGGTCTGCGCCTGGGCCGCCAGCACCCGCGGGTGCCGCGGCTGCACCACCACGACCGACGCGCCCAGCTCGATCCCGCCGACCTCGCGGGCCACTGCGGCGAACAGGGTCAGCGTGTCGAAGCCGTAGGTCTGCGGCAGCCACGCCGTGCGCAGCCCGGCCGCTGCGGCGGCGCGGGCCCGGGCCAGCACCGCGTCGACGACGTTCCAGCCGGGCGTCGTGGAATCCGGGAGCCCGGCCGCGAGGTTGACACCGATACCGATCATGCGACCACCGTGCGGGCCGGTCCCGCGACGAACCAGGAGTGAACCGATGGGGGTACCCGGGGTGACAGGCACGGCGCCGACGGTGGCCCGCCGCCGGGAGCTGGGACGCTGCCTGCGCTCCTACCGCGAGCGGGTCACCCCGCAGCGGGTCGGCCTGCCGGAGGGGGCGCGCCGGCGGACACCGGGCCTGCGCCGGGAGGAGGTTGCGGCGCTCGCCGGGGTCGGGCTGACCTGGTACACCTGGCTGGAACAGGGCCGGGTCAGCGCGTCCGACCAGGTGCTGCGGGCGGTCGGCCGGGTCCTGGGCATCGACGAGGTGGGGGTGGCCCACCTGTGCCGGCTCGCCCGGGAGGACGACCCGGTCCCCGGGCCGGCCGCCGGCGCGCTGCGCCCGCTGCTGGCGAGCTGGCCCGACCAGCCCGCCGTCCTGCTCGACGACCTGCTCGGTGTGGTCGCCGCGAACCGGGCCTGGGAGGCGGCGGTCGGCCCGCCCGCGCAGGACACGGCCGGCCGGCGCAACGTGCTGTGGCAGCTCGCCGCGGACCCGGCGGCCCGGCACCGGATCGGCAGGACCGACGAGCTGCTCGCCGCGCTGCACCGCCGGTTCCGGATGGCCTCGGACCTCGATCCCGGCCGGCCCGCCGCGCACCGGGTGCGGGACGCGCTGCGGCACGACGCGCCCGAGCGTGCCGCGCTCTGGGACTGCCGCGGGATCGGCGCGTTCGGCAGGCCCCGGGTGCGGCTGGGCGACCGCGACCGGACCGCCTTCCTGCTCGGCGAGGCGGGGGCACCGGGGGCGGCGGTGCTGGTGCTCGTCGACGGCTGACCGGCTCGGTGGGCCGGGTGACCGGGCCCGGCCCCGCGCGGTGCGGGGCCGGGCGATCGGTCGGTGCTACACGACCTCGTTGAGCTTGCCGGTGGCGACGTCGAACACGAACCCGCGGATCGAGTCCTTCTTCGGCACGAACGGGTTCGCCTTGATCCGGGCGATCGACTGGCGGACGTCGGTGTCCAGGTCGTTGAACGACTCGGCGGCCCACTCCGGCTTGATGCCGGTCTCGTCCTGGATCGACTTCTTGAAGGCGTCGTCGGTGAAGGTCAGCATCCCGCAGTCGGTGTGGTGGATGAGGATGATCTCCTCGGTGCCGAGCAGCCGCTGGCTGATCGCCAGCGAGCGGATCTCGTCGTCGGTGATGACGCCACCGGCGTTGCGGATGACGTGCGACTCGCCCTCGTTCAGGCCGAGGACGCGGTAGACGTCGATCCGGGCGTCCATGCAGGCGACCACGGCGAGCTTGCGGGCGGGCGGCAGCGGCAGCGGGCCGGAGAAGGACTCGGCGTAGCGGGCGTTGTTCTCGAGAAGTTCGTCGGTGACGGACACGGGCTCTCCTGGAGCGTGGGGGATCGCGGGCGTCGTGCCCGCGCAGAAGGGCACGGGGCGGCCACGCGGCGACCCACCGGTCGCACGGTGCGACGGGTCGCTACGCGGCCCACCGACAGAACTCGTCGAACTGCACGATGCGACGGCTGGGCCAGAACGACTCGAGCCGGGTGCGCATCACAGCATGATTCGACCGTGCAGGCCCACCGCGCGCAAGTCGGGGGCCGGCGGATTCTCCGATCGGTACCGCCGACAGCACGAACGGCGTCCCGTGTCCACCGGCATCGGTCAGGTGTCCGGACCGGTGAAGAACTCCAGCGCGATGTTGTCCGGATCGCGGAACGAGATGCCGCTGCCGTAGTGCGCCCTCTTGACGCCGTCGTGAGGGACGCCCAGCTCGGTGAGCCGCTGCGCCCACTGCTCGAGCTCCGTGTGCGATCCGACCGCGAACCCGACGTGGTCGAGCCCGGTGCGCTCCTCGTCGAACGGCTCGCCGGACTCCCGGCCCTGGTGGGTGTGCAGCCCGAACAGCATGCCGCCGTCGAGTGCGAACACGGTGTGGTGGAACCGGCCGCCGCAAGCACGCGGGTATCGCATCCTGTCTATCAGTCGGGTCCGCGCGGTCGGGCCCTCCGACCGGACGGGGACCCCGACCGGCCGGGCACGCCGACGGGCCCGGGGCTCTCCCCGGGCCCGTCGGCGGATGTCGCAGGTCAGGCCTCCGGCATGAGCACCTTGTCGATCACGAACACGGTGGCGTTCGCGGTCGGGATGTTGCCGCAGAGCACGTTGGCGGTGTTGCCCTGGCCGTCGGTGACGGTCGGGGCGTCCGCGGTGCCGCCGATGGTGAGGTCGCCGCCGGCCAGCTCGGCCAGCGTGCCCTTCTCGACGATCCCGGCGGCGTCCAGACGCTCCGGGGTCACGTGGTAGGACAGCAGGCCCTGGAGCTGCTCGGTGTCGGCGAGCAGCGCGTTGAACTGCTCCTCGCCCAGCTGCTCCTGGACCGCCTCGAACGCCGGGTTCGCCGGCGCGAACACCGTGATGGCCTCCTGCTGGTTGAGCGTGTCGGCCAGGCCGGGGACCTCACCGACGGCGGTGACCAGCGTGCTGAGCAGCGGGTTGCTGCCCGCGGCGGTCGCCACCGGCTGCGGCCCCATCGCGTTCAGCGAGCCGGGCTCGTCGCCCTGCGGGAGCTGGCTGCAGGCCGGGCCGAACACGTCGTCGTTGGTGGTGACGCCGTCGGCGGCGGCAGGCTCCGCCGGGGCCGACGACATCGCGGGCGGGGCGGAGGCGGCCGGCTCCTCCTCGCCGCCCATGCTGCCACCACAGGCGGTCAGGCCGAGTGAGAGTGCGGCCAGCAGGCCGACGGTGGCCATGGTGCGGGATGCGCGCATCGCGATGTTCCTTCCGTGGATTTTCCGGTCCGGTTCCATACATTCATCAATCGTGACCGTCGTGGAGTTGTTCGATCCGGGGAGGCGATTGGTTCGGCAATCCCGGAAATATTCTGAGGAGTCGGCCCAACGATTTCCGGAAATGGCATGGGGGTGCCCCGGAACCGCGTTCGGGCGGTGTCAGGCGACGGTGACGATCACCGATGGCCAGCCGGTGGCGCCGTCCGGTATCGGATCGGCCCGCTCCTCGGTCTGGGTGAGCCCGCGCCGGTCGTTGGCCCGCGCGGTGAGGATGTGGTTGCCGGGTCCGAGATCGAGCTCGGCCGTCCACATCCGCCAGGTGTTCGGATTGACCTCGGTGCCCAGTTCGGCCCGCACCCACGGCCCGTCGTCGGCCCGTACCTCGACCTGCGCGACGCCCACCGGCTGCGCCCACGCGACACCGGCCACCCGGACCGCCCCCGCCGCCTGCTGGGAGAACCCGGTCGGAGAGTCGATCCGGCACTGGGTCTTGATCGGCGCCCGCTCCGCCCAGCCGCGGTCGCGCCAGTAGACGGTCCGCTCGGCGAAGGTGGTCAGCTCGATCTCGGTCAGCCACTTGGTGGCCGAGACGTAGCCGTACAGGCCGGGCACCACCATCCGGACCGGGAAGCCGTGCTCGACCGGCAGTGCCTCGCCGTTCATGCCGATCGCGAGCATCGCGCCGCGGCCCGGTTCCAGAACGGTCGCCGTCGGGGTGCCGGCCGTCCAGCCGTCCCGGCTGGTCGAGACGATCTGGTCGGCGCCCGGATCGACGCCGGCCTCCAGTAGCAGGGGGGCCAGGTCGACACCGACGAAGTTCGCGGTCGACACCAGGTTCCCGCCGACGGTGTTGGAGACGCAGGTCATCGTGATCGTCCGCTCGACGAGGGGACGGGCCAGCAGGTCGTCGACACCGAGGGTGAGCTCGCGGTCGACCCGGCCGTGGATGCGCAGGCTCCAGTCCTCGGCGCGCACGGCGGGGATCCGCAGCGCGACGTCGATCCGGTAGAAGTCGGCGTTCGACGTGACGAAGGGGACCGTGCCGAACCGGGCGAAGCCCGCCGACTCCGGCACCGCGGGTGCCCGCTCGGTGAGCCGGGCCGCGGCCAGCCGCCGGGTCAGCGCCGACCGGGACTCGGCGATACCGCGGCCGGAGGCCGCCAGCGCGACGCCCGCTCCGCCCGCGACCAGTGAACCCAGCGCCACCGCTGCGGAGGCGCCGGCGAGGACCGAGCGGCGGCGGACCGGGGTCGCGACCGGTCCGCCGCGGGGCATCGGCGCGTCCGGCGCTGCCGCGCCTGCTGGGCCGGCCGCGCCGGGTGCGGCTGCCGGGCCGGCCCGGTCTGCCGGGCCTGCCGCGTGGGCCGCCGCGGATCGGGCCGCGTGGTGCAGGCACAGCTGGGTGACCAGCCCGATCACCAGGGCGACGAGCGGCGCGACCACGTCCGGTGGCTGCAGCGCGGGCGCGGTGAGCACCGCGGCCGCCGAGACGGCGCCGAGCACCGCGACCGCGACGGTCCCGGGCAGCGGACGGCGCCGGGCGGCGAGCCCGGCCAGCGCCCCGGCCAGAACCAGCAGCACGGCCGTGCCGGCGAGCAGCACCGGTTTGTCGGCGGTGCCGAACGCGGACTTGGCGAACTCGACCACCGGCTGCGGGGACAGCCGCACGACGGCGTCACCCACCGCGACGAACGGCGACGACGCCGGCGCGAGCAGCCCGGCGACGAGATGCCCGGACGCCACCGCGGCGCCGACAGCGAGCAGTTCCACGCCGATCGCGACCCGCCGTGACAGAACGGTGATCGCGTTTCCCGGTGCCCGCTCGTCGCTGCTCACGCCTGTTCTTCGAGAATGCGGGGCCGCACGGTTCGGAGGATTTCCTGTTCGCCCCCCAAATGCTCGCCCGGTGAGCGGGGCCGGGTCAGCTCAGCCCGAGCCGATCGCCGCCCGAGCCGATCTCCTCCGACGCAGGTGCGACGCCGGTGCGGCCGTCCCGGCTGACCTCCGGCCCGGCGTCCGGGGCCGGCGGTCGCGCCGTGCGGGACCCCGGGGGCTGGGCCGGCGGCGCAGCCGGGGGAGCGGCGGCGGGCGCCGGGGCGGGCAGCGCGGTGTCGGCGCCCAGCCCCATCTGTGCCGCGGCCGTCCGGATCGCGTCGATGACCAGCAGCAGCGCGGCCCGCCGGCCGGAGTTCGTCCGGTAGGCCAGCGACACGGTGCGGGTGAGTGCGTCGCCGAGTGCGACGACGTCCACCCCGGGTGGCCGCAGCGCCAGCCCCAGGTCGGACACCAGCGTCACGCCCAGCCCGGCCGACACCATCGCCATCGCGGTGGCCTGCTCCTCCACCTCGTGCTCGATCCGCGGGACGTACCCGGCGGCCTGGCAGGCGAGCCGGGCGGCGTGTCCGAAGTGCGACCGGGCCGGGGACATGATCCACGGGTGCTCGGCGAGCTCGGCCATCGTGACGCTCGCCGCGGGCACCGCGCCGGCCGGGACGGCGGCGTAGAGCCGCTCCACCGCGATCACCGAGCGTTCCAGGCTGCGGTCCCAGGTCATCGGGTAGTTGGAGTAGTCGATCACGAAGGACAGGTCGAGCTCGCCGTCGCGGACGGCGGCCGCGGTCTCCTCCGGGGCGAGCTCCCGGCTGCGCACCACGACGCCCGGATGTGTGCGGGCCAGTGCGGTCAGCGCGTCCGGCAGCAGCCCGGACGCCACCGACGCCCACACCCCGGCTGTGACCTTCGCCGCGACCGACTCGCCGGCCTCCTCGATGGCCTGGGTCGCGCGTTCCACGGCGGCCAGGATCTCCTCGGCGTGCTCGGCCAGCAGCACGCCGAGGTCGGTCAGCTGCACCCGGCGGCCGCGCCGTTCGAACAGCCGGGTGCCGACGTCGCGTTCCAGCTGCGCCAGCTGCTGGGACACCGCGGACGCGGTGTAGTGCAGTGCCGTCGCGGCCGCGGTGATCGTCCCGCGCCGGTGCAGCTCACGCAGCATCCGCAGCCGGGGCAGCGACAGGTCCATGGACCGGAGCCTAGGCGTTGTGCAGGAACGCTGAACACCGCCGTGAATGATCCGTAAATGGACGGGGCCGCCGCTGCGCCCGCAGGCTGGGGTCACCGGTCGGCGAGCGCAGGGCCGGGGGGACGACGAGGTCCGCACAGGCGATGACGCGACCGGCGTGGCCCCAGGCCAGGCGACCGGCACGAGCACGACGAGGAGGTGGGTCGCCATGACCACGATGCAGAACCCCGCCGGGAGCACCCCGCAGACAGCGGTTCAGGCCGCCCCGGCCGTCCCGGGCATCGGCGCCGCGCCCGTCGCACCGGCGGTCCGCCGTTCCGAGCCGTACATGCGCCTGCAGTGGAACGACTCGGTGACCGGCGCCGTCGGCTACCTCGTGGTGCACACCCTGCGCGGCGGCCTCGCCACCGGCGGCACCCGGATGCGGGCGGGCTGCACGCTCAGCGAGGTGGAGGACCTGGCCCGCGGGATGGCCAACAAGACCGCGACCTTCGATCTGCCGATCGGCGGGGCGAAGGGCGGCATCGACTTCGACCCGAAGGACCCGCGCGCCGTCGAGGTGCTGGAGCGGTTCTGCGAGGCCATGCGCCCGTGGATCGACCGGCACTGGGTCACCGCGGAGGACCTCGGTGTCCCGCAGCACCTGATCGACGACGTCTTCGCCCGGCTCGGCCTCGGCCAGAGCTACCACGCCGCGATCAGCCGCGCCGACGACCCGGCGGCCACCCTGGAGCGGGTCCGCAAGGGCCTCACGGCCGAGGTCGAGGGCGGCTTCGAACTCGGTGACGTGATCGGCGGCTACGGCGTTGCGCACGCCTGCCTGGCCGCCGCGGTCTCCTGGGGCCAGGTCCCGGCCGAGACGACGGTCGCGATCCAGGGTGTCGGCACCATGGGCGGAGCCGCCGCCTACTACCTGCACGAGGCCGGGATGAAGGTCACCACCGTGGCCGACGCCGCAGGCACCCTGCACTGCGCCGACGGGCTCGACGTCCCGGCCCTGCTGGAGCTGCGCGACGGCTACGGCGAGATCGACCGCAGCCGGCTGCCGGCGGGCGTCGAGGAGCTGCCGCGCAACGCGATCCTCTCCGCCGAGGCGGACATCCTGGTCCCGGCGGCCATCTCCTACGCGATCACCCCGGACAACTCGTTCGACGTCCGGGCGCGGGTCGTCGTGGAGGCCGCGAACGCCGCGACCACCCCGGAGGCCGAGGCCATGCTGGCCGCCCGCGGCGTCCCGGTGCTGCCGGACTTCGTCGCGAACGCCGGTGCGGTCGCCTGGGCCTGGTGGCTGCTGCTCGGGGAGGTCGACGACGACCCGCAGAACTCGTTCGACCGGCTCCGCACCGTGATGCACGCCAAGGTCGCCACGCTGCTGGCCGCGTGGGCCGAGGAGGGCGTCACGCCGCGGGAGAGCGGCCACCGCTGGGCCGACGACCCGGCCCCGACGAGCGGCCCGGTCGTCATCCCCTGATCACAGGTCCCTCCCGGTGGGCCCGGACCGTCGCGGTCCGGGCCCACCGGCGTGCGTGGGTCAGCCGGCGAGCGCGGCGATCCGGCCGCGAACGCACCGAGATCGTCCTGGTCCCGGCGCCGGCCCGGGACCGCAGCGGGCGCCGGATCTACACCGACGACGACCTGGCCTGGATCGGCATGGTCGGCTGTCTGCGCCGCGCCGGCTGGGCATCGCCGATCTGCGCGAGTTCCGGCTCGACGACCGGGCCGGGGGCCCCGGACCCGGCGGCCTTCCTGGCCGCGCACCGGGCGGAGCTGCTCGAACGGCGGTCCCGGCTGGACGCGGCGCTCGCCGTGCCGGACGAGAAGATCGCGCACTACGGAACGGGCTGACGCTCAGCCCGGACGGTCGCCCCGGCCGCGTTCGTCGCGGTGGATCTCGTCGTACCGGCGGCGGGCCTCGACGTGCTGCTCGGACCGGCGGGCTTCGCGGGTGGAGGCCGCCGCACCCACCGGGTACCCGGCCTTCATCACCCGCGTCTCCGCGGCCTCGACCATGTAGACCAGCGAGTAGAAGAACCCGATGAACGCGCCCGACATGATCGCGCCGAGCCGCACCCACGGCGGCCCGGGCACGACCAGGTAGAGCAGCGCCAGCAGCGGGGTCAGCTGGACGGCGGTGCGCGCGAGATGACGCAGCCACCAGGTGCGGCACGTGACGTCGTGCAGCACCCAGCGCCGGTGCCGCTCGGGCAGCCGGGCACCGAAGGCGTAGGCGAGCCAGCGGAAGGGGTTCGGCCGTTGCATGACGTCCTCCAAGTCAGGTGACCCTAACCCGGCGTGCTGCGGGGGGCGCCGACGGCCCCGGGCGGCGAACGAGCAGGGCGAGCGAGTCGCCCCGCAGGTGCCTGCTGCCCTCCGGTGCGACCGCGATGCCGTCCGGGTCGGGGACCGGCCGGGGCAGCGGCCGCCCGCCCCGCGCCGCGCCGACCAGGTCCCGGACCCGCTGCCCGGCGCGGTGGTAGAACTCCAGCTGCACCGCCCGCCCGAACAGGGCGAACCCGGTGACGAGGACCGGATCGGGGATGGGCGCCCGCCGGGAGAAGGCCCTGATCACGAACTCGACCTCGCCCGTCGCGAGATCCTTGACGACCTCGTAGGTGAGCCGGCCCTGCTCCAGGTGGCCGTGCAGCGTGTCGTAGCTCCAGCCCCAGACGCGGGTCCCGTCGCGCACCTCGTCGACGATCCCGGTGATCCGCACCCCCAGGTGGAAGCGCAGCGGCCCGAACCGGCCCTCCAGCAGCATGTCCCGGCCGAGCAGCGGATCGTCCGGCCGGAAGATGCCGCGCAGCCGGTGCGGGTCGGTGAACTGGTAGCCGCGCACCACCGTGCAGGCGCGCTCCCAGTCGCCGCCGGGCACCGGATCGCCGGGCGGCTCGGCGCCGACCAGGGCGCGGCCGTGGTCGACGTGCCAGGCCGGGTCGTCGGCGGCCCGCGGCTCGTCCGCCGGATCGACGTTCACGGCGAGCCCGGCGAGCGCGTCCAGGTCCGCGGCCCGGCGGGCGGCGGACGGGCGGCCGAGGCGGGTGCGGATCAGGACCGGCCCCCCTTCTCCTCGTGGCGCATCGACTCGCCGATCATCCAGAGCATCGACGGCCACAGCCCGACGAACACGGCCCGGCGCTCGGCGTTGCCGCGCTCGTCCTGGTCGACCGTCTTGGCGCGCAACCACAACCCGATCGACAGGCCCACCGACCCGAGCGAGAGCCACTGGAGCTGCGCGCCGCGCAGACCAGTGCGGAGCAGGACCCGTCCGACCGTCATGCCGGACGGTTCCCCGCTCGCGCGCCGCCTACACCCGTGCTGCGATGCCGGAATGCACGCACGCAGCGCCCCGGCCACCGGTGACCGCCGATCCCGGCGGGTCGCGGCCGCCCTGCGCTGGCCGGTCGGCTGCGCGCTGGTGTCCTGGCGGTACTTCTGGCGGACCACCCCGATCCACCGCAGCGACGTCGCCGGCGACCGGTCCGACCTGCCGCCGCCGGACCCGGCCGGGACCGACGAGGACGGCGTCCAGCACCCGGCCGACGGGTACGGCACCCTGCTGCACCGCGTCTACCAGGTCCGGATCGCCGGTTCCGGCCTGGGCCCGCGGGAGCTGATGGGCCGCCTCACCGCCGACCCGGACCGCTGGTCGCCGGAGTTCGCGGTGTTCCGCCGGACCCGCGGCACCCCGGGCGCGATGGCGGTCGGCGACGAGTTCCTGATCCGGATGCCCGGCCCGTGGGACGGCCCGGTGCGGGTCTGCGCGGCCGATCCGGAGGGGTTCTCCTTCGTCACCCTGCGCGGGCATCTGGAGGCCGGCCGGATCGGGTTCCGGGCCGGCCGCGATCCCGGGGAGCCCGGCGAGCCCGGCGACCGGGATCGCCTGCTGTTCACGATCGAGTCCTGGGCGCGGCCGGGGGACCGGCTCTCGCACCTGATGTACGACCGGCTGCGGGTGGCGAAGGAGGTGCAGCTCAACATGTGGACGCACGCCTGCATCCGGGCCGCCCGGATCGCCGGGGGCAGGCTCGACGGCGGCGTGACGGTGTCGACCCGGCGCTGCGTTCCCGCGGGCTGACACCGCGGCCCCGCCGGGGCGCGGAAACCGGGTGCGCCGCCCGCACCGGGTGCCTACCGTACGTCCCGTGGCAGCCTCCATACGCCTGCGCGTCGCCTGACGGCGGCGCCCTCTTCCGCGGCACCGCCGTCCCCGCAGCCGGTCCCCGACCACTGCCGGGCGGCGCCCCCGTGCGCGTCCGGCTCCCCGCCCCGGGAGCTTCCCTTGGCACGCCCACTCGGCCGTCACGAGCACGGCCAGAACTTCCTCGTCGATCCCGCCGTCCCGGCCGCGCTGGCCGCCGTCGTCGGCGGCTACCCGGCGCGGTCGGTCCTCGAGCTCGGCGCGGGCGACGGCGCGCTCACCGCCGCGCTGCTGCGGCTCGACCGGCCGGTCACCGCCGTCGAGATCGACCCGCACCGGGTCGACCGGCTGCGCCGCCGGTTCGGCGCCCGGGTCACCGTCCGGCACGGCGATCTCCTGCGCGAACGGCTCGACCGGCCGGTCGACGTCGTCTCCAACGTCCCGTACGCACTGACCACCCCGCTGCTGCGCCGGCTGCTGCCCGCCCCGCGCTGGGCGCACGCGCTGCTCCTGCTGCAGTGGGAGGTGGCGCGCAAGCGGGCCGCCGTCGGCCCGACGACGGCGCTGACCGCCCGCTGGTGGCCCTGGTTCGGCTTCCGCCTCGTCGGGCGCGTCCCGGCCGGCGCGTTCCGGCCGGTCCCCTCGGTGGACGGCGGCATCCTGGAGATCACCCGCCGGGCCCGGCCGCTGGTCGGCGGCCCGGCCGGGCCCTACCAGCGGATGGTCGACCAGGTGTTCACCGGCCGCGGGCGGGGCGTGGTCGACGTCGTCGCGCGCCGGTACGGCCGCACCACCGCCCGCGGCTGGGCCGCCGGGGCCGGGCTGGACGCGCGCACGCTGCCCCGGGACCTCGGGCCGGGGCACTGGGCCGAGCTGTACACCCGGGTGCGGGAGCGCTGATCCCCGGCGGTCCGCCGGCACCCGGACGCCGGACCCCGTTCCGGTGATCCCGATCGCCCCCAAGCCCGGCCGGATGTCCCACGACCGGGTGGTTACGGCCGGGGTGTGCCGCACCGGCGCGCCCCGGCCCGGCCCGTTGTGATCGTCTCTCCCCGGCCGACCGGCGACCGGGGGGAGTGCGATGACGAGGCGGGTGCGCGACCGGATGGTGACGCCTGCCGTCACCGCGGTGCTCGCCGTGCTGCTGCCGGCGGGCCCGGTCACCGCGCCCGCACCCGCGACCGCGCCCGCGCCCGCACCGATCGTCGCGGTGCACACCGTCGCGCCCGCCCCCGCGATCACCCACCGGGAGGAGCGGATCGACACCCCGGGCGGCCCGGTGAGCACCGACGTCGTCGTCGCGGACCTCCGCCGGGACGGCGTCCGGGCCGAGCTGCTCACCGGCGCGACCGTCGGCGAGCGCGCGACCGTCCCGGTGCACGCCGGGCGGGCCGGCGTCGCCGCGGCCGTCAACGGTGACTTCTTCGACTTCGCCCGCAGCAACGCGCCTGCCGGGCCGTCGGTGCGCGACGGCCGGGCGCTCACCTCGCCGGTCCCGCCCGGGCGCCGGCTCGCACCGGCCGTCCCGGGCGGCGACCCCGGCGACGTGCTCGCCGTCGACGCGGCCGGCGGTCCCCGCCTCGACCGGCTCACCCTGGACGCCTCGGTCGGCACCGCCGACGGCACGACGCTGCCGATCCGCACCCTCAACGCCTACGCCGTCCCGGTCGACGGGATCGGCCTGCTCACCCCCGACTGGGACGGCGACCGCAACGCCACGCTCTGCGGCAGCGACACCGACCGGGACGCACCCTGCGCGCCGGACCGGATCGAGGTCGCGGTCCGCGACGGCGCCGTCGCCGAGGTCCGACCGCCCGGCACCGGGCCGGTCGCGGACGGCGAGCAGATCCTGGTCGGGCGGGACGCCGGCGCCGCGGCGCTGCGCGGCCTGGCGCCCGGCGACCGGGTCGTCGTCGAGCACCGGCTGGCTGCCGCGTCCGGCGTGCCGCCGCGGACCGCGGTCGGCGGGAGCCCGGTGCTGCGCGACGGCGCACCCGTCCCCGGCCTCGACGACGCCGTCCGCGAGCCGCGCAGCGCGGCCGGGATCACCGACGACGGACGGCTGGTCCTGCTGACCGCGGACGGCCGCGACTCCACCAGCGTCGGCATCACGCTCGCCGAGACCGCCGAACAGCTGCGCCGGGCCGGCGCGGTGCACGGCGTCAACGTCGACGGCGGCGGGTCGTCGACGATGGTGTTCCGCGGCCGGGTGGTGAACGCGCCGTCCGAGGACGCGCACCGCGCCGTCCCGAACGCGTTCGGGATCGTCGCACCCTGATCCGGACCGGTCAGGACCGCCGGGTGGTCACCTCGAGCATCGCGAACAGCTGCTCCACCAGCCAGTCCCGCAGCCCGGCGCGGTCCGGGACCCGCCCGGCCTCCAGCCAGGCCAGCACCGAGCCCTCGACGAGCGCGACCCAGCCGCGCAGCGTCATCATCTGCAGCGGCGCGGGTTCCGGCACCCCGCCGCGCACGCACAGCAGGTCCACGATGTGGTCGCGGACCCCGTCGACCAGCGCGTCCGTCTCGCCGGTGGACACCACCGATCCGCTGCGCAGCAGCGCGACGTAGGCACGGGCGTGCCGCTGCACCACGTCCAGGAACACGTCCAGCGCCGCCGCCAGCTGCTCCTCCAGCGGCCCCTCGCCGGCCAGCGCGACCCGGGCGATCAGCTCGTCCGCGACGCTGCCCAGCGCCGCGACGTGCAGCTCCTCGACGCCGGAGAAGTAGCGGTAGAACAGCGCCCGCGACACGTCCGCGACCCGGGTCACGTCCTCGACGGCCACCTCGTCCGGGGAGCGGCTGCCGTAGAGGTCGAGCGCGGCCGACACGAGCTGTGCGCGCCGGGCCTCGGGCGTCATCCGACGCGGTGAACGGGCGGGTGAGGAGGTCATCACCGGAAAGGGTACGGAACCGCCACCCCTAGCGACCGAGATCGACGACGACACGCGCACCCTCCGCCCGCCCGACGCACAGGGCGGTCAGGCCCGGGCCCGCCGGATCGCCCACCGTCGACCCCTCGACCAGTCGCACGTGGCAGGTCCCGCAGAACCCCTGCCGGCAGGAGTAGGGGACGTCCGGCCGGACCTCGCGGATCACGTCGAGCGCCGTCCGGTCCGCCGGCACCGGCAGCTCCGGTCCGCCGGCGAGCGCCACCGTGAACGGGCGGCCGTCCCGGATCGGCGGCGGCGAGAACCGCTCCGAGTGGAACCGCCGGCCGGCCGGCAGCGCCCGGCGCACCGCATCGATCATCGCCGGTGGGCCGCAGCAGTACACCGCCGCGGACGGGTCCGTCCCGGCCAGCAGCTCGGCCGCCGCCGGGATCCCGCCGGCGTCGTCCGGCCTGCGCCGGACCCGCCCCGGTGCGAGCGCGGCGAGACCGCCGGACAGCGGCATCGACGCCAGGTCGCGCCCGGTGTGCACCAGCTGCCACGGCAGCCCGGCGGCGTGCACCGACCGCACCATCGGCGCGATCGGGGTGATCCCGATGCCGCCCGCCAGGAACAGGTACGACGGGGCCGCCGCCAGCGGGAACGCGTTCCGCGGGCCGCGCAGTGTCAGCCGGGTGCCCGGGGTGAGCCGGTGCACCTGTGCCGATCCCGAACCCTCCGGGACCGCGCGCACCGCGATCCGGTACACCGACCGGTCCGCCGGGTCGCCGCACAGCGAGTACTGGCGGAGCAGGCCGGACGGCAGCACGACGTCCAGGTGTGCGCCCGGCCGCCAGCCGGGCAGCGACCCGGCCCCGACGAGCTCCACCTCGGCGACATCCGGGCAGGGGTGGGTCACCGACCGGACCGTGACCGGCAGCTCCCGGTCGACCGGGGCGGCCGGGCGACGGCGGCGGCCGCTGCGGACCGACACCCTCTGGGCCACGGCGGTGACCGTCGCCAGTGCCCGTGCGCTCCGGTTGGGATGCGGGGGCGGGGCGATGCCGCTCATGCCGCGCTCATGCCGCTCCGCCGCGGCTCGGCCGGGGCGCCGTCCGCCGGCCCACCGTCGGCTGCGCGGGCCGCGGGGGAGACCGCCAGGTAGGCGACCGCCGCGTCGGTGTCGCCGTGGTTCGCCGGATGGAACCGGGGATTCAGATAGGTGAGCATCGCCCTGGCGAACAGCATCGGACCCGGCACCAGACCCCGCCGCGACGCCCGCAGGTAGTCCCGGATCCGGGCCCGCCGCGCCGGTGTCCCGCGCAACTCCGGATCCCGGGCGCACAGCTGCGCCGTGCCGGACGCCCACAACCGGATCAGGGCCGGTGCGGTCACCAGCATCGCCCGGATCCGTCGCAGGTAACGCCCGTCCAGATGCACGTACAGATCGTGCGCCACCGACCGGTGCTCGACCTCCTCCGCGCCGTGCCAGCGCAGCATGTCCAGCATCTGCGGGTCGGCGCCGGCCGCGTCGAGCTCGGGAGAGTGCAGGATCCACTCGCCCAGCACCGCCGTCAGGTGCTCGATCGCGGCGACCAGCCCGACCCGCTCGACCAGCCACTCCCGCGCCGCGTCCCCGGACAGCCCGCGCTCGCCGAGCAGCTCACCGAAGATCCACTCCACCTGCTCGACGTACCGGGACACGTCGATCCCGGCCTCGCCCAGGTGGTCCAGCGCGCCCTGGTGCGACGACGCGTGCATCGCCTCCTGCCCGATGAACCCGCGGACGTCCTCGGCCAGCGCGTCGTCGCGCACCATCGGCAACGCCTGCGAGAACACCTCGACGAACCAGCGCTCACCCTCCGGCAGCAGCAGGTGCAGCACGTCGATCAGGTGCGACGCGAACGGTTCGCCGGGGATCCAGTCGGTGCGCAGCGCCGAGAAGTCGAACCGGACGTCACGGGCGTGCAGTGCTATCCGGTCGTGGGCCATCCGGTCATGGGCTATCCGGTCATGGGCCATCCGGTCATGGATCGTCCGGTCGTGGGGCGTGCGGTCGTCGGCGGTCCGGTCACGGGTGATCCGGGTGCCGCGCTTGCCGAGCGTGCTCATCGATGTGCTCCTCTCTCCGGGCGTGGTGGGACGCGTGCGTCAGCGGGTTCCGCCGTCGATCCGGGCGACGGCACGGAGCAGGCCGGGGGACAGCCGGGAGGCCAGCAGGCCGGCGTGCGCCTCCGCGGTGACCGGTGCCAGCGCCACGTTCCGCTCCACCGCACGGACCAGCCGCGACGCGACCCGCTCCGGGGTGTAGCCGCGGCGCGCGTACGCCGCCGCGGACGCCCGCCTGCGGGCCTCCTGGGTGGCCTCGTCGGTGCCGGCGAACCGGGTGTGCGCGGTGATCGGGGTGTCCACGAACCCCGGGCACAGCGCCGTGACACCGATGCCGTCCTCGGCCAGCTCGGCGCGCACGCACTCGGACAGCATCAGCACCGCGGCCTTCGTCGTCGCGTAGGCGGGCAGCGCGCGGGACGGCAGGTAGGCCGCCGCCGACGCGACGTTCACCAGGTGCCCGCCCTCGCCGTGCGCGCGCAGCAGCGCCCCGAAGTGCCGGCAGCCGTGCACCACACCCCACAGGTTGACGTCGACGATCCGCCGCCACTCCTCGGCTGTGGTGTCCGCGAACGGCCCGGCGACGGCGATCCCGGCGTTGTTGACGACCAGATCGGGGACCCCGTGCGTCGCCGCCACCCGGGCGGCCAGTGCGGCGACGGCGTCGTCGTCGGCGACATCGACGGTCTCCGCGAACGCCCGGCCGCTGCCGTGTCTGCGCCCGATGATCCCGGCGGTCTCGGTGGCACCGTCCGCGGAGAGGTCGGCGACCACCACCCGGCTGCCGCGCTCGGCGAGCGCCAGTGCGGTGGCCCGCCCGATCCCGCTCCCGGCGCCGGTGACCACGGCCAGACCGCCCTCCCAGCGGACCGGCCGCCCGGGCCGGCCACCGGCGGCGACCAGCGCGCGGCCCCGGGCCGCGGCCCGGGCGAGCGCGGGCGCGGGCGCCTGGGAATCCGGCCGGGCGTCCGGCTGGGAGTCCGGCCGGGCAGTTCCGGCGACCATCTCGGCGGTGCACCGGGCGATCACCTCGGGCCGGTGACGCACCATCCAGTGTCCGCCCGGCAGGTAGCGGACCCGCAGGTCGGGGGCGAACTGCGCGGCGCTGGTGGCGAGCGCCGGGGTCACGTAGGCGTCCCCGCGCGGCACCAGCACCTGGACCGGCACGCCGGTGCGGCGCTGCTCCGGGCGGCCCAGGCGGCGGGGCAGGTTCCGCCGGTAGAGCTCCAGGCCGTTCACCGCGTCGCGCACCGACGGGCGGGGGATCCGCTCGGTCCGCTCGATCAGCCCGCCGAGCAGCCCGCTGCGGCAGACCAGCTCGGGCAGCACCGGCAGCCGGAACGCCAGCGTGTACCACGAGTGCAGCGCCTGCCGGACGACCGCGCGCAGGTCCCGCGGGGAGCGCCGGCGCAGGAACAGCCCGACGTGGTCGAGGCACGGCCCGGAGATCGAGGTGAACGACGCGACCCGCCCGGTCAGCGCGTCGCCGGTGACCGCATGCCAGGTCTGGATGGCGCCCCAGTCGTGGGCGAGCAGGTGCACCGGGGCGTCCGGGGAGACCGCGTCGCAGACCGCGCGCAGGTCGGCGGCGAGCAGCTCGAGATCGTAGCCCGCACGTCCGGCCGGGGCGTCCGAGCCGCCGTGCCCCCGGACGTCGTAGGTGACGACGTGGTGGTCGGCGGCGAGCAGGCGGGCCACACCGCCCCAGACGTGCCGGTCGTCCGGGTACCCGTGCACGGCGACGACGGTCGGCGCGGTGCGGTCGCCCCGCTCCTCGACCGCGAGGCCCAGGCCGTCCGGCGTCGTGACGACGGTCGTGCGTTCCACCACATCACTGTGAGACACGACGTCATCATAGAAAACCCGTCAACAAGAGTCGAGACGGGAACGGTCGGTATCCCGCGTGATCGCGCAGTGTCACCGCGGGCCGGTGTGTCGCCCGTACCCGCTCCCGGGCAGGCCGTCGGCCGGTACCGGGCCGGGATCCGGCTCGCCCGCCGCCCACATCGCCGCCACCCGTCCGGCCACTCGGTCGTGCGCCGCGAGGATGGTCGCGCCGGTGGTCCGGACGCCGGCGAGCGCGTAGAGCAGCTCCGCGTCCTGGCCGTGGTCGAGATCGAGCACGCCGTGCATCCGGGCCAGCTCGACGACCAGCCCGCACGGCCCGGTGGCGGCGGCGCTCGCGGCCCGCAGCAGCGTTCGCGCGGTCGTCGGGCGGGCACCGGGGAGCAGGCATCGTCCCAGCTCGCGGGCCAGCCGCCCGATCGGCTCGATGTCGGCGGGATGGACCGCGACCAGGCAGAGGTCCGGGCACGGTCCCGGCGGATAGCCCGGTCGCGCCTGCGCGGCGCGCAGCGGCCCGGAGAGCAGGGACCAGGACCGCACCGCGGCGGCCGTCGCGTCCGGCGGTGCGTCGTCCCGGGACAGCGTGACCAGCGCCGTGCACAGCACCCGGTCGGCCGTCGCCCAGCCGATCCGGTCGCGCGGCACCGCCCGGATCACCGTCCCGCCCGTCGATCCGTTCATGTGCCCCCTCGGCCGTACCGACGTTGTCGGGTGCGTCGCCCGGTTGCCACCGTTCGTTACCGCGCGTAGTCAGAACTGGCGAGAAGGTACGTTCGAGCCGTCCCGATCCCGTTCCCGACACCACCGCCGGAGGCCCACGTGCCCGACGTCCCGCCCGCCTGGTTCACCTCGGCCGTCGACACGCCGTCCGGTTCCGGCAGCGTCGAGGTCGACGGGGTGCCGATCGCCTACCGGACGTGGGGCGAGCCGGGCGGGCCGGGCGTCGTCCTGGTGCACGGCGGTGCCGCCCACTCGCACTGGTGGGACCACATCGCGCCGCTGCTGGTGGAGGGCTCGCGCCGGGTCGTCGCGGTGGACCTGTCCGGGCACGGCGACTCCGGCCGGGCGCCGTCCTACGACCTGGACCGCTGGGCCGCCGAGGTACGGGCGGTGATCGACGACGCCCGGCTCGGCGAGCGGCCCACCCTGATCGGGCACTCGATGGGCGGCTTCGTCACGCTGACCGGGGCGCTGCGCTACGGCGAGGAGCTGGCCGGGGCGGTCGCGGTCGACTCGCCGGTGCGCGACCGGTCCCCGGAGGAGGAGGCGGCCCGGCAGAAGCGTGCGTTCGGCCCGGCCACGGTGCATCCCGACCGGGACGTGCTGCTCGCCCGCTTCCGCACCGTCCCGGAGCAGGACGGCGACCTGCCCTGGGTGCACCGGCACATCGCCGAGCACAGCATCACCGCCGTCGACGGCGGCTGGCGCTGGAAGTTCGACCCGAGGATCTTCGCCGGCATCGGGCTCACCCCGGCCGACCTGGGCCGGCCGGGCTGCCGGATCGGGCTGTTCCGGGCCGAGCACGGGCTGGTCCCGGCCGACATGGGCGAGATGGTGGTGGACCGGATGGGCCGCGCCGCCCCGGTGATCGAGATCCCGGGCGCCGGGCACCACGTGATGATCGACCAGCCGCTCGCCCTGCTCAGCGCCCTGCGGACGCTGCTGGCCGACTGGGAGTACTCGGTGCCGGTGACCGCACCGGAGGCGGTGGGTTAGGTTAACCTCACCCGGCGTGGGTCCGTGCGGGCCGCGCCGGGGAGGCATGATGGGGGAGTCCGGGCGGTCGGCGGGGAGCGCACAGCGGATCCTGCTGCTCGCGGTGCTGGCCGCGATCGTCTCGCAGCAGGTCCTGGTGCCGGTGCTGGCCCCGCTCTCCCGCGAGGTCGGGCTGACCCCGGTCGAGCTCGGGCTGGTGATGACGGTCGCCGCCGGGCTGTTCGCCGTCACCAGCCTGTTCTGGGGGCGGGTGGTCGACCGGTGGGGGCACCGCCGGGTGCTGCTGGCCGGGCTGACCACGGCCGGGCTGGGGCTGACCGGGTTCGCGCTCGTCTCGCAGGCCGCGCTGGCCGGGACGCTGTCGCCGGGGGCCGCCCTCGCCGGGATGATGGCGACCCGCAGCGTGGTGTTCGGCATCGGTCTCGGCGCGGTCCCGACGGCGGCGATGGCGCTGATCGCCGCCCGGACCGCGCCCGGCCCGGAGCGAACCGCCGGCATCGGCAGGCTCGGTGCGGTGCAGGGCGTCGCGGTCGCGCTGGGGCCCGCGCTGGGCGCCCTGCTCGCGTTCGCCGGCCTGCTCGGGCCGGTCTGGCTGGCGCCGGTCGCGGTGCTGGTGTCGATCGCGGTGGTGGCGGTCGGTGTCCGGCCGGCCCCCGCGGCGCCACCGGCCACCGGGCCCGCCGCCCCGCCGCCCGGCCCGGTCCGCCCGTGGGACGCCGGGATGTGGCCGGTCCTGCTGACCGGATTCCTGGTGATGCTGTCGCTCGGGCTGGTGCTGATCGTGCTCGGCTTCCTGGTCCAGGACCGGCTCGGGCTGGACGCGGCGGGCACGGTCGGGGTGTCCGGCGCGATGTCGTTCTTGTCCGGGGTCGCGCTGGTGCTGATGCAGGGCGTCGCGGTGCCCCGGCTGGGCTGGCCGCCGGTCCGGTTGCTGCGGGTCGGCCTCCCGATCGCCACTGTCGGGTTGCTGCTGCTCGCCGTCGCACCCGGGGTGCTCACCATCGGGCTGGCGATGACGCTGCTCGCGGCCGGTCTCGGGCTGGCGATGCCCGGCTACACCACCGCGGCGACCCTGCAGGCCGGGCCGGAGGGGCAGGGCGGGGTGGCCGGGCTGGTGAACGCGACCAACGGATCGACGTTCGTGATCGGCCCGCTGGCCGGGACCGCCCTGTACACGCTCGGGACCGGGGTCCCGGCGTTCGTCGCGGCCGTCGCCTGCCTGCTCGGCGGGCTGCTCGCCGCCCTCCATCCGGCGTTGCGCTCGGCACGGCCGGATCCGGCGGCTACTGTGGCCCCATGACCGAACAGTCAGAGTTGACCGTTTCCGCCGGCGAGGTGCTCGTCGAGCGCCGCGACGGCGTCCAGGTGATCACGATCAACCGGCCGGCCGCCCGGAACGCGCTCAACGAGAACGTCGCGCACGCGATCGCCGCCGCCGCCGACGAGCTGGACGCCGACGACGACCTGCGGGCCGGCGTCCTCACCGGCGCCGGCGGGGTCTTCTCGGCCGGGATGGACCTCAAGGCGTTCCTGCGGGGCGAGCGGCCGGGGCTGCCCGGGCGCGGGCTCTGCGGCATCACCCAGACCCCGCCGCGCAAGCCGATGATCGCCGCGGTCGAGGGCTGGGCGCTGGCCGGCGGCTTCGAGCTGATGCTGGCCTGCGACCTGGTGGTCGCCGCCCGGGGCGCCCGGTTCGGGGTGCCGGAGGTGAAGCGTTCGCTGTTCGCGGCGGCCGGCGGCGCACTCGAGCTGGCGAACCGGGTGCCGCGCGCGCTCGCCCTGGAAATGCTGCTCACCGGCGACCCGATCGACGCAGCCCGGGCCGAGGCAGCCGGGCTGGTCAACCAGGTCGTCGACGACGGCGGCGCGCTGGACGCCGCACTGGCGCTGGCCGCCCGGATCACCGGCAACGGTCCGCTCGGCGTCGCGGCGAGCAAGCGGATCGTGCTGGAGGGGCCGGACTGGGGTGCCGACCGATGGGCCCGCCAGGAGGAGATCGCCACCGCGGTGATGAGCTCGCAGGACGCGCGGGAGGGCGCGACCGCGTTCGCCGAGAAGCGGGCGCCGGTGTGGAAGGGCGTGTGAGCCCGGCTCAGCCGCCCAGGTGGCGGTGCATGACGTACAGCCCGGTCGTCGTGCCGTCGGGGAGGGCGAACGCGTCCGGCACGATCCCGACCGTCGCGAAGCCCAGCGAGTGCCACAGCGCGACCGCCCGGGTGTTGGTCTGCACGACGGCGTTGAACTGCATCGCCGAGTAGCCGAGCGAGCGGGCCAGCGCCAGGACGTGCTCGCCGAGCGCCCGCCCGGTGCCCCGGCCGGCCCGCTGCGGGTCGACGGCGAAGCTCGCGGTCGCCACGTGCGATCCGGGGCCCGGCTGGTTCGGTCCGGTCTTCGCGGTGCCGACCAGCACGCCGTCGTCGTCGACCGCGACCACCACCCGGCCCGGCGGGCGCAGCATCCACATCGAGCGGGCCCATCCCTCGTCCACGTCGGCCGGCACGGTGTAGGTGGTGCCCTCGGCGAAGATCGGCCGCAGGATCTGCCAGACGGCGGGCCAGTCGTCGTCGTGGGCGTCACGGATCTGCACGTGATCAGGGTAGATAGAGGTCCCGCGGCCCGGCGTCGAGGGCCTCGACGGCGCCCCCGGTGTGCTCGGCCAGCCAGCCGCCGAAGTCGTCGAGCCGGGACTCGGCGACGGCGACCGTGAACGTCACGTCGGCGCCGTGCTCGACCTCGCGCAGCAGGTAGGGTGAGTTCCGCAGGTCGTGCTCCAGGCGTCCGGCCCGGTCGTGCGGCAGTGCCAGCAGCAGCTCGCGGTGCCGGACCCGGCGCAGCTCGCCGACCCGGTCCAGGGTCTCCGACAGCGCCGTGGAGTAGGCCCGCACCAGCCCGCCCGCGCCGAGCTTGGTGCCGCCGAACCAGCGGGACACCACCGCGACGACGTCGGTCAGGTCGCGCCGGGACAGCACCTCCAGCATCGGGACGCCCGCGGTGCCGGAAGGCTCGCCGTCGTCGTTGCTGCGGGCGGTCATCGCCCCGGTCGCCGGGTCGCCGATCCGCAGCGCCGTGCAGTGGTGGGTGGCGTCCGGGCCGGCCCGGCGGACCCGGTCGATCACCGCGGTAGCCGCCGCGACGTCGGCGACCCGGGCCACCGTGCACAGGAACCGGGAGCGCTGGATCTCGATCTCGTGCGCCCCGTCCCGGGCGATCACCCGCACGGAGCGGCCCCGATGCAGGTCACAGGGTGACCCGGGTCGCCGTCGATGGCCCTTCCGGATCGATTCAGTGCATCCTGGAACGGTCCGGCGGGGCGACCGCCCCGCACGTCCCCGACGGAGAAGGGATCTCCGCCCATGAGCGACACCGTCGCCACGCTGCACCTCCCGCGCGGACTGCGCGCCGCCCTGAGCCGGCTGGGCCGCCGGATCGACGCCTACACGCTGCAGGCGTTCAACCCGGTCTACCCGACGCCCGCCGCGCGCCGCCGCTGACCCCCGTCACGGCGGTGGCGGCGGGCCGCCGTCCGCGGGTGCGGCCGGGATGCGCAGCGGGCGCAGCCACACCCACAGCACGAACAGCGCGCCGATCACCAGCATGGCGATCCCGGTGTCCAGGTTCAGGTTCGTCCCACCGGTCTTGGCCAGGTTCTCCGGGTCGTCACCGGAGACCAGGCCCATGATCACGAGCACCACGCCGTAGACGCCGAACAGCAGCGCGATCACCGAGCGCAGGTCGAACAGGTTGGTGGCGGTCGTCGAGACGGGTGCGTCGGCGCCCGCCCGGGCGCCTGCCGGATCGTCGGTCATCTCTGGGCTCCTGTTCCGGTCAGCCGGTCACGGCGTAGAGGACCACGGTCAGGGCGAGCACCGCGGAGGCGAGCACGGCGGGCGAGCGGTACCAGCCCGCGTCGTCGCCGTCGGTGGAGTGCACCCTGGCCTCTTTCGGGGTGAGGCTCCAGACCAGGCCGACCAGCTCGGCGTCCGGCCGGGGTGCGGTCACCAGCGACACCCCGGCCGCCACCCCGACCCCGACCACGAACGCGGCGATCGCACCGAGGAAGCTGCCCGCCTGGTTGGAGATCTCGAGCACCCCGGTGCGGACCAGGACGTCCACGGTGACCGCGGCGGTGGTGCCCGACAGCAGCCCGATCCAGGCGGACGGGCCGGTCATCCGCTTCCAGAACAGGCCCAGGATGAAGATCGCGAACAGCGGGGCGTTGAAGAAGCTGAACAGCGACTGGATGTAGTCCATCAGGTTCGCCGAGCCGGACGCGATGAACGCGGTGCCGATCGCCAGCACGCAGCCGATGATCGTGACCAGCCGGCCGATCTGCAGGTAGTAGCGGTCGTCCCGGTCCGGGCGGACCCAGTCCTGCCAGATGTCGTAGGTGAAGACGGTGTTGAACGAGCTGATGTTCGCCGCCATGCCGGCCATGAACGCGGCGAGCAGCCCGGCGATCGCGACGCCGAGGATGCCGTTGGGCAGCAGTTCCTTCATCAGCAGCGACAGCGCGTTGTTGTAGGTGATGCCGTCGACGGCCCCGCCGCCGCCCTCCTTCACCGCGCTGATCTGCGGGACCAGGATCGCGGCGATCATGCCCGGGGTCACGATGACCAGCACGACCAGCGCCTTCGGGAAGGCGCCGATGATCGGGGTGCGGCGGGCGGCGGACATGCTCTTCGCGGACAGTGCCCGCTGCACCTCGGCGAAGTTCGTCGTCCAGTAGCCGAAGGAGAGCACGAAGCCGAGCCCGAACACGATGCCGAGCACGGACAGGAACGGGTTCTGGATCTCGGTCAGCGGGGTGCCGGGCCAGGCGTTGAGGTCGGCGCCGCCGCTGGGACCCTCGGTGACGGCGCGGGTGAGGCCGTCCCAGCCGCCGACCCGGTTCAGACCGGCGACGGTCAGTGGGATGAGCAGCGCCAGGATCACGAAGAACTGCAGCACCTCGGTGTAGATCGCGGCGGACAGCCCGCCGAGCGAGATGTAGCCGAGCACGACGACAGCGGCGACCGGGATGGCCAGGTACAGCGACCAGCCGAGCAGCGCCTCCAGGACAAGGCCGAGCGAGAACAGGTTGACGCCGGCGATCAGGATCGAGGCGACGGCGAAGGTCACCGCCTGCACCCGCTGGGTGGTCCGGTTGAACCGCTTGAGCAGGAACTCCGGCACGCTGCGGGCCTGCGAGCCGTAGTAGAACGGCATCATCACGATGCCGAGGAACACCATCGCCGGGATCGCGCCGAGCCAGTAGTAGTGCACGGTCGGGACGCCGTACTGGGCCCCGTTGGCGACCATGCCGATCAGCTCGATCGCGCCCAGGTTCGCCGAGATGAACGCCAGGCCGGTGATCCAGGCCGGCATCGACCGGCCGGACAGCAGGAAGTCCAGGCTGGACGAGACCGAGCGGCGGGCGGCGAAGCCGATGCCCAGCACCAGCACGAAGTAGAAGGCGACGAGCAGGTAGTCGACGAGGTTCGGATCGAGCCGGAGGATCTCTTCGGTCGTCATGCCACGCCCTTCCGCAGGGCGGTCTCGCACTGGTCCATCCGGACGCTCCTCGTCGTCGAGTGGGGTACGCGCAGGGTTGCGTTGCGCAAATCATCGAACAAGATAAACCGCAGCCGGACAGAAGTGAACACGGAGTGTGTGGTTGTCCTGCGTTCGGTTTTGTTGCAACCTGTGCGGGTGATGGCCGTCCCGGATCCGCCGCCGTGAGCCTCCTCGCCGAGCAGCGCCGCGAGATGATCGTGGAGCGGGTGCGCGCCCGCGGCGCGGTCCGGGTGTCCGAGCTGGCCGGGGACCTGGGCGTGTCCGAGATGACGGTGCGCCGCGATCTCGACGTGCTGGCCCGCCGCCGGCTGGTCGACAAGGTGCACGGCGGCGCGACGGCGGTCGGCGACCAGACCACCACCGAGCCCGGCTTCTCGGCGAAGGCCGTCCGCGAGCCCGCCGAGAAGGAGGCGATCGCGGCCGCCGCGGCCGCGCTCGTCGAGCCCGGTGCCGCGGTCGGCCTGTCCGCCGGCACGACGACGTGGCGGCTCGCGCACCGGCTCGCCCGGATCCCGCGGCTCACCGTCGTCACCAACTCGCTCGCCGTCGCCGAGGTGCTGCACACCGGTGGCGCGGAGGCCCGCGGTAGCACGGTGATCCTCACCGGCGGGGTGCGCACGCCGTCCGAGGCGCTGGTCGGGCCGGTCGCGATCGCCGCGCTCCGCTCGCTGAACCTGGAGATCGTGTTCCTCGGTGTGCACGGGATGAGCGCGGCGGCCGGGTTCTCCACGCCGAACCTCACCGAGCGCGACACCAACCGGGCACTCGTCGACTCCGGCCGGCAGCTCGTCGTCGTCGCCGACCATACGAAGTGGGGCACCGTCGGGATCTCGACGATCGCCGAGCTGGGCGAGGCGGACGTGCTGGTCACCGACTCCGGTCTGGCCGGGGCCGACCTGGCGGTGCTCGAGGGCGAGATCGACCGCGTGATCGTCGTCCGGACGGAGGAGCAGTGATGGAGAACGTGCGCCGCTCGGCGACCCGGTTGGCCGACGGCCGGGAGATCCTCTGGTTCGACGAGCCCGGCTCGCCGCCGCGCGATCCGGCCGCCCTGGTGGACCGGCGCGACCTGCCCCGGGTGACACCTGCCTCGCAGCTGCGTCTCGATCCGCTCGCCGGGGAGTGGATCGCGATCGCCGCGCACCGCCAGGACCGCACCTACCAGCCGCCGGACGACGAGTGCCCGCTGTGCCCCAGCCGGGACGGCAGGCTCACCGAGGTGCCGTCGCCGGAGTACCAGGTGGTCGCGTTCGAGAACCGGTTCCCGGCGTTCGGGTCGGCGCCGGGTGCGCCGGTCGCCGAGCCGCCCGGGGACACACCGGTCGCGGAGTCCGGGCGCTGCGAGGTGGTCTGCTTCACCGACGACCACGACACCCCGTTCGCCCGGCTGTCCGCCCGCCGGGTCCGGCTGGTGCTGGAGGCGTGGGCCGACCGCACCGCCGAGCTGGGCGCCCGGCCCGGGGTGCGGTACGTCTTCCCGTTCGAGAACCGGGGCGCCGAGATCGGCGTGACGCTCTCGCACCCGCACGGCCAGATCTACGCCTACCCGTACCTGCCGCCGTTCCCGCAGCGGATGCTCACGCAGGTGGCCGCGCACCGGGAGGCGACCGGGGAGAACCTGTTCGACGTCCGGCTGGCCGCCGAGCGGGCCGGGGAGCGGGTCGTCGTGGCGGGGGAGCACTGGACGGCCTTCGTGCCCGAGGCGGCCCGCTGGCCGGTCGAGGTGCACCTCTACCCGCACCGCCCGACGCCGGACCTCCCGGCGCTCGACGAGTCGCAGCGCGCCGAGTTCGGGCATGTCTACCTCGACGTGCTGCGCCGGCTCGATGCCCTCCACGACGACGAGCTGCCCTACGTCGCCGCCTGGAACCAGGCCCCCGTCCGGGCGGCCGACGGGCGCGGTGACGCCCGGCTGCACCTGCGGCTGCACTCGATCCGGCGGGCGCCCGGGAAGATCAAGTACCTGGCCGGGTCGGAGTCCGGGGCCGGGGCGTTCATCTCCGACGTGCTCCCCGAGGCCGTCGCGGAGCGGTTGCGGGGGCTGTAGCCGGCGCCCGGAACGGGTGGGCGGGCGCTGCGCCGCACCCCTGCCGCGACGCCGCACCCCGACCGCGACGCCGCACCCGCTCGAGCCGGTGCGACGACGTGCGGGAGGTGCGACGTAGTAGCCGGGGTGCGGGGTCCGCGGGCCGCGGCACCGGACTCACGGCACCGACGCGCTGACCCGACCCGGACATGCGTCGAGGCCGGGCCCCTCCCCAGGGACCCGGCCTCGGCCGTCGTGCGGTGTTCCGGGTCAGACCCGGATCGCGTTGTGGAACGGCATCGCGTCGATGTCGGAGTACTTGACCGGTTCCCCGCTGGTCGACGCGTGCAGGATCTGGCCGTTGCCGGCGTAGATGCCGACGTGGCTGACCGGCGAGTAGAAGAACACCATGTCGCCGGGCTTCAGCTCGCTCTTGGAGACCGACTGGCCGCCCATCTGCGACTGCGCGCTCGACGTCCGCGGCAGGTCGATGCCGGCCTGCTCGAAGGCCCAGACCATCAGCCCGGAGCAGTCGAAGGCGCTCGGCCCGGTGGCGCCCCACTTGTAGGGCGACCCGAGGGCGGTCTTCGCGGTGGCGAGCGCCTGGATGCCGGCCGAGGACCCGGTCAGGTCGCCGACGATGTCGCCGGCACCCGATCCGGCGCCGCGGCCCGCGTTGTTCGCGGCGCGCTCACCGGCGCGGGCGCGCTCCTGCTCGGCGCGCTCCTGCGCCTCCTGCTGGGCGACCGCGGCGATCCGCGCCGCGTCGGCCTGCTCGAACGCCTGCGGTACCGCGGCGGTGGCCTGCTCCAGCCCGCTGCCGAGCGTGGTCGCGGCCTCGCTGGTGCCCGCGCCGCCCTGCTCGGAGCCGGCGGCGGGCAGCGACAGTGTCATCGTCGCCTCGTTGTTGACGCCAGCCAGGTCGACCCCGGCCGCCTGCTCCTCGGCGGCCTGCTCGCCGGGGGTGCTGATGGCCGTCACGACGCCCATCACAGCGGTGGCGCCGACCAGCGTTGCGGACATCGTCGCGGCGACCGCTCGCGGGTTGCGGCCGAACGGCCCGGTGTCGGAGGTGCCGCGCACCAGGCCGATCGCGGACCGGGAGGTGACGCCGGCCGGGAGGTCCCGGGAGACGATCGAGTCGTCGGTGCCAGGGAGGCCGGTGCCGGGGAGGCCGGGGAACCCGGTGGCCGGGGTGTCGATCTGCTCGATCGCCGGGCCGAACGCGCCGGTACCGGCGGCCCGGGCGGCGCGACGGCCGCCGGACGCGGGGGTGTCGAAGCCTGCCTCGGCGTAGCGGGAGAGCAGTTCGGCGGCCGAGATGCCGGCGCCGGAGTCGCGATCGCGGCGGCGCCGGGGGGTGCCGATGTCGGGGAGTTCGGTCGCGGGGGAGTCGACCGGATTCAGTGCAGTGGTCATACGTGGTTCCTCGCCGCCACGGGCCCACCCCGGCCCTCGGCCGGTTGCGAACCCGTCCCCGCCGCGTGCTGGTGGGCGCCAGGGGGAGTGTCGGCAGGCGGGGCTCGGACGGCCGACCAGGCGCACCAGCCGACGTTTCGTCGGCCAGCACTCAGGACCGTAACCGCTCCGTGACTCACATGCTTGTCAGCCCCGCCGCGCGTGCGACGAGCGGCGCTTTCCGCGCGATTCACGCACAGAGCGGCCGCCGAACGGTGGATGTACTGCGCCGTTCGAGGTTCCCGAAGCGAATTCTGCGACGAACGGTCGGTACGAGTGGGTGACGGTCCGGGTGCCGGATCGGCCGATGGGCCGGACGGCGCAGGGATGCCGTTCGCACGGCCGCTCCGGCCGCCGGTGCCGGTGCGACGGTGTCGGAAACCGGGTGCTCTGCCACGATCGTGTGGCCGCACCGACCCGTGCGGTGCCGAAACGCGCACCACGACGGCCGCGACCTGAACCACGACCGACGCGCCGTCCCGCACCTGCCCGTCCGGGCGGGCCGCCGGGACCGAACCGGACCGGGCATCCGGTACGAATCCACCACCACCACATGTCGACGACACACACCGGAGGTCCCCGCAGTGCCGGACCGACCACCCGGCCCGATCTGGGTCGGGGAGACCGCCCACCGGCGCGGCCCGGGCGGGCCGCCCGGGGCGGGCCTGCACGTCCCCCCGCGGTTCACCACCGCCCGTCTCCTGGTCACCGACGCGGGCCTGCCCGTCGGCCAGGTCGACGTCCCGCTGACCGGTGGCCGCGCCTCCGCCGGGGAGATCGGCCGGGCGACCGCCGCGGTGGTCGCGGCCACCCCGCCGGAGCCGCCCCCGACCTCGGACGAGCCGATGACCGTCGTCGTCGCGACCCGCGGCCGCCCGGAGAGCGTGCGCCGCTGCCTCGCGGCGATCCTGGCCGGCGACCACGCGGCGGTGACCGTGCTGGTCGTCGACAACGACCCGCCGGACGGCAGCACCCGCGACGTGGTCGCCGCGTTCGGCGACGAGCGGGTGCGCTACGTCCACGAGCTGCGGCGCGGCGTGTCGGTCGGCCGCAACCGGGGGCTGGCCGAGGCGCGGACCGAGGTCGTCGCCTTCACCGACGACGACACCGAGCCGGACCGGCGCTGGGCGTCCCGGATCGCGGGCGCGTTCGCCGCCGATCCCGGGCTCACCGGGCTCAGCGGGCCGGTGCTGGCCGCCCGGCTGGACACCCCGCAGGAGCGGGCCGCCGACGTCGCCCTGGCCTGGAACAAGGGGTTCGCCCCGCGCCGGTTCCGGCTGGACGACCCGCCGTCGGACTCGCCGGTGTTCCCGTTCTCACCGGGCCTGTTCGGGATCGGCGCGAACCTCGCGGTGCGCGCCCGGCGGGTCCGTGAGCTGGGCGGCTTCGACGAGGCGCTCGGCCCGGGCCGGCCGACCCGCGGCGGCGAGGACATCGAGCTGCTGGTCCGGATCGTGCTCGACGGCGGCACCCTCGGCTACCTGCCCGCCGCCTACGTCTGGCACCACCACCGGCCCTCGGACGGCGAGCTGCGCGACCAGCTCGGCGGCTACGCGCTCGGGCTGGGTGCGTTCCTGGGCAAGGTCGCGCTGGACGGGCGGGCCCGCCGGCTCGCGCTGCGCCGGTTCCCGGCCGGGATCGCCCGGCTGCGCGAGATCGTGCGCCGCGAGTCCGCGGGCGCCGGGGACGCTCCCGAGCCGGAGCCCGCCGCCGGAGCGGTCGTCCCGGGGCCTGCCCCGGCAGGTGGCGACGCCGGGGCGGCGGACGCCACCCCGGGCGCCGGGCCCTCGGCGGTCGCGGTGGCCGAGGTGGCCGAGGTGGCCGAGGTGCCGGCGGACCCGGAGGAGCGGCGGCACGAGACGGTCGCGCTGCCCGATGGGGCGGCGGCCCGGAAGCTGCGCGGCCTGGCCGGTGGCCCGGTGCTGTACCTGCGCACCCGGCGGCAGGTGCTGGCCGAGGGCGGTAGCTGCCCGCCGCTGACCGCGCCGGACCGGAACTGACCCGGCGACCCGGCGGTCGCACCCGGCCGCCGGGTCGGCTCAGTCCCCCGGCCGCTGCGATGGGCCGGCCGGGCGACCGGCCGGCTCGCCGAGCACGGCTGCGGTGTCCGAGCCGAGCGGCGGACCGGCGTCGCCGCGCCGGGCCGGGGTCCGGGAGAAGCGCATCGGCGAGCCGAGCTGGCGCACCGGCCCGAGACGGGGGTGCGGCGCCTCCCAGAAGAATCCGCGCTCGCGCAGCACCGGATCGTCGAACACCTCGTCGTAGCCGGCGATCGGCGCGCACGGGACACCGGCGGCGTCCAGCCGGGCCGCCACGTCGGCCGTCGTCATCGTCGTGGTGGTCTCCTCGATCAGCCCGACCAGCTCCGCGCGGGCGGCCATCCGGGCGGTGTTGCCGGCGAACCGCGGGTCGTCGCGCAGCGCCGGCGCGAGCGCCTCGCACAGTGACACCCACAACCGCTCGGTGTTCGCGCCGACCGTCACGTACCCGTCGGCGGTGCGGACGGCCTGGTAGGGGGCGTAGCGCTGGTGCGCCGACCCGTGCCGGACGGGTACCTCGCCGTCGCCGAGGTACATCCCGGCCTCCCACACGGCCAGTGACACCCCGGACTCCAGCAGCGACACGTCGATCTGCTGGCCGGTCCCGGACCGGTCCCGCTCGCGCAGCGCCGCGGTCACCGCCAGCGCCAGGTACAGCCCGGTGACCAGGTCGCACACCGGGACGCCGACCTTGACCGGATCGCAGCCGGGCTCCCCGGTGACGCTCATCAGCCCGCTCGCCGCCTGCGCCATGATGTCCAGCCCGGCGCGCCCGGCGGCCGGACCGTCCTGCCCCCAGCCCGACGCCGAGGCGTAGACCAGCTCCGGCCGGCGCCCGCGCAGCGTCCCGGCGCCCAGCCCGAGCCGGTCCATCGCGCCCGGCCGCAGGTTCTCCACGACGACGTCGGCCCGGTCGGCGAGGTCGAGGAACGCGTCCCGGCCGCGCTCGTCCTTCAGGTCCAGGACGACCGACTCCTTGTTCCGGTTCAGCCGCAGGAACGGCGAGCTCTCGCCGTCCAGGAACGGTCCGGCGGACCGGGTCGGGTCGCCGGTGCCGGGCGGCTCGATCTTGACCACCCGGGCGCCGAGATCCGCCAGCTGCATGGTGGCGAAGGGGGCCGCCATGAAGGCACCGACCTCGATCACGAGTACCCCGGTCAGGGGAGGGTCCGTCGTCATGCTGGGTACTCCTGGATCCTGCGGGCCGCCGCGACGACCTGCTATACGGTATACGGAGAACTGTCCGATTCGAGGTGGTGACCATGACCGCGGTGCAGTCCGGGCTGTCGGGGCGGATCGTCGCGCCGCCGAGCATGGCCGACCTGGCGACCGACGCGATCCGGGCGATGATCTTCTCCGGCGAGCTCGCCCTCGGTGACCGGCTGGTCGAGGCCCGGCTCACCGAGCGGCTCGGCGTCTCCCGGCCGCCGCTGCGCGAGGCACTGCAGCGGCTCGGCCACGAAGGGCTCGTCGTGTCGCACCCGCGGCGCGGCGCCTCCGTCCGCATGCTGAGCAGGCACGACGTCTACGAGATCGTGACGCTGCGCGAGGAGCTCGAGTCGATCGCCGTCCGGCTCGGGATCCCGGTGCGCTCGCCGGCCCGGCTGGCCCGCTGCCACGACGCGCTGCGCGCCTTCGACCGGACCGCCCGCGAGGCCGACGAGAGCCGGTTCCTGCAGCGCAAGTTCGACTTCCATCTCGCCGTCGTCGATCTCGCCGGGCACTCCCGGCTGACCGACGCCTACCGCGCGCTGTCCTCGCAGCTGCAGCTCTGCATGGCACTGAACCGGACCGCGCGGCGGGACCGGGAGAGCCTGCTGGAGAACGTCGAGCGGCACCGCGAGCTGCTGGCCGTGATCGAGGACGGCGACCCGCAGGCCGTGCAGCGGGCGCTCACCGAGCACGGTCACGGGTCGTTCCTGCTCGACGTCGTCGACCAGCTCGACGGCGGCAGCCCGGAGTCCGAGGAGTGGCTCGCCCGGCGCCGCGGCACCGGCTGACCCGGCCGGGTTCACCCGAACCGCCCGGCCAGCCGGGCCGCCGCCGCGCGCAGCAGCACGGCGGCCTCGTCGGTGCGGTCGGCGGAGAACCGGCTGGTCGGCCCGGACACCGAGAGCGCGGACGGGCTCGGCGCGCCCGGCACCGGCACCGCGACGCAGAACACGCCGTCCTCCTGCTCCTCGGCGTCCACCGCGTGCCCGATCAGCCGGACCACGTCCAGCTCGTCGAGCAGCGTCCCGACGTCGACCACGGTGTGCCCGGTCTGCCCCGGCATCCCGGCGGTCTCCAGCAGCCGCCGGGCCTGTACGACGGGCAGCTGCGCGAGCAGCGCCTTGCCCACCCCGGTGCTGTGCAGGAACACCCGCCGCCCCACCTCGGTGAACGTCCGCATCGAGTGCGGGGACGGCACCTGCGCGGTGTAGACGGCCCGCTCGCCGTCGAGTACCGCCATGTTCGCCGTCTCGCCGATCCGCTCGGCGAGCGACCGCAGATCGGTCCCCACCCGCGCGCCCAGCACCTCCGACGCCCGGTCGCCGAGCCCGATCAGCCGCGGACCGAGGGTGTAGCGGCGGTCGGACAGCTGATGGACGTGGCCGAGATCGACCAGCGTCCGGACGAGCCGGTGGATGGTCGGCAGCGGCAGCCCGGAGGTCTGGGCCAGCTCGCTGACCGAGAGCCCGCCACCCGCCCCGGCCAGCAGCTCCAGGATGCCGAACGCGCGGGCGACGGACTGGACCCCGCTCGCCATCAGCCCCAGCCGGGCACGACGAAGATCAGCCAGCTGAGCAGCGGCGCGACGGCGCACATGCTGAAGCCCCAGATCATCAGGCCGCGGAACACCCGGTCGGTCTGCTCGGCCGGCGCGTTCGCCACGACCAGCGCGCCGCTGGTGGAGAACGGCGACGAGTCCACCACCGACGACGAGATCGACAGCGCGATGATCAGCCCGATCGGGCCGATCTCGCCGGCCAGCAGGAAGGGCACGGCCAGCGGGATCAGCGCGCCCAGGATGCCGGTGGTCGAGGCGAACGCGGAGACGATCGCGCCGATCAGGCAGATCAGGATCGCCGCGAACAGCGGAGCGCCGATCCGGGTCACCAGGTTGCCGAGCCAGTCGATCGTGCCGACCCGTTCCATCAGGGCGACGAACGTGACGATCCCACAGATCAGCAGCACCGTCGGCCACGCGACCTGGCCGACCGCCGCCTTCGCCGAGGCCGGCGAGATCAGGGACAGCACCACCGCGACGGTCAGCGCGGTGAACCCGACGTCCAGGCCGAACGCCAGTGCGCCGACGGCCAGGAACACCAGGCCGAGCACGGTCAGCACGTGGTCGCGCTCCAGCGGGAGGTGCTCCGGCTCGGCGGTGCCACCGGAGCCCGCGGTGCCGGTGCCGCTCCTGCCGCCGCTGCCGCCGGTCGTGGTGGACGTCCGCGAGTGCCCGACGGCCCCGCCGCCGAGCGCCACCGAGGTCCCGGGCTCCGCGGCGACCGCGATCCGGCCGGAGCCGCCGAGTGCGGCGTTCTCCGCCGAGCGGCGCAGTAGCTCGCGCCCGCCGAACAGGAGGAACACCACGATGCTCAGCGCCAGGTTGAACACGAACGACGACACGAACAGCAGGCCCGGGTTGCTCGGCAGCCCGTTCCGGCTGACCACCCCGTTGACGATGCTGCCGAAGATGCTGATCGGCGAGAACCCGCCCGCGCTCGCCCCGTTGATGATCAGCAGGCCCATCAGCATCGGGTTGATCCGGTAGCGCAGGGCGAAGCCCATCCCGATCGGCGCGATGATCGCGACGGCCGCCGGGACCACCGCACCCGCCGCCGTGAGCACCGCGGTGACGCCGAACATCACCCACGGGATCAGCGCGATCCGGCCGCCGACGGCGCGCACCGCGAGCTGGACGAGCCGGTCGACGGTGCCGTTCCCCTTCGCGATCGCGAACAGGAACGTCACCCCGACCAGGATGACGAACAGGTCCCCGGGGAAGCCGCCGACGATGTCGTCGGTGTCCTCGCCGACGAACGCCGTGCCGACCACGAAGGCCGCGACGAAGGCCAGCGCCCCCATGTGCACCGGCAGGACCGTCGCTATCAGGAACACCAGGCCGAGGGCCACGACGGTGATGAGTTCGATGGACATCTTGATCCTCTGTGGTCGGCGTTGACGCAGTCAGGGTTCAGGGATGTTCGGGACGATCCGTATCGACGGCAGACTGTAGACGGTATACCGTCGATTGCGCGAGACCCGGTTTCCGTGATGCGGAACCGCGGGCACCGAGCGTGGAGGGGAACCATGACGTACGCAGCCGGCAGGCACTTCCTGCAGATCCCGGGGCCGACGAACGTGCCGGACTCGGTGCTCCGCGCGATGTCGGCGGCCACGATCGACCACCGCGGCCCGGAGTTCGGCGAGCTCGGGGCCCAGCTGCTGCGCGACGTCCGGCCGGTCTTCGGCACCACCGGCCCGGTCGTGATCTACCCGGCCACCGGCACCGGCGCCTGGGAGGCCGCGCTGGTCAACACGCTCAGCCCGGGCGACGCGGTGCTCACCTTCGAGACCGGGCACTTCGCCACGCTCTGGCAGGACATGGCCCGCGGCCTCGGGCTGGAGGTCGACTTCGTCCCCGGCGACTGGCGGCACGGCGCCGATCCGGCGGTCGTCGCCGAGCGGCTCGCCGCCGACACCGCGCACCGGATCCGGGCGGTCTGCGTGGTGCACAACGAGACCTCCACCGGCGTGACCAGCCGGATCCCGGAGATCCGGGCGGCCATCGACGCCGCCCGCCATCCGGCGCTGCTGCTCGTCGACACCATCTCCTCGCTCGGCTCGATCGACTACCGGCACGACGAGTGGGGCGTCGACGTCACCGTCGCGGGCTCGCAGAAGGGCCTGATGCTCCCGCCCGGGATGAGCTTCAACGCGATCAGCGCGAAGGCGCTCGACGCCTCGCGCACCGCCCGGATGCCCCGGACGTTCTGGGACTGGGGCCCGATGCTCGCCGCGAACGAGCGCGGCTACTTCCCCTACACGCCGAACACCAACCTGCTCTACGGCCTGCGCGAGGCGCTGCGGCTGCTCGACGACGAGGGCCTGGAGAACGTCTTCGCCCGGCACCTGCGGCACGCCGAGGCCACCCGCGCCGCCGTGCGCGGCTGGGGACTGGAGGTGCTCGCCCTCGACGAGCGCGAGTACTCCGCCGCGCTCACCGCGGTGCTGGTCCCGGACGGCGTCGACGCCGACAAGGTGCGCGCGGTGATCCTGGACCGGTTCGACATGTCGCTCGGCGCCGGGCTGGGCCGGCTCGCCGGGCGGGTCTTCCGGATCGGGCATCTCGGCGCGTTCAACGACCTGACGCTCGCCGGGACCCTCGCCGGCGTCCAGATGGGGCTCGGCCTGGCCGGCGTCGAGGTGGACGGGCGCGGGCTGGACGCCGCGCTGGAGGTCCTGCAGCAGTCCTGAACCCGGGCCGGCCCGCCCGCACACGCACCGTCGCGAGAGGAACGCCCCGCATGACCGCCGAGCTGACCGGCACCACCACCCGGCCCGCCACCGCCGTCCCCGGCCTGGAGCAGACGCTGCGCTCCCGGCTCGCCGGGGAGGTCGCATTCGACGACTACAGCCGCCACCTGTTCTCCCGGGACGCCAGCATGTATGCGATCACGCCGCTCGGCGTGGTCTTCCCGCGCACCCACGACGACGTCGCCGAGGCCGTCCGGATCGCCGGCGAGTTCGGCGTACCGGTCGTCCCGCGCGGCGCCGGGACCAGCCTGGCCGGGCAGACCGTCGGCCCCGGCATCGTGCTGGACACCTCCCGGCACCTGAACCGGATCGTCGAGATCGACCCGGCGGCCCGCACCGCCGTCGTCGAGGTCGGGGTGGTGCAGGACCAGCTCAACCGGGCCGCCGCCGAGCACGGGCTGATGTTCGGGCCGGACACCTCCACCAGCAACCGGGCCACCATCGGCGGGATGGTCGGCAACAACTCCGCCGGCAGCGGCTCGCTGACCTTCGGGATGACGATCGACCACGTCCGGGCGCTCGACGTGGTGCTCGCCGACGGGTCCACCGCCCGCCTCGAACCGGTCGACGAGGCCGAGCGGCTGCGCCGGGCCGCGGCCGACACCCTGGAGGGCCGGATCCACCGCGAGCTGCCCGCCCTGGTCGCGGCGAACGAGCAGGCGATCGCCGAGGGCATGCCGCTGTTCTGGCGGCGGGCCTGCGGCTACCGGCTGGACCGGCTGGCCGGCCACGGCGGGGCGAGCCCGTTCGACCTGGCGAAGTTCGTCGTGGGCGCGGAGGGGACGCTGGTGGTGGCCACCCGCGCCGTGGTCGATCTGGTGCCGAAGCCGAGGCGGACGGTGTACGCGGTCGGGCACTTCGCGACCGTGCACGGCGCGATCTCGGCGACCCTGGACGCGCTGAGCTGCGCGCCGCACCAGGTCGAGATGATGGACAGGACGATCCTCGACCTGTCCCGGCAGAAGATCGAGTACGCCGACCTGGGCAACCATCTGGTCGGGGACCCGGCGGCGCTGCTGTTCGTGTCGTTCTCCGGCGACGACGAGCCGGAGCTGGTCGCGAAGCTGGACGCGCTGACCGCGCTGTGGGAACGGCACGGGCACGGCTACCACACGCTGCGGCTGGTCACCCCGGCCGAGCAGGCCGCGCTGCTGAAGGTGCGCAAGTCCAGCCTCGGGCTGCTGATGGCGGCCGGCGAGGGGACCCGCCGCCCGCTGGCCTTCATCGAGGACACCGCCGTCGCCCCCGAGCACCTGGCCGAGTACACAGAGCGGTTCGCCCAGATCCTCACCGAGCACGGCCTGGAGGCCGGGTTCTACGGGCACTGCTCGGTCGGCTGCCTGCACATCCGGCCGTTCGTCGATCTCACCGATCCCGAGCAGGTCGAGACGATGCGGGTGGTCGCCGAGAAGATCAAGAACCTGGTCGCCGAGTACGGCGGCGTGAACTCCTCCGAGCACGGCGACGGCCTGGCCCGCTCCGAGTTCAACCGGGAGATCTTCGGCGACCGGCTCTACGAGGCGATGCGGCAGGTCAAGGCGCTGTTCGACCCGGCGGGCGTGCTGAACCCCGGCAAGATCGTGGACGCCCCGCCGATGACCGACAACCTGCGCGACCGGGACGCGCTGCCGCCCGCCCCGCCGCTGACCACGGCGCTGTCGTTCGAGGTGATCGGCTCCGGCTCCGCGTCGGGGATGCGCGACGCCGCCGACCGGTGCATGAACATCGGGCTCTGCCGCAAGACGACCGCCGGGGTGATGTGCCCGTCGTACCAGGTCACCCTGCAGGAGGAGCACTCCACCCGGGGCCGGGCGAACGCGCTGGTCAAGGCGCTGTCCGAGCCGGACCCGGCGGCCGCGCTGGGCGACGAGCGGCTGCACGAGATCCTCGATCTCTGCCTGATGTGCAAGGCGTGCAAGAGCGAGTGCCCGATGGGCGTCGACATGGCGTCGCTGAAGTCCGAGGCGCTGCACCAGCAGCACGCCCGGCACGGCACCCCGCTGCGGTCGCGGCTGTTCGGGGCGATCCGGACGCTGAACCGGCTGGGCGCGGCGACCGCCCCGCTGTCCAACCTGCCCGGCCGGATCGGCTTCCTGCGCCGGATCATGGAACGCACCGTCGGGATCGCCGCGGCCCGGCCGCTGCCCCGGTTCGTCCGCGACGACCTGGTCCGCTGGCAGCGCGGGCGCCGCCCGGCGCCGGGCAGTGCCGGCACCGTCACCTGGCTCGCCGACTCCTTCACCACCTACACCGAGCCGCACATCGGCCGGGCCGCGATCGAGCTCCTGGAGTCCGCGGGCTGGGCCGTGCAGCTCGCCTCCGGTGGCTGCTGCGGCCGGTCCAGCCTGTCCAAGGGCCTGCTCGACGACGCCCGCCGCAAGGCGTCCGGGCTGGTCACCGCGCTCGCCAGGGATACCCTGCCGGGCTCGCCGATCGTCGGCTGCGAGCCGTCCTGCGTGTTCACCCTGCGGGACGAGACGATCGCGCTGCTCGGCGACTCGGCCGAGGCCGCGCAGGTCGGGGAGCGGGTCCGGCAGGTCGAGGAGCTGCTGGTCGAGGCGATCGATGACGGCCGGCTGGTGCTGCCGGAGCGGTCCGGGCTGAGCGGGCGACGGGTCGTCTACCACGGCCACTGCCACCAGAAGGCCGAGGTCGGCACCGCCGCGACGCTGGCGCTGCTGCGCCGGATCCCCGGACTGGACGTCGCCGAGATCGACTCGGGCTGCTGCGGGATGGCCGGCTCGTTCGGCTTCGAGGTCGAGCACTACGCGACGTCGATGGAGGTCGGCCGGGACCGGTTGTTCCCGGCGATCGAGGCCGAGTCCGCCGGCACCCTGGTCGCCGCCACCGGGGTGTCCTGCCGGCAGCAGATCTTCCACGGCGTCGGGCGGACCGCGTGGCATCCGCTGGAGCTGGTGCGCGACGCGCTGCGCGGGCAGGGCTGAACAGGTGCGGATCGTCCGGTTCGACGGCGACGGCGGGCCGGTGCGCACCGGCTGCGTCGAACCCGGTCCGGCGGGCCCGGCGGCCGGGATCGTGCGGGAGCTCGGCCGGTCCGGCCCGGGAGCGGTCGCCGGGCGGCTCGACGAGCTGCGGCTGGCCGCGCCCTGCGAGCCGCGCACCATCGTCTGCGTCGGTAGCAACTACCCGTGTCAGGTCGAGGAGAAGCGGCGGCCCTGGCCGGACCGGCCGGCGCTGTTCCTGAAGGCGCCGAACGCGGTCGTCGGGCCGGGGGAGCCGGTGCGGCACCCGCGCGAGGTGACCCGGCTGGAGTACGAGGGCGAGCTGGCGGTGGTGATCGGCACCCTGGCCCGGGACGTCGACGAGTCCGACGCGATGCGCCACGTCCTCGGCCTGACCTGTGCGAACGACGTCACCGCCGACGACTGGCGGGCCGACGGGCAGTGGACCAGGGCGAAGAGCGCCGACACCTTCTGCCCGCTCGGGCCGTGGATCGAGACCGACCCGGGCACCGGGCCGCTGACCCTGACCACCCGGCTCGGCGAGCAGACCGTGCAGTGCTCCGACACCGGCGCGATGATCTTCGACGTGCCCCGGATCCTGGCCTGGGTGACCCGCTGGATCACGCTGTCGCCCGGCGACGTCGTGCTCACCGGCAGCCCCGCCGGGGTCGGGCCGATGGCCCCCGGGGACCGGGTCACCGTGGAGATCGAGGGGATCGGCGCCCTCACCAACCCGGTCGTCCGGCGCTGATCCCGCCGCGACGGCTCAGCCGCCGCCCAGCGGCAGCACCGGCTCCGGCGCGTCCAGCTCGGCGGGCGCCGGGGCGTCGGCGTGCCCGAGCGCGCTGCGGTAGACCTCGTCGAGCGCGCGGGCCCACACCGACGCCTCGAACCGGTCCAGGAACCGGGCCCGGGCGGCGGCGCCGCGGCGGGCCCGTAGCTGCGGGTCGCGGGCCATCCGGACCAGCTCCTCGGCGATCCGGGACGCCGACACCGGGGTCAGCGCGCCGGTCTCCCGGGTGACGATCTCCGGGATCCCGCCGACCCGGGTCGCCACCGCGGGCGTCCCGGTGCCGTGCCCGAGCACCAGCCGGCGCGGCATCGTGTCGTGCCGGCTGGTGTGCAGCTGCACGTCCGCGACCTGCAGCAGCTCCACGAGATCGGTGTCCTTGCGGAACGCGACCCGCCCGGACAGCAGCTCGTCGCCGGCCACCCGGGACTCCAGCCACGGCCGCAGCGGGCCGTCCCCGCCGAGCACGACGGTCACCGGCTCGTCCGGCGGCAGCTCGGCGACGGCGTCGAGCAGCATGTCCTGGCCCTGCCCGCGGCGCATCGGCGCCACCGAGACGGCGACCACCTCGTTCTCGCCGACACCCAGCCCGTGCCGGAACCTCAGCGCCGCCTCGGGCGTCCCGACGCCGGGATCGGCGGCGCCGTCCGGGATCACCGACAGCCCTGCCGTCGATCCGGCGGCGGCCCGGTACCAGTCCCGCTGCAGCATCGACGTGGCGATGGTGCGGGTCATGAACCGCTTGCGGGCGAACGTCTTCGCGGTCCGCCGCAGGTGGTCGGCGCGGTCCGCGGGCTGGGCGTGGATGTGGTGCAGCGTCGAGATCGCCGGCACCCGCAGCCGGGCCGCGGCGGCCGAGCCGACGACGTCCGGCCGGAGCCCGTGTGTGTGCACCAGGTCCACCCCGTGCTCGCGGAACGCGCGGAGCACCTTCGGCACCGCCCGCGGGTCCCACGGGGCGACGTTCAGCTCCACGACGGGGGTGGCCGTCCGGTCGAGCCGGGCGGCGATGCCGGGCTGGTCGGTCGGTGTCAGCGCGACCACGACCAGGCCGTACCCGGCCGCGGGGCCCGCGGCCGCCAGGTCGGCGAGCGCGGCCGCCACGCCGCGCGGGTCGAGCGACTCGACCAGGTGTCCGATCTTCATCCTGCTTCGGCCTCCCGGGATGGATCTGGGATGTCGGTCGGCGGGGCACCGACACTACCGAGTGACAGCGGTCCGTGACGGCCGGGACGCTGCGCGTATCGGGGGAGGGGAGCCGGGCGGGGCCGGACCGTCGATTACCGTCGCAGCGTGCGCACGGTGCTGGTGATCGGGATCGGGGCGGGCGACCCGGAGCACCTGACGCTCCAGGCGGTCGACGCCCTGCGGCGGACCGACGTCGTGTTCGTGATCGACAAGGGCGACGTGAAGGACGACCTGCTCGCGCTGCGCACCGGGATCCTGCACCGGCACCGCCCGGACGGCGGGCACCGGGTCGTCGTCGCACCCGAGGTGGACCGCAACCGCGGCGCCGACGTGGTGCACGACGACGCGCGCTACCGCGACGTCGTCGTCGACTGGCAGGACCGGCGGGCCGAGCTCTACCGCACGATGCTGGAGACCGAGCTCGCCGACGGCGCGACCGGCGCGTTCCTGGTCTGGGGCGATCCGTCGCTCTACGACGGCACGCTGCGGCTGCTGGACCGGGTGCTGGCCGACGCGCCGGACGGCGACTGGCGGGTCCGGTCGATCCCCGGGATCTCCAGCGTCGCCGCGCTGGCCGCCGCGCACCGGCTGATCCTCAACCGGGTCGGCCGGCCGGTGCTGATCACCACCGGCCGCCGGATCGCCGATGGGCTGCCGGCCGACGTCGACGACGTCGTGGTGATGCTCGACGGCCGCACCGCGTTCGCGACGCTCCCGCCGGAGCAGCGCGCCGACCTGCACGTCTACTGGGGCGCCTATCTGGGCACCCCGGACGAGCTGCTGGTCGCCGGCCCGCTCGACGAGGTCTGCGACGAGATCCTGCGGGTGCGCGCCGCGGCCCGCGAGCGCAAGGGCTGGATCATGGACACCTACCTGCTCCGGCGGGGCGCCGAGGAGCGCTGAGACCGGCGGGCATGGGCGGCGACGCGACGGGGGCCGGTCCGCTGCGGTGGACCGGGTTCGCCGGTGCCGTGCTGCTGACCGGCGGCGCCTGGGCGCTGCTCGGCCCCACGCCGCCGGGCCCCGCGCTCGCCGCCGGCGTCGCCGGCACCGGCCTGCTGGTGGCGGCCTGGGCGCTGCTCGGCCGCCGGGTGCTGCGCGGCAGCCCGCCGACCGCCGGCTGGTCGCTCCGGACGCTGCTGCTCTGGGCGGCGCCGCTGCTCGTCGCGCCGCCGCTGTTCAGCCGGGACGTCTACAGCTACCTCGCGCAGGGCGAGATCGCGCACCGCGGGCTCGATCCGCATCTCGTCGGGCCGCGCGCGGCGCTCGGCACCGGATCCGGCATCGGGGCGCTGGTCGACGGGTACTGGCTGGACACCCCGTCGCCGTACGGGCCGCTGTTCACCACGGTCGCCCGGGCGGTCGCCGCGGTCGCCGGGGAGGGCCCGGTCGCCGGGGTCGCGCTGCACCGGCTCGCCGCGGTGGCCGGGCTGGTGCTGGTGGTCGTCGCGGTGCCCCGGCTGTGCGCGCTGTCCGGTGCGCCGCCCGCGGTCGCGATGTGGCTCGGCCCGGGGAACCCGCTGGTGCTGCTGCACCTGGTCGGCGGGGTGCACAACGACGCGCTGATGCTCGGGCTCGGGCTCGCCGGGACCGCGCTCGCGCTGCAGGCACTCGACGCGGACCGGGAGCGGATCGGTCCGGTCCGGCTCGGCGCGGGCGTGCTGCTGGTGTCGCTGGGCGCGCTGGTGAAGCTGCCCGTGCTGGCGGCGCTCGCGGTGGTCGGGACGGCGCTGGCCCGCCGCCGCGGCGGGACACCCATGGCGTTCCTGGCGGCCGGGCTCGCTGCCACTGTCGCGTTCGCCGTCGTCGCGGCGGTGACGTCGGTGCTCACCGGCGCCGGGTCCGGCTGGATCGGGTCGGTCGGCACCCCCGGCATGCTGTGGAGCTGGATGGCGCCGACCAACTGGGCCGGCTTCGCCGCGGGCGGGATCGGTGCGCTCGCCGGCGCCGACCTCACCGGCCCGGTGATCGCCGCCGGCCGGGCGGTCGGCACGGTGCTCACCGTCGCCGGGATCGCGTTCGTGCTGCACCGGCAGCTGCGCGGCCGGATCGAGCCGGTCCCGGCCTGCGGCGCCGTGTTCGGCCTGATCGTGCTGTTCGGGCCGGTGCTGCACCCGTGGTACCTGCTGTGGGCGGTGCTGCCGCTGGCCGCGTCCCCGCTGACGACCCGGGCCCGGGCCGGGGTCGCCGTGCTGTCCGGGGTGTTCGCGGTGCTGCTCCCGCCGCTCGCCGGGGACCACGGCGACCGGCCCGGGACGCTGGTCGCGGCCTACGCGACGGCCGCACTGGTCACCGGGCTCGCCCTGGCCGTGCTGCTGCGCCGGGAGCGGACACCGGCCGGGCCGGCCGCGGCCTGATGCGTCGGCCGGGCGTGATGCGCCGGCCGGACCGGCGGCGGTGTGATGCGCACCCCGGTGCGCCCGTCCGGCCCGGACGTCCCGGATCATGGGGGGCGTCGATCCCGGGGGACCCCCGGAGGAACGGATGAGCCGATGAGCGGTGTCGTGACCGGGCGTGCGGACGGCCCGTGGCGGGAGCGCCTGCGCGCGCTGCGGCACGTCCCGCTGCGGCACGCCGCCGCGCTCCCGGCCGGGGTGCTGCTGCACCTGTCCTTCCCGCCCCGGCTGCTCTGGTGGACGGCGCCGATCGCGTTCGCCCTGCTGTGGTGGGCGCTGCAGCGGACGACCGTGCGCCGCGCCGCGCTGGTCGGCTTCGTGTTCGGGCTGGCGTTCTTCCTGCCGCACCTGGTGTGGATCCAGGACTTCCTCGGCCGCGAGTTCGGGCCCGCGCCGTGGATCGGGCTGTCCGCGCTGATGGCGGTGTTCACCGCGGCGTTCGGGGCGGTCGTCCCGCTGCTGTGCCGCCTGCCCGGGGCGCCGCTGTGGGCGGCCGCGGCGTTCGTGCTGCAGGAGTCGCTGCGCGGCCGGATCCCGCTCAACGGGTTCCCCTGGGGCCGGGTGGCGTTCGGCCAGGTCGAGGGCCCTTACCTGCCGCTGGCCGCGTTCGGCGGCGCCCCGCTGGTGACCTTCGCGGTGGTCGCGACCGGGTTCACGGTGGCTGCGCTGCTCACCCGGCCGAGCGTGCTGCGGGCGGTGCCGGTGCTGGTGCTGGTGCTGGCCGTGATCGGGGTGCCCGCACCGCCGACCGACGCGCAGGACGGCACCCGCACCGTCGCGCTCGTCCAGGGCAACGCGCCGGATCTCGGCCTGGGCCTGCTCGGTGCGCGTGACCTACTGCGCCGCAACCACCTCACCGTCACCGCACAGCTCGCGGACGAGATCCGGGCCGGTACCGTGCCGCGCCCGGACCTCGTGCTGTGGCCGGAGGGCGCCACCGGCACCGACGGCACCGACCCGGCGATCGACCGCGCCGTCGCCGATCTCGGGGTGCCCACCCTGATCGGCGCGATGTACCGGGACGCGGGCGGCACCGAGAACGCCGTCGTCGCCTGGGGCCCGCGGACCGGGCCGGGGGAGCGGTACGCCAAGCAGGAGCTCGTCCCGTTCGCCGAGCGGATCCCGCTGCGGCCGATCGCCAGCCTGGTCACCCCGTTCGTCGACGTCCCCGACCTGGTGGCCGGGGACCGGCCGGGCCGGATCGATCTCGCGGACACCCGGCTGGGCGTCGGGATCTGCTACGAGGTCGCCTACGACCGGGTGCTCCGGGAGGCCGCCACGCAGGGCGCCGAGCTGCTGGTCGTCCCCACCGACAACGCCTGGTACGGCCCCGGCGAGATGACCTACCAGCAGCTCGCGATGGCCCGGCTGCGCGCCGTCGAGCACGGCCGGACGGCCGTCGTGCCGGCCCTGAGCGGGGTCAGCGCGGTCGTCCGGCCGGACGGCAGCGTCGCCCGCTCCACCGCGATGTACACCCCGGCGACGCTGGTCGAGCAGGTGCCGCTGCGCACCGACATCACCCCGGCCACCCGCTGGGGCGGCGTCGTGGAGGCCCTGTTCGTGGCCGCCGCGGCCGGGGGATGCCTGGCCGGGGCGGTGCGCCACCGCAGGCGCCGGGGCGGCGCGGGCTGAGCCGGGCGCGGGTCGGCGGGCGGGACCGGCCCGGCTGTGGTCGGATCGGACCCGTGTGCAGCGTGCTGGACACCGTACTCGACCGTGCCGTGGTCCCCGGCTACTCGCGGATCGGGTACCTGCTGCGCCGGCGCGGCTGGACCGGCCCGCGGGCCGATCCGCCGCGCGGCGCGCTGACCGGCCGGACCGCGCTGGTCACCGGTGCGGGCGGCGGGCTCGGCGAGGCCGTCGCGACCGGGCTGGTCCGGCTCGGCGCGACGGTGCACCTGCTGGTGCGCTCGGCGGACAAGGGCCGCGCCGCGCAGGACCGGATCCTGGCAGCCGTCCCCGGCCTGTCCCGGGACCGGTTGCCGGTGCAGATCTGCGACATCGGCGAGCTCGCCCGGGTGCGGTCGTTCGCGACCCGGTTCGCCACCGAGGTCGGCGCGCTCGACCTGCTGGTGCACAACGCCGGGCTGCTGCCCGACCGGCGCGCCGAGACCACCGAGGGCAACGAGACCACGCTGGCCGTGCACGTCCTCGGCCCGCTGCTGCTCACCCGGCTGCTGGCCGATCGGCTCGCCGACGGCGCGCAGCGGTCCGGCACCGACTCCCGGGTGATCGTCATGTCGTCCGGCGGGATGTACGCCCAGCCGCTGCGCGCCGACGACCTGCAGTTCGAGCAGGGCAGCTACGGCGGGACGGCCGCCTACGCGCGGACCAAGCGGATGCAGGTCGTGATGACCGGGCTGCTCGCCGACGAGCTGGCGCCCCGGAAGGTCACCGTGCACGCGCTGCACCCCGGATGGGCGGCGACGCCCGGCGTGACCGGGTCGCTGCCGCTGTTCGGGAAGCTGCTGGGGCCGCTGCTGCGCACCCCGGCGCAGGGCGCGGACACCGCGGTGTGGCTGGCCGCGACGCCGTCGTCGGAGATCGGGACCGGGCGGTTCTGGCACGACCGGGCAACGCGCCCGGAGCACTACCTGTCGCGGACCCGGGAGAGCGCCGCGGACCGGGAGCGCTTCGCCCGGGAGGTGGACCGGCTCACCGGGTGAGCGGCCCGTCGAGCAGCGCCGCCGCGGTCCGCCGGACGTGCACCAGCACGTCGGCCGGGTCGGACCGGCCGATCGAGCCGTCCGGCAGCAGCGGATGCACCAGGCTCAGCCCGAGCAGCCAGGCCAGCAGCAGCTCGGCCCGCAGCTCGGCGTCGGCGTGGTCGGCGGCGCCGGTCGCGCGGGCCGCGAACGCCGCGGTGAACGCACCGGCCAGCTCCACCCGCACGGCCGCCGCCGCCTCCGAGGTGCCCGCCGAGCGGACCACCGAGCCGAACAGGTCGTGCTCCGGCCCGTTGCCGCCGTCGAAGATCGACCGGATGGTGCGCTCCAGCAGTTCCTCCGGCGGGCCGCCGTGCAGCACCGCCAGCGCGCGTTCCGCGGCAACCCGGGCGAACAGCGCGTCCTTGCTGCCGAAGTAGCGGAACAGGAGCGCCTGGTTGACCCCGGCACGTTCGGCGATCGCCCGGACCGGGGTGCGGTCGTAGCCGTGCTCGGCGAACAGGTCCGCGGCCGCGGCGAGCAGCGCGCGCCGGGTGGCGTCGCCGGAACGCACCGGCGGGGCACCGGAGTCGGCGCTCACGGGCGGCCTCCTCTCCTGCAGGTCACGGTGATCAGGTGAGTGGACGGTAGCGCCCGTCCGGCGGCGCATGGCACTCCCGGTGCCCGGGTACGTGCAGTGCGACACCGCGACCGGTGAGTGCGAGACCCGAACCGAGGAGGACGTGGGACCCATGGCCGCAGGCGAGGAGAACGAGTTGCAGCCGGAGGCGCCGGACCTGGCGTCGGCGTTGCAGCTGGACACCGACGAGGCGCTGACCGGCCCGTCGGACAGCGATCCGCTGGACGCCGGCTACGTGCCGCCGGACCGTCCGTACGGGGTCGAGGAAAAGGCGGTGACGCCGGCCGGTGAGCGGGCCGGCGAGACGCTCGACGAGCGGCTCGCGAAGGAGGTCCCGGACGAGCTGTCCACGGCGGGGGCCGACCGCTCCGGGCGGCTGGTGAACGCGGCCGACTCGCCGGCCGGGCAGCCTGCGGTGGACGGCGCGGCGCACGACGTCGGTATCGACGGCGGGGCGGCCGGTGCGGAGGAGGCCGCCGTGCACGAGGCGGACCGCCTGATCGTGCCGGTGGTCGACGAGTCCCCGGCCGGTGACCCGGAGGTCAGCGCCCAGCTGGCGGAGGACGCCGACCGGGCCGACGAGGCCGCCGCGCACGCCGAGTGGGACGCCGACAACCATCCGGGCTGGGCCGACCGCGGCTGACCGGCGCCGGACGCCGTGCCGGCCCTGCTCGGGCAGGGCTGCTCAGACGGCGCCGCTCAGGGGGCGCCGCTCAGGCCGCGCTGCCGGTGAGCCGGGCGATCGCACCGTCGAGATCGAGGTGGTCGTTCTCCTCGCCGAGGTCGACGATCTCCAGCGTCGCCTCCACGAACTGGGCGAGCAGGTCGCGGTCGACCTCGAGGACCGCGGACCCGCCGTCCGAGCGGATCTCGATCTCGACGACGTCGTAGCCGTCGACCCGGCGCGGCGCCATCCGGATGTCGCCGATCCCGGTCGGCGTGGTCAGTCCCTCGATCACCAGGTCGCGGGCGACCAGCCACTCGATCCAGCGGTCGGCGGAGCGGCGCACCGAGAAGGAGATCGCGAACGGATCGGCCGCCCGGAACGCCCAGCGGCTCACGATCGGGGACGCCTGGCCGTGCAGCACGGTGAAGACGTCCTGCTGGATCGAGTCGCTGGTCATCCTGCTCGCCCTCCGAAAACCGTGCCCCGGACCGCCGTGTGTGCCGCGGTCTCACCAGGAACATCGCCGGGGAGCCCCTCGGCGCTGCACCTCGGGCGAGGATTCACCCGTTCGCGCCATCTGTCGTTCACGTCACGATACGGAAGTGGCACAGCAGGTCCAACGACCGGCTGGGCCGGAGGGGACGGCCCGGGTGGGTCGCCGGATCCGGTGACACCGGGTAGTTCCCCGCGGCGGCACGGCCGCACCGGTGCGGCGCTCAGCGCCGGGTGACGGCGGTGACCACCCAGATCCCGCCGGGGCCCCGGCGGACGGTCTGCTCCAGGGTGACGGTCGCCCGGGCGGCGGACCGGCCGTCGGCGACGTCGTAGTTGCCCGGGGCCAGCTCGGTCAGCTCGGGACTGCGGTACTCCAGCTCGGCACCGACGTAGGAGATCGCGACCTCCTGCGGGTCGAGCAGCCACGGGTCGCCGCCCCGGTCGGCCTGCTGCTGCATCCGTTGCGCGGTGTCGGCGTCGCCGGCCGGCCACATCGGGACGTCCTGCTCGGCGCGCGGTGCCTGCATCGCCTGCGGGGGCCCGGGGTGCCCGCCGGGCGGCGGCGCGGGCCGCGCGGTGTCCCCGGCCGGACCGGGCGCGCCGCCGGTGGGTCCGGATCCTGGTCCGGAGCCGGTTGCGGTCCCGGTCTCCGGCGACGGTTCCGGCACCGGTTCGGACGACGACCCGGACGACGCTCCGGACGTCGGCGGTGCGGATGGCTGCGGGCCGGGTGCCTGCGGCGCCCCGGGGAGCGCGGCGTTCCCGCACCCGACGAGCAGCACCACCAGCACCAGCAGGGCCAGCCCGACGAACGCGCCGCGCAGCATCACCCGCGGCCCGAACCTGGCCACCCGGATCCCGGCCGGGCGGCCCGGTGCGGCCCCGGCCGGCGTCACCTGCGGGAGGTCCGGTGCGGTCACGCGGGCACCCTACGACCGGGACGGCGCCGGACCGCGGAGGCGACGCCATCCCGTTCCGGTGATCGACGCCCGGCGGACGACCCGGCGGGACGAACGGTGCCGGTTGCCGCCGGAGTGATTAGGGTCGCCGGTGAACGACGGGGAGCGGCCCCGGCACGAGCCCGACGAGGTGCACGAGAATGGCGTCCGGTACCGCGGCGACGGAGAAGTTCATCGCAGCACGCGACTTCCTGCTCACCCATCGCGAGGACTACACCACCGCCTACCGGGACTTCCGCTGGCCGGAGCTCGAGGAGTTCAACTTCGCGCTGGACCACTTCGACGTCGTCGCCGCCGATCCGGAGCGCGGCGCGCGGCGCGCGCTCTGGATCGTCGAGCAGGACGGGTCGCAGGCGCACTGGACCTTCGCCGAGCTGTCCGAGCGGTCGAACCGGGTGGCGAACTGGCTGCGCGCCCAGGGCGTCGGCCGCGGCGACCGGATCATCCTGATGCTGGGCAACCAGCTGGAGCTGTGGGAGACGCTGCTCGCGGCGATGAAGCTCGGCGCCGTCGTCATCCCGGCGACGACCCTGCTCACCCCGGCCGACCTGCAGGACCGGGTGGACCGCGGCGCGGCCCGGCACGTCGTCGCGGCCGCGTCGGACACCGCGAAGTTCGACGGCGTCACCGGCGACTTCACCCGGATCGCGGTGCGCGGCGCCGTTGACGGCTGGCGCGACTACACCGGCGAGGCGTACGCCGCGGACGCGGAGTTCACCCCGGACGGCCGCACCGCCGCCGCCGACACGCTGCTGCTCTACTTCACCTCCGGCACCACGGCGAAGCCGAAGCTGGTGGAGCACACGCACACGTCGTACCCGGTGGGACACCTGTCGACGATGTTCTGGATCGGGCTGGAACCCGGCGACGTGCACCTCAACATCTCCTCGCCCGGCTGGGCGAAGCACGCCTGGTCGAACGTGTTCGCGCCGTGGATCGCCGAGGCGACGGTGCTGGTGATGAACTACGCCCGGTTCGACGCCGAGTCGGTGCTGGGCGTGCTCGACTCCTGCGGCGTGACCAGCTTCTGCGCCCCGCCGACGGTGTGGCGGATGCTGATCCAGGCCGACCTGTCGGTGCTGGCGACGCCGCCGGCCAAGGTGGTCGGGGCCGGCGAGCCGCTCAACCCGGAGGTCATCGAGCAGGTCGAGAAGGCGTGGGGGCTGCGGATCCGGGACGGGTTCGGGCAGACCGAGTCGTCGGTGCAGATCGGGAACTCGCCGTCGCAGCCGGTGAAGCCGGGATCGATGGGCCGGCCGATCCCCGGGTTCGTCGTGGCGCTGGTCGATCCGGCGACCGGCGAGGTCGGCGACGAGGGCGAGATCTGCCTGGACCTGGAGCACCGCCCGACCGGGCTGATGGTCGGCTACGCCGACGACCCGGAGCGCAACGCCGAGGCGATGGCCGGCGGCTTCTACCACACCGGCGACGTCGGGTCCCGGGACGCGGACGGTTACATCACCTACGTCGGCCGGGCCGACGACGTGTTCAAGGCCAGCGACTACCGGATCAGCCCGTTCGAGCTGGAGAGCGTGCTCATCGAGCACCCGGCGGTCGCCGAGGCCGCGGTGGTGCCGTCGCCGGACCCGGTGCGGCTCGCCGTGCCGAAGGCCTACGTGGTGCTCGCCGCCGGGCACGAGCCGACCGAGGCGACCGCCACCGACATCCTGCGGTTCGCCTACGACAACCTGGCGCCCTACAAGCGGATCCGCCGGCTCGAGTTCTTCGAGCTGCCGAAGACGATCTCCGGCAAGATCCGCCGGGTGGAGCTGCGCGGCCGGGAGAGCGAGATCCACTCCGACCCGCAGGCCACGGTCGGGACGGAGTACACGCTCTAGTGGGCCCGGCGGCGGCCGGCCGTCAGCCGTCGGAGTCGTTCGCGTAGTGGCCCGGCCAGTCGCGGTAGGGGATCCGGGTGATCTCCATGATCTCGCCGAGCCGGGACCACTCGTTGCGGCCGAGCCGGGCCAGCGGGGCGAGCCGGCGCACGTCGGGCAGCGAGTGGCCGCGCTCGTCGGTGGTGAACACGTCGTCGTCGATCGCAGCGTTCACCACCCGCCCGATCACGACGGTGGAGTTCCCGAGCTCGATCGCCGAGTGCAGCACGCACTCCAGCGCGACCGGGGACTCCGCCACCCGGCACGGGGCGACGGCGGTGCTCGGCTCCGCGGTCAGCCCGACCGAGGCGAACTCGCTGATCTCGGCCGGGAAGTCGGTGCCGGTGGCGTTGATCCTCTCGAACATCGGCTCGCCGGCCAGGCACACCACGAACTCCCGGGTCTCCGAGACGTTGCGCAGCGAGTCCTTCTTCCCGACCGAGGTGAACTGGACCATCGGCGGATCGACGCAGGAGACCGTGAAGAACGAGTGCGGTGCCAGGTTGTCGACGCCGTCGGCCGAGCGGGTGGACACCCACGCGATCGGGCGGGGGACGACGACGCTGGTCAGCAGCTTGTAGAACGGGCCGGCGCCCAGCTCGTCCGGCGTGTGGTCGGTGCGCATGGGGTGATCCTGCCTGCTCGGTGATCGGCGCGCCGACCTACCGTCACCCGCATGCGCGACGGTGCCCGGGCGGCCGGGCTGATGATCGGGATCCTGGCGGACGCGACGCTCGGCGACCCGCGGCACGGGCACCCGGTCGCGGCGTTCGGCACGCTCGCGGCCGCGCTGGAGCGGCGGCTGTACCGCGACTCCCGGGCCGCCGGGGTGCTGTACACGACGGTGCTGGTCGGCGGGACGGTCGCCGCCGGCGTGCTGGTCGGCCGGATCGGCGGGCCGGTCACCCGGACCGCCGTCACCGCCGCGTCCACCTGGGCGGTGCTGGGCGGGACGTCCCTGGTCGGCGAGGGCACCGCGCTCGCCGCGGCGCTCGACGCGGGTGACACGGCCGCGGCCCGCACCCGGGTGACCCACCTGTGCGCCCGCGATCCGGAACTGCTCGACGCCGACGGCATGGCCCGGGCCGGCGTCGAGTCGCTGGCCGAGAACACCTCGGACGCGGTGATCGGCCCGCTCGTGTGGGGCGCCGTCGCGGGCGTGCCCGGGCTGCTCGGCTATCGCGCCGTGAACACCCTCGACGCCATGGTCGGCTACCGCTCGGCACGCTACGAACGGTTCGGCTGGGCGGCGGCCCGGCTCGACGACGTGGCGAACCTCGTCCCGTCCCGGATCACCGCCCTGCTCACCGTCGCGCTCGCCCCGGTCGTCGGTGGATCGCCGCGGGACGCGCTGCGCGCCTGGCGCCGCGACGCCGCCGCCCATCCCAGCCCGAACGCCGGACCGGTTGAGGCGACCGCCGCCGGCGCACTGGGCCTGCGGCTGGGCGGGCCGACGACCTACCCGTACGGCACCGAGAACCGGCCCACCCTCGGCGACGGCCACCCGCCGCGCCGGGCCGACCTGGCGCGGGCCGCACGCCTGTCGCGGCTGGTGGCCGCGGCCGCCGGGGTGCTGGCGATCGGCACAGCCTGCACGGTCGGCGCAGCCCGCACGGCGGCCGGGTCCCGCGCCGGGGCGTGACGGCGCTGCCCGGGCCCACCCGCGAGGTGGGCGGACATCGCCCGGGGGCCCGACCCGGCGGCGACCTACCGGCGCGCGCCGCTCAGGATCACGCCTGCGAGCAGCGCCGGGACGACCCACTCGGCGGCGCGGATCGCGGCCGCCGGGGTGTCGTCGCGGCCGCCCAGCACGGCGGTGCCCGCGGTGACGCCCGCGGCGGCGACGGTCAGCCCGATCCCGACCGCGTCACCGCTCCCGCGACGGGTCGCCAGCTGACCGAGACCCCCGGTCAGGGTCGCGGCGAGCGCGGCCCGCGCGATCGGGGTCCAGGTGGACCAGCCGGCCTGCGCGACCCGCTGCCGGTCGGCGGGCCCGCCGGCGGCGTCGGCCGCGGCGTTCAGGCCGGAGACCCCCATCAGCGAGCCGCCGAACCAGGCGGCGGCGCCGACGTCACGAAGGGCCCGGAATGCGGTCGCGCGGTCCATGTCTCTCCTCGGGGAGCGCCGATGTGTGCGCGCGAGACCCTAGCGCCGGGCCGTCACCGGTCCGCGCGACCCTCGACACCCTCGCCGGTCGCCATCGCGGGACCGTCCGAGCCGGGACCCTCTGAGCCGGGACCGTCCGAGCCGTAGCCGTCCCGGCCGGACAGCTGCTCGCGCAGGCTGCCGCGGGTGTCCCGGCCGCCGCGTCGTTGCAGCATCTCCAGCCGGATGAAGATCACCAGCGCGACCAGCGCGACCACGCCGAACGTCAGCCACTGCAGCGCGTAGGAGAAGTTGCTGAACGGCGCCCCGCCGCCCGGCGGTGCGATCGGGATCGGGTTCAGCACCCCGGCCTGGTCCTCGTCGAGGGACACGACGCCCTCGACCGGATCCGTGCCGGTCGCCTCGGCGAGGGCCCGGGAGTCGGCCGCGTAGATCTGCCGGGTGCCGCCGTCGAGCAGCGGCGGCCTGCCCTGCGGGTCGTTCTCGTTGAGCCGCAGCCGCCCCTCGACGCTCACGGTGCCGGTCGGGGCGGGCGCGAACCCGGGCACGACGCCGCCCTCGCCGCCGGCGACCGTGCCCCGGTTGACGACGACCAGTCGCCCGTCGGTGAGCCGTAGCGGCGTCAGCACCTCGTAGGCGGGTGCGCCGTCGACGACCCGGAGCCGGACCAGCGCCTCGGCGTCCTGCTCGTAGGTGCCGGTCAGGTCGACCCGGCGCCAGATGTCGTCCGGCGAGACGGCCTCGCCCGGCGGGACCAGCTCGGCGAACGGGACGGCCGGGGTGCCGTCGGCGGCGGCGATGGCGGCATTCTGCGCCTCCCGTTCGGCCTCGCGATCGAACTGCCACGGCGCGAGCAGCGTGTAGCAGGCCACCACGAACGCACAGACGACGCCGATGAAGGCGAGCCAGCCGGGCCGGAACAGGAAACGCACGCCGTCCAGGGTAGTCGTGCCGCACAGGGATACTGACCGGTGTGGCAGTCGACCTCTCGGGCGCGGTGCTGATCGCCGGGACGACCTCGGACGCGGGAAAGAGCGCCGTCGTCGCCGGCATCTGCCGCTGGCTGCACCGGCGCGGGGTGTCGGTGGCGCCGTTCAAGGCCCAGAACATGAGCAACAACTCGGTCGTCACGCCGGACGGCGGGGAGATCGGGCGGGCCCAGGCGATGCAGGCCCACGCCTGCGGGATCGCCCCCGGTGTCGATCTCAATCCGGTGCTGCTGAAGCCGGGCAGCGACCGGACCTCCCAGGTCGTCGTGCGGGGGCGGGCCGACGGGCAGGTGTCGGCGCTGTCCTACCGGCACCGCACCGCGGCACTCGCCGAGGTCGTGGCCGACTCGCTGGCCCGGCTGCGGGAGCGCTACGACGTCGTCGTCTGCGAGGGCGCCGGATCCCCCGCGGAGATCAACCTGCGCGCCACCGACCTGGCGAACATGGGCTTCGCCCGGCGCAACGACCTGCCGGTGCTCGTCGTCGGTGACATCGACCGCGGCGGGGTGCTCGCGCACCTGTTCGGCACCCTCGCCGTCCTCGAACCGGCCGACCAGGCGCTGGTCGCCGGATTCGTGATCAACAAGTTCCGCGGGGACGTCCGGCTGCTCGAACCGGGGCTGGGGCAGCTGCGGGCGCGCACCGGCCGTCCCACCCTGGGGGTGCTGCCGTTCGTCGAGGGTCTGTGGCTGGACGCCGAGGACTCGCTGTCCGCCGTCGCCGACGGGATCCTCGGCCGGCCCGCACCGCCGCGCGGCGGGCAGTGGCTGCGGGTGTCGGTGGTCCGGCTGCCGCGGATCTCCAACGCCACCGACGCCGAGGCGCTGGCCTGCGAGCCGGGCGTCGCCGTCCGGTACGTGACCGAGCCGTCCCGGATCGCCGACACCGACGTCGTTGTGCTGCCCGGGTCGAAGTCCACCGTGTCCGATCTCGGGTGGCTGCGGTCGTCCGGGATGGCCGACGCGGTGCTCGCGCACGCCGCCGCCGGACGGCCGGTGCTCGGCATCTGCGGCGGCTACCAGATGCTGGGCGCCGCGATCGCCGACCCGCACGGCGTCGAGGCGCCGGCCGGGACCGCCGTCGACGGGCTCGGCCTGCTGGACCTGGAGATCGCCTTCGACCGGGCGAAGCACCTGGCCACGCCGTCGTCGACCGCCTGGGGGCATCCGGTGACCGGGTACGAGATCCACCACGGCCGGGTCGTGCGCTCCGGCGATCCCGGCCTGGTCGGCGACGAGGGCTCCGATCGCGGCCACGTGCTCGGCACGCACTGGCACGGGCTCGCCGAGAACGACGGCTTCCGGCGTGCGCTGCTGACCCGGCTGGCCGCCGAGGCGGGCCGGGACGGCTTCCGGGTGGCGGACGACACGTCGTTCGCCGCCGAGCGGACCCGGCAGGCCGATCTGCTGGCCGACCTGGTGGAACGACACCTTGACACGTCGTCACTTGAACATGTGATCCGACACGATGGACCCGCCGACCTCCCGGTGCTGACGTCCGGTCTGGCAGCCTCGGCCGGGTGAGCGCTGCGGTGACGTCCCCCCGATTCCCGTTCTCCGCCGTCGTCGGGCACGACGACCTGCGGCTGGCGCTGCTGCTCAACGCCGTGCACCCGGGCGTCGGCGGTGTGCTGGTGCGCGGTGAGAAGGGCACCGCGAAGTCGACGGCCGTGCGGGCGCTGGCCGCGCTGCTGCCGGATCTCGACGTCGTCGAGGGCTGCCGGTTCGGCTGCGATCCGGCCGCCCCGGACCCCGGCTGCCCGGACGGCCCGCACCTGCTCGGCGAGCCCAGCGCCCGGCGCCCGGCCCGGCTGGTGGAGCTGCCGGTGGGTGCCACCGAGGACCGCCTGGTCGGGTCGCTCGACCTGGAGCGGGCGCTGTCCGAGGGCAGGCGCGCGTACCAGCCGGGGCTGCTCGCCGACGCGCACCGCGGGGTGCTCTACGTCGACGAGGTCAACCTGCTGCACGACCACCTGGTGGACCTGCTGCTCGACGCGGCCGCGATGGGCCGCGCACACGTCGAGCGGGACGGGGTCTCGGTCGCGCACGCAGCCCGGTTCCTGCTGGTCGGGACGATGAACCCGGAGGAGGGCGAGCTGCGCCCGCAGCTGCTCGACCGGTTCGGGCTGACCGTGGAGGTGCGGGCCTCGCGCGACGTCGACACCCGGGTCGAGGTGACCCGGCGGCGGCTGGCGTTCGAGGACGACCCGGCCGGGTTCGCCGCCCGGTTCGCCGACGCCGAGACCGACACCGCCGCCCGGTTGCGCGCCGCCCGGGAGCGGGTCACCGCGGTCCGGCTGCCGGACCGGGAGCTGCGCCGGATCGCGTTCGTCTGCGCCCGGTTCGACGTCGACGGGATGCGCGCCGACCTGGTGATCAGCCGGGCGGCCGCGGCGCACGCCGCCTGGGAGGGGCGCACCGCCGTGGTGGAGGACGACGTCCGGGTCGCCGCCCGGCTCGCGCTGCCGCACCGGCGCCGGCGCGACCCGTTCGACGAGCCGGGGATCGACGAGAAGGACCTCGAGGAGGCCCTGCGCGACGCCGAGGACCAGCTCGGCCCCGACGACGATCCGGACCCCGACAGCCCGGACCCCGACGGCCCGGACCCCGACGGCCCGGACGGCGGGGCCGGTCCCGACGGATCAGATCTGCACGACGGATCCGGCCCGGACGGAACCGGCGAGGAATCCGGCCCGGACGGGGCCGGACCGCCGGGCGGCTCCGGTCCGCACGACCGGCGCGGCCCGCAGGACGGGCCGGACCGGCCCGGCGCGGACGGTGGCCCGGCCGGGGACGACCCGAGCCACGACGCAGGCCCCGGCGATCCCGCCGGCACGGACGCGCAGCAGGACCCCGGTCCCGACGGCTCGGGGGACACCGACCGGCGGCCGGGTGGCGACGGCGGGAAGGGGAACGCCGTCGTCGTCGGTGCCGCCGCGCGGCTGCGCCGGGCGACGATCCGGAAGTTCGCCGTCCCCGGCCTCGGCGCGGGCGCACCCGGGCGCCGGTCGCGGGCCCGCACCGAGACCGGCCGGGTCGTCCGGCCGACCGACGGGGGCACCGCCCGGGCCGCCGACCTGCACCTGCCGGCCACCGTGCTGGCGGCGGCGCCGCACCAGGCGCAGCGCGGCCGCAGCGGCCCCGGGCTGCTCGTGCAGCGGGGTGACCTGCGCCGCGCCGAGCGGGAGGGGCGCGAGGGGAACCTGGTGCTGTTCGTCGTCGACGCGTCCGGGTCGATGGCCGCGCGCACCCGCATGACGGCCGTCTCCGGCGCCGTCCTCGGCCTGCTGCGGGACGCCTACCAGCGTCGCGACAAGGTCGGGCTGGTGACGTTCCGGGCCAGGGCGGCGGAGCTGACACTGCCGCCGACGTCGTCGGTCCCGACCGCGCAGCAGCGGCTCGCGACGCTGCGCACCGGCGGCCGGACCCCGCTCGCCGAGGGCATCCTGCGGGCCCGCTCGGTGCTCGCCGCCGAACGCCGCCGCGATCCGCGCCGCCGCCCGCTCGTCGTGCTGCTGACCGACGGCCGCGCCACCGTGCCGGCCCGCCCCGGCGGCGATCCGGTGGCCGACGCCCGGCGCGCGGCCGGCCTGCTGGCCGACGACGGCGTGCACACCGTCGTCGTCGACTGCGAGTCCGGGCACGTCCGGCTCGGGCTGGCCGGGCCGCTCGCCGCGTCCGCCGGTGGCGAGCTGGTGACCCTGGACGAGCTGACCGCCGAGAGCGTGGGGGACCTCGTCCGGTCCGCCCGCACCGCCTGAGAGGAGGGCCCGCCGTGCCGCAGGGACAGGTGAGCGTCACCCCCGCAGACGGGCTGACCACCCGGCAGCGCCGCAACCGGCCGCTGCTGGTCGTGCACACCGGCGTCATGAAGGGGAAGTCGACGGCCGCGTTCGGGATGGCCCTGCGTGGCTGGAACCAGGGCTGGTCGATCGGGGTCTTCCAGTTCGTGAAGTCGGCGAAGTGGAAGGTCGGCGAGGAAGAGGCGTTCCGCGCGCTCGGCCGGGTGCACGACGAGACCGGGGAGGGCGGCCCCGTCGAATGGCACAAGATGGGCTCGGGCTGGTCCTGGTCGCGCAAGCAGGGCTCGGAGACCGACCACGCCGAGGACGCCCGCGAGGGCTGGGCCGAGATCCGCCGCCGGCTGCGCGACGAGCGGCACGGCCTCTACGTGCTCGACGAGTTCACCTACCCGCTGAAGTGGGGCTGGATCGACGTCGACGAGGTGGTCGCCGAGCTGACCGACCGGCCCGGGCACCAGCACGTGATCATCACCGGCCGGGACGCGCCGCAGGCACTCGTCGACGCCGCCGACCTGGTGATGGAGACGACGAAGGTCAAGCACCCGATGGACGCCGGCCAGAAGGGGCAGCGAGGGATCGAGTGGTGACCGCGCGCGCCCTGGTGGTCGCGGCACCGTCGTCGGGGAGCGGGAAGACGACCGTCTCCACCGGCCTGATGGCCGCGCTGCGCCGCCGGGGCACCCGGGTCGCGCCGTTCAAGGTCGGCCCGGACTACATCGATCCCGGCTACCACACGCTGGCGGCGGGACGGCCGGGCCGCAATCTCGACGTCGTGCTGCAGGGCGCGGAACGGCTCGCCCCGCTGGCCCGGCACGGCTCCCGGGACGCCGACGTGGCCGTCGTCGAGGGGGTGATGGGCCTGTTCGACGGCCGCATCCCGGACGGCTCCGGTTCGACGGCGCAGGTCGCCGCCGCGCTGGGCGTGCCGGTCGTGCTGGTGGTGGACGTCCGCGGGCAGTCCCGGTCGCTGGCCGCGCTGCTGCACGGCTTCCGGTCGTTCGATCCGTCGGTCACGGTCGCCGGGGTGATCCTGAACCGGGTCGGCTCGGCGCGGCACGAGGAGGTGCTGCGCGCCGCCGCCGACGAGATCGGGCTGCCGGTGCTCGGCGCGGTGCCGCGGCGGGCCGAGCTCGCCGTGCCCTCCCGGCATCTCGGTCTGGTCACCGCCGCGGAGCACGGTGCCGCCGCGACCGCCGCCGTGGACGCGATGGCGGAGCTGGTCGCGGCGCACGTCGATCTCGACGCGGTGCTCGCCCTCGCCCGGCCGCTGCCCGACGGCCCGCTCTGGGACCCGGACGCCGAGATCGCCGCCGCCCTCGCAGTCCGGGACGCTGCCCGGCCGGTGGGGGTGGCCTCGGGTGTTGCCCGGCCGGTGGTCGCGGTGGCCGGCGGCCCGGCGTTCGGGTTCGGCTACGCCGAGCACGTCGAGCTGCTCGCCGCCGCCGGGGCGCAGGTCGTGGTCGTCGATCCGCTGCGTGATCCGGACCTGCCGGACGGGACGTCGGCGCTCGTGCTGCCCGGCGGCTTCCCGGAAGAGCACGTCGGCGCGCTGGGGGAGAACCGCTCGCTGCGGGCGGCGGTGGCCCGGCTGGCCGCGTCCGGCGCACCGGTGCACGCCGAGTGCGGCGGGCTGCTCTACCTGTGCCGGGACCTCGACGGCACTCCCATGTGCGGGGTGCTCGACGCCTCGGCCGCGATGACCGACCGGCTCACTCTCGGCTACCGGGACGCGGTGGCGGTGTCGGCGTCGCCGCTGTTCGACGCCGGGGCGCGGGTGGGGGCGCACGAGTTCCACCGCTGCGCGGTCACCCCGCGGGCAGGTGCGGAACCCGCCTGGGCGTGGCGCGGCGGGGAGCCGGAGGGCCACGTGGCCCGCGGCGTGCACGCCTCCTTCCTGCACACCCATCCGGCGGGCAACCCCGACGCCGTTGCCCGCCTGGTCGCCGGCGCATGATCACCGGTTCTGGAGCGGAACGCCCGCGAGGTGGAGATCCGGCTCCACAACCGGTGATCACCGTGGGGGTGGGGATGCGGCCGGGGGTGACGGCCGCTGCGGTGCAGGGGCTGCTGCGCCGGGTGGCGGCGGAGCACGGCCTGGAGCTTGGTCCCGCCGTCGTCGCGACGCTGGACCGGCGGATCGCCGAGCCGGGGCTGCTGCAGGCCGTCACGCCGCGCATCCCGCGCGGTTTCACCGCCGAGCAGCTCGCCCGGGTTCCGGTGCCGACCCCCAGCGATCTGGTCGCCGCCGCCACCGGGACGCCCGCGGTCGCCGAGGCCGCGGCGCTGCTGGCGGCCGGCCCCGGCGCGGTGCTGCTGGTGCCCAAGACCGCGGGCCGGGGAGTGACCGTGGCGGTCGCACGGTCCCCGGCCCCCCGAGCCGCTCCTGCCTCGAATCCCGCGCCGCCCCTGGATCCGTTCACGCCCTCGCCCCCGGCGCCGCCACCTGCCCGGCCCTCCTCCCCCCCCCCGGCACCCGGCCTCGCCCCGCCAGCCGCACGGGTTCGCTGCGTTCGCACGGGATCCGATGCCGTGCGAACGCAGCCATCCCGTGCGAATCGTGGCCAGGGCGGTGGCGGTGGCCGGGTGCGGCTGCGCGCCGCGTGCCGTGGCCCGTGCCCGCGCGGCTGCCGGGGCCGGGGCTGGGGCGGGGTATGGGTGGTCCGGTGTGGGTTTGGCCTCCGCGGGGCCTGCCGAGGGCGTCCGGCTCGTTATCCTCGACCGCCGCCGCACGGGAGCCGGGGTTCACCGGACCGGGCACGCACCGCCGGGGCGGGCACGGGGCACCGGGGACGGGCCGCCGGGGGATGGGCACGGAGCGCCCGGGAGAGGATCGTCGTTGAGCGCGCAGCACGAGCAGTACCTGGTCGGTCTGGACCTGTCCGGCCGGCGCGTCGTCGTGGTCGGCGGGGGGCAGGTCGCCCAGCGCCGGGTCGCCCGGCTGATCGCGGCCGGGGCGCTGGTCGAGGTGGTGTCGCCCGAGGTCACCCCGGCCGTCGAGGGCATGGTGTCGGCCGGTGAGATCACCTGGACCGCCCGCCGCTACGCCGAGGGTGACCTGGCAGGCGCCTGGTACGCGATCGCCGCGACCGACGACGCGGCGGTGAACGGGGCGGTCACCGCGGAGGCGGAGCGGGACCGGGTGTTCTGCGTCCGCGCCGACGACGGGGCCCGGGGCACCGCGGTCACCCCGGCCACCGGCGCGCACGACGGGCTGACCGTCGGCGTGCTGGCCCGGGGCGCGCACCGGCGTTCGGCGGCGGTCCGCACCGCGCTGGTCGAGGCGCTGCAGTCCGGCGTCGTCGACGAGAGCGCGGAGCCCCCGCAGCCGGGTGTCGCGCTGGTCGGCGGCGGCCCCGGCGATCCGGAGCTGATCACCGTCCGCGGGCGGCGGCTGCTGTCCCGGGCCCAGGTCGTCGTCACCGACCGGCTCGGCCCGCGCGACCTGATGGACGAGTTCCCGCCGGACGTCGAGGTCATCGACGCCTCGAAGATTCCGTACGGCCGGGCGATGACCCAGGAGAAGATCAACGAGCTGCTGGTGGAGCATGCCAGGGCCGGGAAGTTCGTGGTGCGGCTCAAGGGCGGCGACCCGTTCGTCTACGGCCGCGGGTTCGAGGAGGTGCAGGCGTGCGCCGCTGCCGGGGTGCCGGTCACCGTCGTCCCGGGCATCACCAGCGCGTTCGCCGCGCCCGCCGTCGCCGGGACACCGGTGACGCACCGCGGGGTGGCGCACGAGATCGTCGTCGTCTCCGGGCACGTCGCGCCGGAGGACCCGCGCAGCCTCACCGACTGGACGGCGCTCGGCCGGATGACCGGCACCATCGTGCTGATGATGGCGGTGGAGCGGCTCGGCCGGTTCGCCGAGGTCCTCGTCGAGCACGGCCGCGACCCGGCGACCCCGGTGCTGATCGTGCAGGACGGCACCACCCGGATCCAGCGGACCGTGCGGGCGACCCTGGCGACGGCCGCCGAGGTCGCCGCCGCGGAGGAGGTCAGCCCGCCCGCGATCGTGGTGATCGGCCCGGTCGCCGGGCTGGAGGCCCCCGTCGGACCGTGACGCCGGTCCTCCACCCGCAGGCTCGCCGACGCCGCCGCGCTGCGGATGGGCCCCGACGTCGATCCGCAGCTCCCGGTGCTGATCGCCTCGATGGCGATGGCCGCCGTCCGCACCGGCATGGAGAACTGGGCGCGCTCGACCGACGCCGGCGACTCCCCGTTGCCCCACGTGGAGCGCGCGGTCGCGCTACTCCGGACGGTGTTCAGCTGAGCGGAGACCCCCACATGTCCCAGTCCACCCGCGCTGGCCGTGCTCGCCCTGATCGACACCGGGACCGGCTACTCCACCGGGCTGCTGCCCGCACTGATCGTGTCCGGCGTCGGCCAGGGCATGACCTCCAGCACCTCGATGAGCAGCGCCACCCGCGACCTGCCCGCCGACCAGGTCGGGGTCGCCCCGGCCACCACCAACGTCATGCAGCAGCTCGGCGGTTCGCTCGGCACGGCGGCGCTGTCCACCGTCGCCGCGACGGTCGCCGTCGCCGTCGCCGCCGGTGGCGGGGCGGAGGCCACCGTGCAGGGCTGCGCCGCGGCCTTCACGGTCGCGTCCGGGCTGTCCCTGGTGACCGCGCTGGCCTGCCTGTTGGTGATCCCTCCCGGGCGCAGGCCGGCGCCGGAGCCCCGGCCGTGACGACCGTGCCCGGCTCCTCCCGGGTGCTGTGCTTCGGCGACTCCAACACCTACGGGATCGTCCCGGGGAGCGGGCCAGGTACGCCGCCGGCGTGCGCTGGCCGGGGGTGCTGCAGCAGCTGCTCGGCGCCGGTCACGACGTCGTCGAGGAGGGGCTCCCCGGGCGCACCACCGATCTCCAGGACACGATCCTCGGCCGGCCCGGCCGCGCCGGGCTACTTCACCGCCTGCGTGGACAGCCACCTGCCGCTGGACGTGATCGTCCTGATGCTCGGCACGAACGACCTGCGGACCCGCTACGCCCGCACCCCGGACGACGTCGCCCGCGCGCTCGGCCGCTACCTGGACCATCCGGCCGGGTCCGCGGCGACGCTCGGGCTGCCGGCGCCGCGGTTCGTGGTCGTCGCGCCGCCGCCGATGGACGGGACCGCCGAGCGGTTCGTCGCGTCGATGCCCCCCGGGGGCTACGACGCGGCCTCGGCCGCCGCGTCACGACGGCTCGCCGGGCCGCTGCGCGCGCTGGCGGCCGCCGGTGGTCACGCGTTCCTCGATGCGGCCCCGATCACCCGGACCGGGATAGCCGGCTGCCATCTCGATGCGGACTCGCACCGGCGGTTGGCCGGTGCGCTGGTCCCGGTGGTGCGGGACCTCGCCGCCGGGCAGGCGTCACCGTCACTCGTTGTTGACCCCCCGACCGGCTCGTGATGGGCTGACCCGGACGACGGTGCAGGAAGCCGGTGCGAGTCCGGCGCGGTCCCGCCACTGTCACCGGGGAGCGCTCCCCACCCCGCAGGCCACTGCCCGGCGAGGGTGGGAAGGCGGGGGAGCGCGTCGATCCGGGAGCCAGGAGACTGGCCGTCGTCGCAGGAGTTCCCACTGTTGAGGGCGCGGACCCTCGAGGAGGACATTGCGATGAGCGTCGACCCGCTCCCCACCCTGGTCGTTCTCGGCACCGAGCCGGCCGGTGAGTCGGCCGGGCACGGGCTGGAGGGCCTGCTCGCGGACGCCGACACCGTCTTCACGTTCCCCCGCGGGCCGGAGTCGGTGGCCCTGTTCTACGCCGAGGCGTGGCGGGTCGAACGGATCTCCCCGCGCGACGCGGTCGGCCGGATCACCGCCTGGGCCGGCGACCACCCGGCCGGCAACGGGGTGCTGCTGGTGGCGGGCGAGCCCGCCGCTGACGTCGCGCTGGGCGCGGTGCTCGACGGCCTCGCCCGCACCGCACCCGGACTCGGGATCCGGGTCGCCGCGGGCACCCGGGTCGCCCCGCCGCACCGGAGCCCGCTGATCGGCTGAGCGCCGGTCGGCCGAGCCTGGTCAGCAGAGCGCCGGTCGGCCGAGCCCGCTGGTCGGCTGAGCGTTGATCGGCCGGGTCCGCTGATCGGCCGGGCCCGGTCCGGCCGGTTCACCCGGCCGGCCGCCAGCTCAGGAGCGGATCGGCGCGGGTCAGCTGCGGATCGGCGGCGTCCAGCGTGCGGGTGCGGCCCGGCCCGGTCAGCGCGGTCTCGAACCGGACGGTGACCCGGCCGTGCCCGGCGCCCTGTACCCAGCCGTGGCCGTGTTCGGGATGGCCGACGTCGTCGCCGGCCCGCCACGGCCGGTCGTCGCCGGGCGGCTCCCCGGGAGCCGCCCGGCCGGCCGGCTCCTCCCCGGGCACCGCCGGGTGCCCCGCCGGCTCCTCGACCGCCACCGGCGTGCTCATCCGCCCGGCCGCAGCGCCGCTCGGGGCCGCTGTGCCGGGGGCCTCGCCTCCCGGGGCCGCCCTGCCCGGTCCCGTGCCGTCCGGGTCCACCGGGGCCGCGCGCCACCCCTGTGCCGAGGGCACCGCGTCGAACAGGGCCAGCGGCGGCTCCTCGCCGAAGCCCGACACCGACACCCCGAGCAGCCGCACCCCGCCCTCGCCGACCGCGGTGTCGGCGAGCCGGCGGGCCACCGCGACCAGCGTGGCGAGGTCCCGGCTGGGGAACGGTGTCGTCTCCGACCGGGTGTGGGTGACGAAGTCGCCGGTGCGCGCCTTGACGGTGACGGTGCGCGCGGCCCGGCCGTCGGCGACCAGCCTGCGGTGCACCGCCACGCAGATCGACTCGACGGCGGCGTGCACCGCGGACATCGCGGTCAGGTCGGTGTCGAAGGTGGTCTCGGCGCTGATCTGCTTGGCCGCGCCGCGCGGGGCGACCGGCCGGTCGTCGATCCCGCGGGCCAGGCGGTGCAGCTCGGTGCCCATCGCCGTGCCCAGCACCCCGGTGACCTCCCGGCCGTCCATCGCGGCGAGCTGGCCGATCGTCTCGATCCCGATCCGGCGCAGCGCCTCGCCGGACACCGGCCCGATGCCCCACAGCGAGCGCACCGGCAGCGGATCGAGCACGGCGCCCTGCTCGGCGTGCGCGACGACCCGCAGCCCGTCCGGCTTCGCCAGCTCGGAGGCGATCTTGGCGATCTGCTTGCCGGAGCCCGCGCCGACCGAGGCGGGCAGCCCGGTCCGCTCCCGGACCGCCGCGCGCAGCCGGGTGCCGAAGTCCCGCACGGTGTCCGGCGAGGCGCCGGCCAGCGCCGGGGGCTCGATGAACGCCTCGTCCACCGAGACCGGTTCGAGGACCGGCGAGAACTCGGCGAGCACCGCCATCACCTCGTCCGAGACCGCTTTGTACAGCGGGAACCGGGGCGGCAGCACGGTGGCGTGCGGGCAGCGCCGCCGGGCCTGCCCCATCGGCATCGCCGAGCGCGCCCCGAACACCCGCGCCTGGTAGCTGGCGCCCGCGACGACGCCGCGCGGCCCCGCCCCGCCGACCAGCACCGGACGGTCGGCGAGGGTGGGCCGGGTCAGCTGCTCGACGGAGGCGAAGAACGCGTCCATGTCGAGGTGCAGCACCCAGCGCGCCCCGGTCGCGCCCGGCCGGTCCGGCGAGCTCACCCGCCCATGGTGCCCCGGACCACCGACAGGACCGCGTCGCCGTCGGAGACCGTGATCAGCGGCACGTCGGCACCGGCGCCGGCGACGGCTCCGGGATGGTCCGGGTGCGGGGTGTCGATGTCGGCGAGCCACCACGAGCCGGTCGCGTCCGGCCAGTGCAGGACCCGCGCCGGGTCGCCGGGCGCGGACAGCGTGATGGCGTCCATCGGCGCGGACAGCCCGTCGCCGGTGGCCTTGAGCAGGGCCTCCTTGCGGGTCCAGGTGACCAGGAACCCGGCCGGGCCGGGCAGTCCCCGCTCGCGCTCGCCGGGGGACAGTGCGTGCCGGGCCAGCCCCTCCAGCCCGGTCAGCTCGCGGTGCTGCTCGACGTCGACGCCGACCGGGCCGGGCCCCAGCGCCACCCCGACCAGCGCGCCGGAGTGGGTCAGCGAGAAGCCGGGGGCGGCGTCGCCGTGCCCGGCGAGTCGCGGCTTGCCGTGCGGCTTCCCGCAGCGGCAGGTGCGGTCCATGTCGATCGACGCCGGATCGGCGCCCAGGTGCTCCGCCAGCACCAGCCGGGCCAACGCGTGCGCGGCCAGGTAACGGGCCCGGTCCCCGGCGCGGCGCAGCGCCGCCATCCGCTCGCGCTCGTGCGCGTCCAGCAGGGCCACGAGATCGGGCCGCCCACCGGGATCGGTCGGGGCGGCCCACCACACGGTCACGGTCACGGCGTCCAGCCTCGCACGCGCCGGCCGATCACGGATCGGGAACCCGGACGGTCGCGCGGCGACCGTTCCGGTGCCCGATCCGTGATCAGCGTGGCTCAGCCGCTGCGCCGGGCGGCGAAGTCCGTTCGGACGTGCGCGGGCTTCGCGTGCGGCGCCGGGCCGGTGAGGCGGGGGGCCGCCGGACCGGTGCCGGTGTCCTCCACCGGGCGGCCGCGGCGGGCCGCTCGGCGCTCGGCGCGGTTGGCCGGCTGCGGCGCCGGAGCGGTTCCGGACGATCGGGACGGGGTGGTGCGCATACGGGCCTCCAACAGGTCGGGTCGGGCAGGGGCGGTCGCACGGACCGGGGGCCGGTGACGCACTGCCGGACGCAGGGAAGCCGGAGGGACGGCGCAGCATCGGTTCCGGGCCTGCGTGCGTGGGACGTCACGGGCCGGCGGGAGCGCGGACGGTCGTCCGCGGGCCGCTCAGAGGAACCGGATCAGCATGACGGCGACGATAGGCCGGGCCCGGCCGGCGGTCCACCGGTTTTCCGCGGCTACCGTCGGCCCGGTGGACGCGCATGACACGGACCTGGTGGTGGTCGGCGGCGGCATCGCCGGCGTCTCGGTGGCGTACGAGCTGGCCGCGCACGGCCGCGTCGTGCTGCTGGAGGCGGAGGCGGACATGCCGGTGCACTCCACCGCACGGTCCGCGGCGACCTACATCCCCGGGCACGGGTCCGGCCCGTTCCGGGCGCTGATCGACGCGTCCGGGCCGAGGTTCGGCGCGCTGCAGACCGAGCTGGACACGCCGCCGCTGCTGTCCCCGCGCCCGGTGCTGCACCTCGGCGACGACGACGCGGGCGCCGCCGGGATCGCGGCGATGCTCGACGAGCAGCGCGGCGAGCCGCACGCCCCGGTCGAGCTGGATCCGGCCGAGGCGCTGCGGCGGGCACCGGTCCTGCGCCGGGCGCCGCGCGCCGCCGCCTGGACCGCCGGATCGGCCGACATCGACGCGATCGCCCTGCACGACGGCTACCGGCGTGGCCTGCGGGCCCGCGGCGGCACGGTGCTGCGCGGCGCCCGGGTGACCGCGGTGACCCGGGACGGCGCCGGCTGGCGGGTGGCGACGGCGGCCGGGCACCGGGTGCGGGCCGCCGCCGTCGTCGATGCGGCCGGCTCGTGGGCCGACGAGATCGCCGGGCTCGCCGGGGTGCCCCGGGCCGGGCTCACCCCGCTGCGCCGGACGATCGCGGCCTGTCCGGTGCCGGACCCGGCCGCGCTGCGGGTGGCCGGCGCCCCGCTCCCGCTGATCGCGGATGCCGCCGAGCGCTGGTACCTCAAGCCGGAGGCCGACACGGTGCTGGTGTCGCCCGCCGACGAGACCCCGCAGCCGCCCGGCGACGCCCGGCCGGACGGGCTGGACGTCGCACGCGGGCTGGACCGGGTCGGCGAGGTCACCACGCTGGGCCTGCGCTCGGTCCGCACGGCCTGGGCGGGGCTGCGGACGTTCGCACCCGACCGCGCCCCGGTGCTGGGGGAGTGGCCCGGCCATCCCGGGTTCCACTTCGTCGCCGGCCAGGGCGGGTCGGGCATCGAGTCGTCCCCGGCGCTGGCGGCGCTGGCCGCGTCGGTGATCGTCGGCACCGCGGTCCCGGACGACGTCGCGCTCGACCCGGCTGTGTGCTCGGTCACTCGTCTGTTCTGATGTAAGCGCCTGCTTACGTCACGCTGGCACGATGGGCCCATGGCGCTGACCACCACCGGCTCCGAGCGGCACGATCTGTTCTCGGGCACCTTCTGGCAGAACCCGCACCCCGCCTACGCCGCGTTGCGCGCCGAGGAGCCGGTGCGCAGGCTCGCGCTGCCGGACGGCCCCGTCTGGCTGCTCACCCGCTACCACGACGTGCGCGAGGCGTTCGTCGACGCGCGGCTGTCGAAGGACTGGCGCTACACGCTGCCCGAGGACCAGCGGGCGGACATGCCCGCGGCGCCGACGCCGATGATGCTGCTGATGGACCCGCCGGACCACACCCGGCTGCGCAAGCTGGTCGGGCGGTCGTTCACGGTCCGCCGGATGAACGAGCTGGAGCCGCGGATCACCGAGATCACCGACGGCCTGCTCGCCGGCATGCCCGACGACGGCACCGTCGATCTGATGCGCGAGTACGCCTTCCTGATCCCGGTGCAGGTGATCTGCGAGCTGCTCGGTGTGCCCGCCGAGGACCGCGACGACTTCTCCGCCTGGTCCTCGGTGCTGGTCGACGAGTCCCCGGCCGACGACAAGAACGCGGCCATGGGCAAGCTGCACGGGTACCTGTCCGAGCTGCTGGAGCGCAAGCGCACCGAGCCCGACGACGCGCTGCTGTCGTCGCTGCTGGCGGTGTCCGACGAGGACGGCGACCGGCTCTCCCAGGAGGAGCTCGTCGCGATGGCGATGCTGCTGCTGATCGCCGGGCACGAGACGACGGTCAACCTGATCGGCAACGGCGTGCTCGCCCTGCTCACCAACCCCGACCAGCGGAAGCTGCTGGCCGAGGATCCGTCGCTGATCGGCTCGGCGGTCGAGGAGTTCCTGCGCTTCGACTCGCCGGTCGCGCAGGCCTCGATCCGGTTCGCGGCGGAGGACGTCACCTACTCCGGGGTGACCATCCCGGCCGGCGACATGGTCATGCTCGGCCTCGCCGCCGCCAACCGGGACGGCGACTGGGCAGCCGAGCCGGACCGGCTCGACATCACCCGGGACGCCTCCGGCGGGGTGTTCTTCGGGCACGGCATCCACTTCTGTCTCGGTGCCCAGCTGGCCCGCCTGGAGGGTCGGGTCGCGATCGGGCGGCTGTTCGCCGACCGCCCGGAGCTGGCGCTCGCGGTCCGGCTCGACGACCTGACCTACCGGGAGTCGACGCTGGTCCGCGGCCTGACGAGCATGCCGGTCACGACGGGGCCGCGCAGCGCCTGACCCCGCTCGTCGCGGACGGGCGCCCGGCCCGTCCGCGACGCGGTCACCCGCGCAGCGGGGCCCCGGTCCTCTCCCGCACCTCCTCGGCGGTCACCCCGGGGGCGGTCTCGACCAGCGTCAGGCCGTCCGGCGTGACGTCGACGACGGCGAGATCGGTGACGATCTTCGTGACGCAGCCCAGACCGGTGATCGGCAGGCTGCACCGCTCGACGATCTTGGGTGTGCCGTCCCGGGAGACGTGGTCCATCATCACGATCACGGTGCGGGCGCCGTGCACGAGGTCCATCGCCCCGCCCATGCCCTTGATCATCTTGCCGGGGACGGCCCAGTTGGCGAGATCGCCGTTGGCCGCGACCTCCATCCCGCCGAGCACGGCGACGTCGAGCTTCCCGGCGCGGATCTGGGCGAAGCTGTCCGAGGAGCCGAAGTAGGCGGCGCCGTCGTTGACGGTGACGGTCTCCTTGCCGGCGTTGATCAGGTCCGGATCGACCTCGTCGTCGGTGGGGTAGGGGCCGACGCCGAGGATGCCGTTCTCGGAGTGCAGGATCACCGTGCGGCCGGCCGGGATGTGGCCGGGGACCAGGGTCGGCATGCCGATGCCGAGATTGACGTACGAGCCGTCGGGCAGCTCGTCGGCGACCCGGGCCGCCATCTCGTCGCGGGTGCGCGCCATCAGCCCTGCTCCGTCCCGGTCGTGGTGGAGACGGTCCGGAACTCCACCGGCTTGTCGACGTCCGGCACGTGCACCACGCGCTGCACGTGGATGCCGGGGGTGTGCACGTGATCGGGATCGATCTCGCCGGGCTCGACCAGGTGCTCGACCTGGGCGATGGTGATCCGGCCCGCGGCGGCGGCGTCGGGGTTGAAGTTGCGCGCCGAGCGCCGGTAGACGAGGTTGCCGTGCCGGTCGCCCTTCCAGGCGTGGACCAGCCCGAAATCGGGGGTCAGGGCGCGTTCGAGGACGTAGGACACGCCGTCGAACTCGCGGACCTCCTTGGTCGGCGACATCACCGCGACCGACCCGTCGGGCGCGTAGCGCCACGGCAGTCCGCCCTCGGCGACCAGGGTGCCGACCCCGGCCGGGGTGAAGAACGCGGGGATCCCGGCGCCGCCGGCCCGCAACCGCTCGGCCAGGGTGCCCTGCGGGGTGAGCTCGAGTTCGAGCTCGCCGGCCAGGTACTGGCGGGCGAACTCCTTGTTGTTGCCGACGTAGGAGCCGATCGTGCGCCGGATCCGGCCGGCCGCGAGCAGCGTGCCCAGGCCGAACCCGTCGACGCCGAGATTGTTCGAGATCGTCTCCAGGTCCGTCGCGCCCAGCTCCAGCAGCGCCGCGATCAGCACCGTCGGGACCCCGGACATGCCGAACCCGCCGACCGCCAGCGACGCGCCGTCGCCGATGTCGGCGACCGCCTCCGCGGCGGATGACACCACCTTGTCCATCACGCACCTCCGTCGGGCGCCATGGTACTGCGGTGTTCGACTCACGCACAAACGTTCGCTGTGCGAACACCTACCCGGCAACGGGATCGGAGTGCTCGTCGCCGACCGCGATCGCCCCGTCGGCCACCACGTCGGCGTACACCCCCGCACAGGCCCACACCCCGCCGATCTGCGGGATCTCGATCCGGTTGTGCTTCGCGACCGCGCGCAGCGTGTCCGGGTCCCGCTGCAGGTCGCCGCCCTGGGCGAGCGTGGTCATCACGCAGCGCATGGTGGCGAACGAGAACCGCACCCGGACGCCGCCGATCAGCGACTCCCGGCCGGGCCAGTCGTTCTCGACGAAGCCCGCATCGGCCCCGCGCAGCACGACGTTCGGCCGGTACCGGCGGGCGTCGAAGGTCGCCTCCGGGGCGAGCTCGCGCAGCCGGTCCAGCGTGGACTCGGTGAGCACGTGCAGCGTCGACAGGTCGAAGAAGGTGCCGGGCGCGCCGAACATGGACACGTCGAACCGGCTGACCCGCTCGCCGGTCTCCTCGTGCCGGGCGGTGGTGCCTGCGATCAGCTGTTCGGGGGCCAGCTGGTCCACCGGCAGGCCGTCGATCTCCGGCCACACCTCCTCGAACTGGCTGCCCTCCGGCGGCTCGGTGATCAGCCGCACCTCCCGGTCCAGCGCGGCCGACAGCGCGGTGTCGATCCCGGGATCGTCGGAACGCAGCATCGACCCGTCCGGGAACCGGATCTCGATCTCGGGCAGTGGCCGGCCGGGTTCGGGATCGGCGGCGAACCGGGCGGAGAAGTCCAGCAGCCCGGACCACAACCGGGGGACCTTGGCGCTGGCGACGGTGCCCGACTCGACGTCGTACACGGCCAGCGCCCGGTCCCCGAGCAGGCCGCGCGCGGAGACGTCCGCCCGGTCGAGGCTCTCGCCGAGCATGGACTTCACCGGGTACCGGTGCAGGGAGACGACGGTCATGGCGGTGTGTCTACCGGTCGCGAACCCGCCCGGACCAGCAGTTCCTCAGCCGAGGAGGGCTGTGCGCAGTTCGTCCGCGGATGCGTACACCGTCGTGGCCCCGGCGGCCACCAGCTCGCCGGGCTCGGCGTAGCCCCACCCCGCACCGACGCAGCGCAGGCCGTGCTCGGCCGCGCCCTCGACGTCGTGCAGGCGGTCGCCGACCATCAGCGGCTCGTCGGCGCCGGTGGGCCCGCCGAGCCGGCGCAGCGCCTCGGCGACGACCGCACCCTTGGTCGGCCGGTCCGCGGTGCGGGTGTCGCCGACGATCTCGGCGAACAGGTCGGTCCACCCGTGATGGGCGAGGATCTTGCGCGCCGACGGCTCGGCCTTGCTGGTCGCCAGCGCCATCGTCACGCCGACGTCGGACAGCGCGCGGAGCAGGTCCTCGATGCCGGGGTAGGGGGCGCAGTCCAGGCAGCCGTCCTCGTCGCCGTAGATCCGCCGGTAGATCGGGAGCACCCGGGCGGTGCCCTCCTCGCCCAGGATCGGCGGCAGCGAGCGGTAGAGCGGCGGGCCGAGCAGGTGGGTGCCCAGCGCGGAGTCGGGAACCTCCAGGCCGGCCTCGTCGATGGCGCGGCGCATCGAACCGAGGATGCCGGGGGCGGAGTCGACGAGGGTGCCGTCGAGATCGAGCAGGATGTGGGTCAGCACGGCACCATTGTGCCTATCCCGTTCGTGCGGCTTCCGTACACTCGTCCGCATGTCGAACAGTCTCTTCGGTCCGCTGTCCGGCACCGCACGCGTCGACACCGTGCTCGACGACGCCGCCTGGATCGCGGCGCTGCTGGAGGTCGAGCTGGCGCTCTCGGCCGTCGCGGCCGAGCAGGGCACCGTCGACCCGGGCGACGCCGACGGCGTCGAGCGCGCCGTCGCGGCCGTTGCCGGGCTCGACCCGGCCGCGCTCGCCGCCGAGTCGGTCGAGGGCGGCAATCCGGTGATCCCGCTGGTGAAGCGGCTGAAGGCGGCCGCGGCCCGGATCCAGCCGGGCGCCGAGCGCGCCGTACACCCCGGCGCCACCAGTCAGGACGTCCTGGACACCACGCTGGTGCTGCTCACCCGCCGGGCCGGGCACCGGATCGTCGAGGACCTGACCGCCTGCGCCGACGCCGCCGCCGCGCTCGCGGCCGCCCGCCGGGACACCCCGTGCGCCGCCCGCACGCTCGGGCAGCAGGCGCTGCCGACCACGTTCGGCCTGGTCGCCGCCACCTGGTGCACCGGGCTGGACCGGGCCCGGGTCCGGCTCGGCGTGCTGCTCGATGCGCTGCCCGTCCAGTTCGGCGGTGCCGCGGGCACCCTCGCCGCGTCGCACCCGCACGGCCCGGCCGTTGCCGACGCGCTCGCCGCCCGGCTCGGGCTCGCCGCGCAGGGCGTCCCCTGGCACACCGAGCGGACCCGGATCGGCGAGCTCGCCGGTGCGCTCGGCGTCGCCGCCGGGGCGTGCGCGAAGCCGGCCACCGACGTCGTGCTGCTGTCCGCCACCGAGCTCGGCGAGGTGTCCGAGGCCGCGCCCGGCGACTCGTCGTCGATGCCGCACAAGCGCAACCCGGCGGCCGCCGTCACCGCGCGCGGCTCGGCCCGCCGGGCACCCGGGCTGGTCGCGACCCTGCTGGCGAACGCCGATCACGAGTTCCAGCGGGCCGCCGGTGCCTGGCACGCCGAGTGGGGGACGCTCACCGAGCTGCTCCGGGTCACCGCGGGCGCCGCCGCCCGGCTGCGGATCTGCCTGGGTGGGCTGCAGGTGCACCCCGACGCGATGGCCCGCAATCTCGCGCTCGCCGCCGGCGCGCAGGGCGCGGGCAGCGGGCACGCCGCCGAGCTGGTCGACCGGGTGCTCGCCGGGCGGCCCGGATGAGCGAGGAGCGCCGTGAGCAGGTCCGCTCGCTGGCCCGCGGGCTGGCCGTCATCCGGTCCTTCGACGCCGACCACCCACAGCAGACGCTCGCCGACGTCGCCCGGTCCACCGGCCTCACCCGCGCCGCCGCCCGCCGGTTCCTGCTCACCCTGGCCGACGAGGGCTACGTCCGCACCGACGGCAGGCTCTTCGCGCTGACCCCGCGGGTGCTGGAGCTGGGCTGGTCCTACCTGTCCGCGATGGGCCTGCCCGAGGTCGCCGCACCGCACCTGGAACGGCTGGTCGCGACCGTGCGCGACTCGGCGTCGGTCTCGGTCCTCGACGGCGACCCGGCGACCGGCTACGACGTCGTCTACGTCGCCCGGGTGCCGACCGCCCGGATCATGACGGTGACGATCACGATCGGCACCCGGTTCCCGGCCTGGGCGACGTCGATGGGCCGGGTGCTGCTCGCGGCGCTCCCGGACTCCACACTGGACACCTACCTGGACGGACTGCGGCCGGAGACGCTCACCGAGCACACGGTCACCGGCGCCGATGCGCTGCGCGCCGAACTGGACCGGGTACGCGCGGACCGGCACTGCGTCGTCGACCAGGAGCTGGAGGCCGGGCTGCGATCGATCGCGGTGCCGGTGCACGACCGTTCCGGACGGGTGACGGCGGCGGCGAACGTGTCCACCCACGCGTCCCGCCGGGACGCCGCCGCGCTGCGCGCCGAGGTGCTGCCGGAGCTGCGGGCCTGCGCGGCCGCGATCGAGCTGGACCTGCGCGCCTCCGGGTGACGCCGGCCGGCCGGGCCGGGGAACATCGGGACGGCGGTGCGGGTTGGCCAGGACGAGGCACGAGCATTACGGAGGCACGGTGAGCGGACGTCTGCACCTGGCGGTCGAACTCGGCGCGGCGGGCCGGCATCCTGCGGGTTGGCGGGATGTGACCGATCCGGAACGGCTCTTCGGCGCCGGCCACCACGTGGAGCTGGTGCGCACCGCCGCCCGCGGCGGGCTGGACCTGGTCGCGCTGCCCGACTCGCTGCTCCCGCCGTCCGACGACCCGGCGGCGCTGCCCGGCACCCTCGACGCGGTCGGCATCGCCGCCCGGGTCGCGCCGGTCGTGCCGGGGATCGGGCTGGTGCCGACCGTGACGGTCACCCACACCGAGCCGTTCCACCTGTCGAAGGCGATCGCGACGCTCGACTTCGTCGCGACCGGCCGGGCCGGCTGGCAGCCGGACGTGTCCCGGACCCGCGCCGAGGCCGACCTGTTCGGCCGCACCACCGACCCGCGCGAGCCCGGCTCGCTGTGGCGGGAGGCCGGCGAGGTGGCCGAGGTCGTCGCCCGGCTCTGGGACTCCTGGGAGGACGACGCCGAGATCCGGGACGCCGCCACCGGCCGGTTCGCCGACCGGTCCAAGCTGCACCACATCGACTTCGCCGGTGAGTACTTCTCGGTGAAGGGGCCCTCGATCACCCCGCGGCCGCCGCAGGGCCACCCGCTGACGGTGCTGCGCGGCGACGAGCCGGCGGCGCTGGCGGTCGCCGCCCGGTACGCCGACGTCGTCCGGGTCGCCGCCGACGGCATCGCCGCCGCGGCCGAGGCCCGGGACCGGGTGCGCGCCGCCGTCGCCGACGCGGGCCGCGATCCCGAGCAGGTCGCCGTGCTGCTCGACGTGGAGACGCTGCTCGGGCCCGGCGCCGCGGACCGGCTCGCCCAGCTGGACCGGCTCGCCCCCACCGGGGCGGACATCGCGCCGTCGACGCTGCGGCACGTGGGCGATCCGGCCGAGCTGGCGGAGCTGCTGCGCGACGCCGCCGAGGAGCGCGCCGCGGACGGGTTCGTGCTGGTCCCGCTGGCGCTGCCCACCGGCATCGACGAGATCGTGGACGGCCTGCTGCCCGCGCTCGGTGACACCTGGGCGCCCGCCCCCTACGACGGCACCCTGCGCGACCGGTTCGGCCTGTCCCGCCCGGCGAACCGGTACACCGCCCCGGTCGCCTGACCGGCAGACTCCGCGGGGTGCGAGAGCTCACCGCGGACCAGAGTCTGCGTGCGCTGCTGGCCCGCCAGCTGTTGCTGGAACGGGCCGAGCTGCCGGTGCCGCGCGCCCTGGAACGGCTGTGCGGCCTGCAGACCCAGCACGCGCCGTCCGGCTACCTGGGCCTGCACGCGCGGCTGGCCCGGTTCGACCGCGGCGAGCTGACCACGATGCTGCACGACGGCCGGGTCGTGCAGGCGTGGGCGATGCGCTCGACGATCCACATGCTCGCCCGCCGCGATCACGCCTCGTTCACCGCGGCGGTGCGGGCCGAGCAGCGGGCGGGCTGGCTGCGGCTGCGCCGCGAGCTCACCGCCGACGACATGACCGCGGCTGCGGCCGCGGTCATCGAGCTGCTCGCCGGCGGGCCGCTGCGACAGGCCGAGATCACCGCCGGGCTCACCGCCCGCGGGCTGCCCGCCGCCGCCTTCCCCGGCGTCCAGCACTGGATCGACCTGGTCCGGGTGCCGCCCGCCGGGACCTGGGACTCGCCGCGGGCGCACGTCTACGGCCTCGCCCCTGCCGGCACAGGCACAGGCACAGGCACAGGCACAGGCACAGGCACAGGCACAGGCACAGGCACAGGCGCAGGCGCCGCCCGGACCGGGCTGGCGCGCCGCTACCTGCGCGCGTTCGGTCCGGCGTCGGTACCGGACGTCGCCCGGTTCGCCGGCTGGCCGGTCGGCGTCGCCCGGACCGCACTGGCCGGGACCGAGCTGCGCCGGTTCACCGGCGAGGACGGCGCCGAGCTGGTCGACGTTCCCCGGGCGCCGCTGCCCGATCCGCGGACCCCGGCGCCGGTGCGCTTCCTCGGCCCGTTCGACGCCGTGCTGCTGCTCGGGCACGCCGCGCGCGCCCGGATCCTGCCGGCCGCGCACCGCCATCACGTCTTCGCGACGACCCGGCCCCGGTCCGCGCCGACCTTCCTGGTCGACGGCCGGGTCGCCGGCACCTGGACCCACCGGGACGGGCGGATCGAGACGGTCCCGTTCGCGCCGCTGCGCGCCGCCGACGCCCGCGCGGTGGCCGACGAGGCGGAGCGGCTGGCGGCCTGGCACGCAACCTGACGCCGCCCCGGCCGGAAACTGACACCGACTGGCAGGATCTTGCTGGACCGGGCGTTCCTGCCGTCCTACCGTCGGTGCATGCTGCGCAGCGTCTCGGTGCTCGTGCTCGACGAGCTCGCCGTCTTCGAGTTCGGCGTGCTCTGCGAGGTGTTCGGGCTGGACCGCTCCGACGACGGCCTGCCCGTCCTCGACTGGGTGGTCTGCGGCCCCGAGGCCGGCCGCCCGGTCACCACCAAGAACGGCTTCACCATCACCCCCGATCGCGGGCTCGAGGCGCTGCCCGGCGCCGACCTGGTCTGCGTCGCCGCCACCGCGCTGCGCGAGTTCCCGCCGGCCGCGCTGGACGCGCTGCGCGAGGCCCGCGCCCGCGGCGCCACCATCCTGTCCGTCTGCTCGGGCGTGTTCGTGCTCGGCGCCGCCGGGCTGCTCACCGGCCGGCGCTGCACGGTGCACTGGAAGCACGCCGATGAGCTGCGTGCCACCCATCCCGAGGCACTGGTCGAGGACGACGCGCTCTACGTCGACGACGGCGACCTGGTCACCGGTGCCGGCACCGCCGCCGGGATCGACGCCTGCCTGCACCTGGTCCGCCGCGAGCTCGGCGGCGCGGTCGCCAACGGCATCGCCCGCCGGATGGTCGTCCCGCCGCAGCGCGAGGGCGGCCAGCGCCAGTTCGTCGAGCTGCCGGTGCCCGAGTGCACCGCGGACTCGCTCGCCCCGCTGCTCGCCTGGCTGCTCGAGCACCTCGACGCCGAGCACACCGTCGCCGCGCTCGCCCGGCGGGCGGCGATGTCCGAGCGGACCTTCGCCCGCCGCTTCGTCGAGGAGACCGGCACCACCCCGCACCGGTGGATCTCCGCGCAGCGGGTGCTGCACGCGCGCACCCTGCTGGAGGAGACCGAGCTCGGGATGGACGCGGTCGCCGCCCGTGCCGGGTTCGGCACCGCGGCCCTGCTGCGGCACCACTTCCGGCGGGCGCTGGGCGTCTCACCCGCGGACTACCGGAGCACCTTCCGCTGCAACCGGGACGAGCAGCAGCAGCCCGCGTGACCTACTCCACAGGCCCCTCGCGGCCTGCGAAACGCATCCGTATCGCACGATGACGGGATGACCGGACCGGCACCGACGACCACCACCACCCGGGAGCGGATGCGCCGCGCCCCGGTCGAGACCGGCCTGGGGATGGCGCCCGATCCTGCGTCCACCCGGGACGACGTGCGGCTGCGGATCCCGCTGCACGACGGCGTCCGGGACGCCACCGGGCGGGTGTTGCCGCTGCTCCCGGCGCTGCTCGCCGACTCCGGCATCGGCTACCTGGTGTTCTCCACCGGGAAGCTGGCCGCCGGCGCGCCCACCGTGGAGCTGCGGCTCGATCTCGCCGGGACGCCCGCACCGGAGGCGGCCTGGCTCACCGCCGAGCTGAGCCTGCTGCACCTCGACGACGAGATCGGCGTCGGCCGCGCCGAGATGCGCGACGACACCGGGGTCCTGGTCGCGCACGCCGTCGTCAGCATGGCGGTCACCGCCGTCCCGGACCGGCCCGGCGGGCTCGCCCGGCCCGGCGGCGCGATCGATCCCGCCGCCGGCGGGTCCCGGGACGGCGGGTCCGGCCCCGGCACCGACTTCCGGTCCGCCATCCCGCCGTTCGACCCGCAGCGGCTGCGGCCCGAGCGGCTCGAGTTCGACGGCGCCGACGCGGTGCTCACCCCCGGCCCGTCCACGGTGAACCTGAACGGCACCACACACGGCGCCGTGCTGAGCGGCTTCGCCGCCGCCGCGCAGGTCGCCCACTTCGGCGACCCCGCGGCCCGCCCGCTGTCGCTGGCCGTCGAATTCCTCCGCCCGGCGCACGTCGACGTCGCACTGCGGGCGCGCACGACGACCGTCCGCGACGGCAGGCGGTTCTGGGCGATGCGCACCGAGCTGCTGCTGCCCGACGGCCGCGTCGCGGTCCGTGCGACCGGATCCGGACTGCGTCCCGCTGCGTGATCGCCCGGACGAGGGGCGGCTGTTAGCGTCGTCACCATCCGCTCACGGAGGTGCGATCGTGACGTCCGCGCAGGTGCCCACCCCCCGCCCGTACCGGGTCGCGGTGATCGGCTCCGGTCCGTCCGGGCTGTACACGGCCGAGGCCCTGCTGGAGGGGGATCCGGGTGTCCACGTCGACATCATCGACCGGCTGCCCGCGCCGTACGGCCTGGTCCGCTACGGCGTCGCGCCCGACCACCTGAAGATGAAGTCGGTGATCCGCGCGCTGGTCACCACCTTCGACGACGCCGACCGGGTCCGCTTCCTCGGCAACGTCCACGTGGGGGAGGGCGGCATCCCGGGCGAGGCGCTGCGCGAGCACTACCACGCCGTCGTGCACGCCACCGGCAGCGCGGTGGACCGTGATCTCGGCGTCCCGGGGGAGGAGCTGACCGGGTCGGTCGGCTCCGGCGCGTTCGTGTCCTGGTACTGCGGTCACCCGGACGCGAGCGGCCCCGGCCCGGCGCTGGACCGGCCCGGCGCGGTGGTGGTCGGCGCCGGGAACGTCGCGATCGACGTCGCCCGGGTGCTCGCCCGCCCGGCCGAGGACCTGGCCGCCACCGACGCGCACGACGCGGTGCTCGACGCGCTGCGCGCCGGTTCGGTCACCGACGTGCACGTGCTCGTCCGGCGCGGCCCGCAGCACGTCCGGTTCACCCCGGCCGAGCTGCGCGCCCTCGCCAAGCTCGACGACGTCGAGATCCGGGTGCACGACGACGGCGTGCTCGCCGCGGGTGTCCCGGAACCGGCCGAGCGGCGGATGCGCCAGGTCGTCGAGACCCTGACCGAGTGGGCGGCCGAGCCGCCCGGGCGGGGCGGCCGCCGGCGGCTGCACCTGCGTTTCCTGCGCTCCCCGGTGCGGCTGCTCGGCACCGGCGACCGGGTCGCCGGCGTCGAGGTCGAGCGCAACGAGATCACCGCCGACGACCGGATCCGCGGCACCGGGGAGACCGAGGTGCTCGACGCGGGCCTGGTGGTGCGCGCGATCGGCTACCGCGGCGAGCGGATCGCCGGCCTGCCGTTCGACGCGGCGACCGGCACCGTGCCGCACGAGGCGGGCCGGGTCGTGCTCGGCGGGGAGCCGCTGCGCGGCAGCTACGTGGCGGGCTGGATCAAGCGCGGCCCGACCGGCGTGATCGGCACGAACAAGGCCGACGGGGCGGAGACCGCGGCGTCGGTGCTGGCGGACCTGCCCGATCTCGGCACGCCGCCCCGGCCGGGTGGCGACGCGGTGCTGGACCGGTTGCGCGACCACGGGATCGAGCCGGTGCTGTGGGACGACTGGCTGCGCCTGGACGCCGCCGAGATCGGGCTGGGCGTCCGGCGCGGCGGTACCGAGCGGGTGAAGATCGCCGACCGGGCACTGATGCTCGACGCGGCCCGGGGGACCGGCGCCCGGTCCTGAGCGTCAGCCGGCGCGCGGGACCAGTGGCCGGAGCCGCAGGCGCAGCGACCGCTGCAGCAGCGCCGGCCAGGCGTGCACGGCCCGGCCGCCGAGCAGGAGCCACAGCGCGCCCCAGCCTTACCCGGCGACCACGGATGGCCGGGCCCGATCGCGATCCAGAACCCGTCGAGCACCGCCGCGACCACGACGGAGCCGCCGATCGCGAGCAGGTCCCGCGCGGTCGCCGAGGGGTCGCCGGGCGGTGCGGCGCTCAGTACGGGTCGACAGCCAGGACGCCGGGGAGCGCGAGCATCCGGCTCTCGAACTCGTCGGCCTCGGCGGGCGTCATCGACATGGTGCAGGTGACCGAGCTGTAGGCGACGCCCTCGCGGACGTCGACCGAGAACTCCCGCAGCGGGCGGCCGCAGGCCTGCAGCGCGGTCGCGAGCTGCATGACGCCGTCCATCCCGTCGCCGGTGACGACGGTGTGCCGGCGGGGCATCCGGGCCGCGATGTCCGCGGGGCCACCGGAGGCGGCGGGGAAGCTGAAGGTGGTGGGTCGGTCGGCGGTGATGCTCATGATGGGAGGGCTCCGTGCGTTGCGCGAGTGAGGCTCAGAACGCGAGCCAGGTCTCGACCGTCGTGACAGTGGACGGGAGGGGTGCGCCTGGATGGGGCGCGGCGCGTCGGCAGCCTGGATCAGCCGACGCGCAGTGCTACTGCCGCGGTAAGTCGTGCTGCGGGCAGCGCTGCGGCCGGAGCAAGGATGTGCTCGACGGGGCGCATGACGATCACAGTAGCAAGCTGGTGCGGCCTGCGCCACACCTGCCCGGTGCCGCGGACGGTCAGTCCAGCCCGATCGCGAAGGCGGCGTCGGTGTCGGCCCTGGAGTAGGAGCGGAACGCGATGTGCGTGTCGGTGCCGATCACCCCGTCGACCCGGCCCAGCTTGCCGGCGATGATGTCGGCGAGCTGCTCGTGCTCGCGGACCTTGACGATCGCGATGAGATCGACGTCCCCGGCGCACGAGTACACCTCGGCGACCCCGTCCAGGTCCGCGATCGCCTGGGCGGTCTCCGGGATCCGGTCGGCAGCGGTGTGCACCAGGACGATCGCGGTGATCACGGGGACTCCCCCTCGGGTCGGGACCGGTGGTCGCCTCCAGGCTAGCGGGTGTTCCGCGGCCGGGCGGTCCCCGGCGGCGGCGCCTTCCGGCCGCCGGCCGAGGCGGTCCTGGAGCTGCTCGACGACCTGCACTCGGCGGACGAGGACACCCTCGCGGTGCTGCAGTACGTCGCCCCTTCGCTGCCCGGCTCCGGGGTGCGGATCGTCGGCGCCGCCCGCAGCGACGAGCGACGACCGGACGGCCTCACCCGGCTGCTGAACGGCCGGGAGGCCGCCCACGTCGCCGTCCCCCGATGGGGTGCGCCGCCCGGGCGGCCCGGCTGCGCCTGGACGGGGTGCGCGGGCATGCGCTGATGTGGGTGGCGCGGGGCCGGGTCCTCGCGGACCGCCCGGACGAGGCGGGCCCGATCCTCGACCAGGCCCTCCGCTAGCCCGGCACGGCGCCGCCGTGCCGACCGGCTGGGGGCCGGCCGGTCCTGGATCGTCGGGCACTCCTCGGGCGGCGCCATCTGCGCTGCAGACCGCGCTCGACCGGCCGGACCTCGTCGCCGGGCTGATCCTGCTGGAACGGGCACCCAGCCCGTCCGGTCCGGCCGGGGCGGAACTCGGTGAACGGGTCGTCGGGCCGGCGATGGCCGCGCTCGGCGTCAGCCCGCGGCGAGCTCGGTGGACAGCGCCGCCCAGCGGGCCAGCAGATCGGCCCCGGCCCCGGAGTCGATCGCCCGGGCGACCGTCTCCAGCGCGTCGCCGATCGCGGCGGTGAGGTCGTCCCCGATCCCGCGGTGCGCGGCCAGCGCGCCCGCCGCGTTGAGCAGCACCGCGTCCCGCACCGGGCCGGTCTTCCCGGCCAGCAGGTCGCGCACCACGGCGGCGTTCACCTCGGGGGTCCCGCCGCGCAGGTCGTCGGCGGTGGCCGGGCGCACGCCGAGATCGGCCGGATCCAGCCGGGCCCGGCGGACCTCGCCGCCGTCGGCGATCCAGACCGAGCTGGACGTCGTGGTGGTCAGCTCGTCGAGGCCGTCGTCGCCGCGGACGACCAGTACCGACTTGCCGCGCCGGGCGAACACCTCGGCCATCGTCGGGGCGTGCACCGGATCGGCGCAGCCGATCAGCCCGGTCGCCGGCTGGGCCGGGTTGGACAGCGGGCCCAGCAGGTTCATCGCGGTCGGCACGCCCAGCTCGCGGCGGACCCCGCCGGCGAAGCGCATGGCCGGGTGGAACGCCTGCGCGAAGCAGAACCCGATGCCCAGCTCGGCGACGCACCGCTCGACGGCGGCCGGGGTCAGCTCGATCGCGACGCCGAGCGTCTCCAGCACGTCCGCCGTGCCGGACTGGGACGACGCGGCCCGCCCGCCGTGCTTGACCACCGGCGCACCGGCGGCGGCGACGACGATCGCCGACATCGTCGAGATGTTCACCGTGTGCGCCTGGTCGCCGCCGGTGCCGACGACATCGACGGCCCGCCCGGGCACGTCCACCCGCAGTGCGTGCGCCAGCATCGCGTCGGCCATGCCGGAGATCTCGGCGGGGGTCTCGCCCTTCGCGCGCAGCGCCACGAGGAACCCGGCGAGCTGGGCCGGGGTCGCCTCGCCGGCGAACACCTGACCCATCGCCCAGGTGGCCTCCTCGGCGCTGACGTCCCGGCCGCTCACCAGCCGGCCGATCACGGAGGGCCAGGTGGGTGCGCTCACGCGATGTGTCCTTCTACTTCTGTGCGGTCAGGGTTCCGGCGCGGTGCTCGCGCAGGACCTGGGCGACGACCTCGGCGGACTCGATCGGGTCGAGAGGGTGCACCAGCACGGCGTCGGCCTCCGACCAGGTGGCCAGCCACCGGTCGTCGCGGCGCCGGACGGTCAGCACGATCGGGGGACAGTCGACGATCTCGTGCCGCAGCTGCTTGGCGACGCCCATCCCGCCGGTCGGCTGCGCCTCGCCGTCGAGGACGAGCAGGTCCGCCGCGCCGGCGTCGCAGGCCGCGAGCACCTCGGCGATGCCGCTCGCCTCGAGGTAGGTCACCCGGCCGACGTCCGGTGCGGGCCGTCGCCCGACCGCGTTGATGATGCCCTCGCGCACCTCGGGACGGTGGCTGTAGACCAGCACGGTGCTGGTGCCGCCCGCCGTCCCGCCGGTCGCGCCGCCGATCTCTGCCGCTGCTCCGCTCGCCACCCGTCGGATAGTAGACGGTGCGCGCGGCCCGGCCGGGCGGCCGGGCGCCGGGAACCCGGCGGGGGCGTCGTCCGTTCCACCGTTGCGGCACCGGGCGCGACACGGCCGCCGCTCCGGCCGGCCGAGGATCTGCTGATCACGGGCACCGTTCGCCGATCGTGATGCGCGGATGGGTATCCCGACAAGCCGTAGAAGTTCGGCTCGGGTCATAATGCCCGGCGTGACGACAGCGGCACCCAACATCAGCGCGCGGATCCATTCGCTGAACCGCCCGAACCTGGTCAGTATCGGCACCATCGTCTGGCTCGCCAGCGAGCTGATGTTCTTCGCCGGGCTGTTCGCGATGTACTTCACCGCGCGGGCGCAGAACGACGGACCGTGGCCCCCGCCCCCGACGGAGCTCGACGTCCCGTACGCGCTGACGATCACGATCGTCCTCGTCGCGTCGTCGTTCACCTGCCAGTTCGGTGTGTTCGCCGCCGAGCGCGGCGACGTGTTCGGGCTCCGCCGCTGGTACGTCGTGACCCTGCTGATGGGCACCTTCTTCGTCATCGGCCAGTCCTACGAGTACTACGTGCTGGCCACCCACCACGCGACGACGATCTCGTCCAGCGCCTACGGGTCGGTCTTCTTCATGGCGACCGGCTTCCACGGCCTGCACGTCATCGGCGGTCTGGTCGCGTTCGTCTACCTGATCATCCGGACCAAGCTGAGCAAGTTCACCCCGGCACAGGCCACCGCTGCGATCGTCGTGTCCTACTACTGGCACTTCGTCGACGTGGTGTGGATCGCGCTGTTCGCCGTCATCTACTTCATCCGCTAGCCGGCTGACCCCCTGACCGCACCCGCCACGACGTCGAGGTTGGAAGACCCCCAGCGATGACCGAGAATCCCGAGGGCGCTGACAGCGCAGCCCAGAACCCACCACCGGGCGGCCGGCCCGAACAGAAGGCCGGACGCCGCTCCCGCCCGCACGGCAAGACCCACCGCAGGATCGCGGGTGCTCTGGCCATCGGCCTCAGCCTGGTCACCGTCGGCTTCCTCTACACCGCCCTGGCGCCCCAGCCGCAGGTCGCCGAGGCGCAGCCGGACGCCGCTCTGATCGCGCAGGGTGAGCAGCTCTACAACAACACCTGCATCACCTGCCACGGTGCGAACCTGCAGGGCGAGCAGGACCGCGGGCCGAGCCTGATCGGCGTCGGCGATGCGGCGGTGTACTTCCAGGTCTCGTCGGGCCGGATGCCGATGGCCCGCCAGGAGGCGCAGGCAGCCCGCAAGCACCCGCTGCCGATCTTCGACCCGGACACCGCCGAGGGCCGCGCGAACCTGGAGGCGCTGGGCGCCTACATCCAGGTCAACGGCGGCGGGCCGATCACGCCGGCCGAGCGGGGCGAGGCGCTGCGCGGGGACGACCCGGGCCGCGGTGGCACGCTCTACCGGCTGAACTGCGCGTCCTGCCACAACTTCACCGGTGTCGGCGGCGCGCTGTCGTCCGGCAAGTACGCCCCGGCGCTGGCCCCGGCCAGCGAGTCGCAGATCTACACGGCGATGCAGACCGGTCCGCAGAACATGCCGCGGTTCTCCGACCAGCAGCTCACGCCGGAGGAGAAGCGCGACATCATCGCGTACATCAAGTCGGTCAACGAGACCAACGACCCGGGTGGGTACTCGCTGCTGGGCCTCGGCCCGACGGCGGAGGGCATCTTCGTGTTCGTGTTCGTCATGTCCGGGCTGGTCGGTTTCGCGATCTGGTTGGGGGCGAAGAGTTGAGCAGCGAGGTGAGCACCGGGGCGGACAGGCGTCCGACCCGTGAGGAGCTCGACGAGATGTCGCCCGAGCAGCTGGCCCGGTTGGCCGGCGAGCTCGACGAGGTCGAGGTCGTGCACAACACGCCGGCGTTCCCGATCCCGGGGACGCGGGCGGAGAAGCGGGCCGAGCGGTCGGTCGCCCTGTGGTTCGTGATCTCGGCGCTGTCCGGGCTCGCGTTCGTGGTCGCCTTCATCTGGTGGCCGTGGGAGTACGTGAACGTCGGCGAGCCCGGCTACACGATCTACTCGATGTACACGCCGGTGATCGGCTTCACCTTCGGGTTCTCCATCCTGGCGCTGGGCATCGCGGTGATCCAGGCGGTCAAGAAGCTGTTCCCGCACGAGGTGTCGGTCCAGCAGCGGCACGACGGGCCGTCCGACGAGCTGGACCGCCGGACCGTGATCGCCCAGCTGACCGACGCCGGGAAGGGCACCACCCTCGGGCGGCGGAAGCTGATCATCCGCAGCGCCGGGCTGGCCGCCACGGTGGTCGGGATCGGCACCGGTGTGGTCGCGCTCGGCGGGATCATCCGGAACCCGTGGGCCGAGGGCGACGAGGCCCCGCTGTGGCACACCGGATGGCGCCCGGAGAACGGCGAGACGGTGTACCTGCGCACCGACACCGGTATCCTCAGCGAGATCGCACGCGTGCGGCCCGAGGACATGGAGCCCGGATCGATGATGACCGTCTTCCCGTACCGGGAGAGCGAGCGCGGGAACGAGGAGGAGCTGCTGCACGCGCAGCGCGCCTCCGACGCGCCGGTCATGCTGATCCGCCTCCGGCCCGGCACCGTGGTGAACCCGCGCCCCGGTCAGGAGGACTTCAACTACGGCGACTACTACGCCTGGTCGAAGGTGTGCACGCACGTCGGCTGCCCGACGTCGCTGTACCAGGCGCAGGACAACCGCATCCTGTGCCCCTGCCACCAGTCGCAGTTCCTGGCGACGGAGGACGCCATGCCCGTGTTCGGGCCGGCCGCCCGCCCGCTGCCCCAGCTGCCGATCACGGTGAACGATGAGGGCTACTTCGTCGCGGTGAGCGACTTCGTCGAGCCCGTCGGACCTGCGTTCTGGGAGAGGCCGAAGACGACATGAGTTCGATCACCACACCGACGTCCTCCCCGGGAGGGGGGTCGTCCAAGGCCGCCGACGCACTGGACCAGCTCGACCAGCGCTTCCACCCGGCCGCGGGGCTGCGCAAGCAGTTCAACAAGGTCTTCCCGACGCACTGGTCGTTCATGCTCGGTGAGGTCGCGCTCTACAGCTTCATCATCCTGTTGCTGTCGGGCACCTACCTGGCGCTGTTCTTCGATCCCTCGATGGAGGAGATCGTCTACAACGGCCCGTACGACCCGCTGCGCGGCGTGCACATGTCGCGCGCCTACGAGTCGGCGCTGGAGATCTCCTTCGAGGTCCGCGGTGGCCTGTTCATGCGCCAGGTGCACCACTGGGCGGCGCTGCTCTTCGTCGCCTCGATGATCATCCACATGTTCCGGGTGTTCTTCACCGGCGCGTTCCGCAAGCCGCGTGAGACGAACTGGGTCATCGGCATCGTCCTGATCCTGCTCGGCACGTTCGAGGGCTTCACCGGCTACTCGCTGCCGGACGACCTGCTCTCCGGGGTCGGCCTGCGGATCGCCTCGGGCATCACGCTGACCGTGCCGGTCATGGGCACCTGGGTGCACTGGGCGCTGTTCGGGGGTGAGTTCCCCGGCACGGAGATCATCCCGAGGCTCTACATCATCCACGTGCTCGTGCTGCCCGGGATCATCCTGGCGCTGATCGCGGTGCACCTCGGGCTCGTCTGGTACCAGAAGCACACCCAGTTCCCGGGGCCGGGCCGGACCGAGAACAACGTCGTCGGCGTGCGGATCATGCCGCAGTTCGCGGCCAAGGGCGGCGCCTTCTTCGCCGTCACCGCCGGCGTGATCTGCCTGATCAGCGGCCTGTTCCAGATCAACGGCATCTGGCATCTGGGCCCGTACGACGCCTCGCACATCTCCGCGGGTTCGCAGCCGGACTTCTACATGCTGTGGTCCGAGGGGATGGCCCGGATCTTCCCGCCGTGGGAGTTCTACCTCTTCGACACGTACACGATCCCGTCCGCGTTCATCCCGACGGCGGGCTTCCTCCCGGTGCTGTTCCTGGTGGCGGCCGCCTATCCGGCGATCGAACGCAGGTTCACCGGGGACGACGCGATCCACAACCTGCTGCAGCGCCCGCGGGACGTCCCGGTCCGCACGGCGCTCGGCGCGATGGCGATCTCGTTCTACCTGTGGCTCGTGATGTGCGGGTTCAACGACTGGATCGCGCTGTTCTTCCACATCTCGCTGAACGCGACGACGTGGGCGGGCCGGCTGGGTCTGCTGATCGTGCCGCCGATCGTGTACTGGGTGACCTACCGCTGGTGCCTGGGCCTGCAGAAGTCGGACCGGGCCGTGCTCGAGCACGGCATCGAGACAGGCATCATCAAGCGGCTGCCGCACGGCGAGTTCATCGAGGTGCACCAGCCGCTGGCCGGTGTCGACTCGCACGGGCACCCGATCGAGCTGGAGTATCAGGGCACCTCGGTCCCGAAGCGGATGAACCAGCTGGGCTCGGCCGGCGAGCCGGTCCCCGGTTCGCTGCTCTCGCCGGACCCGGCGGACGAGACCAGGGCGCTCGCCCGGGCCCGGCACGAGGTGCACGAGCGCGAGCTCGCCGAGCGCGACGAGCGCGCGGCGGCCCGGCGGGAGCTGGAGTCCCGCCGGGAGGAGCTGTCCGGCCGACCGGACGACGGCGGCCGCCCGCAGCAGCCGGGCGACTGACCCCCGCGTACGACACGCACGATAGGAAGGGCCCCGCCACCGGCGGGGCCCTTCCGCGTGTGATCACCGCGGTGGTGCACGGGACCGCGATCCGCGCGGCCCTGCGCACCACCGCGGCGATCATCGCGCTTCCTCGCCGGTGCGGTGCGCCGCGTCCCTGGCCTGCTCCGCCCAGGACCGCCACGGCCCCCCGCCGTGTGCGGGCTCGGCCCACGGCGGATCGCTGCGCACCAGGCGGGTGCCGCCGTCGGTGAGCCAGCGGTGCAGCAGCCGCACCTCCTCGGCGTGCGCGCCGCGCAGCGGCCCCGGCCCGGGCAGCACGGTCTGCGCGCTCCGCCGCAGCGACTCCACCTCCGGCATCGGCCGCACCCCGCGCGGCGCGTTCCCGGCGGCGGCCAGCCGTCCGTGCCGGACGACGGCGAGCTGCCAGCCGCCCGCACCGTCCGGCCGGGCACCCACCACCTCGTCCAGACAGGCCAGCGCCGAGAGGGTGCCCGCGCGGTCGATCCCGGAGGCCAGGTGGGCCAGCCGGTCCCGGGCGCGGGCCGCGGCCTCGTAGCGCCCCTCAGCGGCCCGGGACGCGACATCGGCGGCCAGCGCCCGCAGCGGTGCGTCGTCGCGGCCGGTGACCAGGTCGTGCCAGGCGTCCACCGCGGGCCGGTACTCCTCGGCGGGCTGCAGGCCGGCGCACGGGGCGGCGCACCGCCCCAGCTCGTGCAGCACGCACGGGGTGGCCGCGGGATTGCGGGCCGGGATCCGGATCGTGCACCGGCGCAGCTGCACCGCGTCGAGCGCGGCGTCGAGCACGTCGGCTGCGCCGCGCCGGGAGGTGAAGGGGCCGAGCGCTCCGGGCCGCGGCGTCGCGACGACCGAGAGCCGCGGGAACGCCTCCGCGGTCGGCGCCACCCACCAGACCCGGCCGGGGTTGCGGGAGCGCCGGTTGTAGCGGGGGCGGTGCGCCGCGATCAGCCGCAGCTCCCGCACCGACGCCTCCAGCGCGTGCGCACAGACGACGGTGTCGACCCGCTCGGCCTGGGCGACCATCTCGCGCACCCGGCGCCGCCGCTCCCCGGCGGTGAAGTACGAGCGGACCCGGCGGTGCAGGTCGCCGCTGGTGCCGACGTAGAGGACCTCGCCGCGACCGTCCCGGAACAGGTACACGCCGGGGGCGGCGGGGACGTCGTTCGCGAGGTGCCTGCGCCGGCGCTGGGCGGTGGTCGGACGGTGCGGCGCGCGGTCGCGCACCAGCTGGAGCAGCTCCTCGATGCTCTGCACGCCGAGGTTGCCGATCCGCTCCAGCATGTGGTGCAGCACCTCGACGGTGGCCCGCGCGTCGGTGAGGGCCCGGTGGTCGGGCGTGGTGGCGCAGCCGAAGTGCGCCGCGAGCGCGCCGAGCCGGACGCTGGGGCACTCGGAGTGCGGCAGCACGGCGCGGGCCAGCCGGGCGGTGCACAGCACCGGTGGCGACGGCCACGGGCGCTCCTGGCGTTGGCAGGCGGCCCGCAGGAACCCGGTGTCGAACGGCGCGTTGTGCGCGACCAGGACCGATCCGCGCAGGTGGTCGAGCACGCCGGGCAGCACCGCGCCCAGTGGTGGCGCCCCGGCGAGCATCGCGTCGGTGATCCCGGTGAGCCGGGACACGTCCGGCGGAACGGGGGTGCCCGGCGCCACCAGGGTGGACAGCTCGGCGAGCCGCTCGCCGCCGCGCACCGAGACCAGGCCGACCTCGGTGATCGCATCGGTGCGGTGGCTGCCACCGGTCGTCTCGAGATCGACGACGCAGAACGTGACGTCGCGCAGGGGGGTGCCCAGCTCGTCGAAGGTGAGCTGCGGGGAGCAGGTGGTCACGGCCGGACGGTAGCGCCGGGGCCCGACAGTATGTTCGAGTGCGCCCGGACCCGGTGGCCGTGCGGCAGGGTGTCCGATACCGCTCAGGCGGAGCAAAATTCGATCAGAACCAGCTGATGCGTCTCATTCTCGCTTTTCGAGACGATTCTGCGACCGCGGAGTCGGTCACCGATCGGGCGCGACCGGCCACCGGCCCGGCGCGGGCGGCGGCGCCCCGACACAGTCGGAGATAGCCTTGACCGATGGCGCACAACGACGGAGAGCAACCGGGGCCTGCGGTCCGCGGCGCCCCGTCGGGCCCGGAGCCCGCCGGAGCCCCGTGCGCGGGCCCGGAGCCCCGCGGCGCCGTGGCCGCACCGGGCGCCGCAGCCCCCGCGGACGCTGCTGCCGCCAACCCCGCGGACGCTGCTGCCGCCACCCCCGCGGACGCCGAGGACTGGCCGCCGCTGACTGCGCCGCTGCGCTCCCGGCTCGCGGAGATCGCCGGCACCGCCCTCGCCGCGATGCCGGTGGCGGACGTGCCCGGCCCGCTGCGCCGGTTCGCAAGGTTCACCCCGGCGAAGCGGGCCCGGCTCGGCGGACAGGCGCTGGTCGCCCGCCTCGAACGGGATCCGGCGTTCCGGGCGGCCGTGGTCGCCTGGTGGGCCGAGAACCGGGCGGGCGAGCTGGAGCTCCCGCCGGCCGGGGCCCCGGACAGCGGCACAGCCACCGGACCGGGCCCGGTGGGATCCGCCGCGGGCGCCGACGGGGACCACCCGCCGCTACCCGCCCCGGTCGACAAGCTGGACGCCGCGGCGGTCGCCCTGCTCACCGGTGATCCGCTGGCCGCCCGGCGGGTCGCGGAGGCCGAGCAGACCGGTGACCTGTCCTCGCTGCGGGCCGAGCGCGACGAGGCCATCGCGAAGGTGGAGAAGGTCACCGCCGAGCTGGAACGCGCGCAGGCCGAGCTGGCCGAGGAGCGCGAGCGGGTCCGGTCGGTGGTGACCGAGCACCAGGCCGAGTACCAGCAGATGCGCCGCCGGGTCAGTGAGCAGGGGGCCCGGCTGCGGGCGGCGCTGGACGCGCGGGCCGAGCTGGAGGCCGAGGTGGCGACGCTGCGGGCGGGCGCCGACGACCGGCTGGCCGAGGCGCGCGCGGACGCCGAGCGGGAACGGGAGCGGGCCGCCGCCGAGCGCAGGCGGGCGGACGCCGCGGCGCGCGAGGTCGCGGCGGCGCGGCAGGCGGCGCGCGAGGCCCGGCGCGGCGACGAGGTGCGCCTCGAGCTGCTGCTCGACACGGTGGGTGGCGCGATCGCCGGGCTCCGCCGCGAGCTCGACGTCGGGGCGGGCGGCCCGCGACCGGCCGATCTCGTCGCGGGCACGGCGGACACCGCCGCCGGCGCGACCGGCGGCCGGGCCGGGCTGCCGGTCGACGGTCTCGCGGCCCTGGACACGCTGCTCGCGATGCCCTCGGTGCACCTGATCGTCGACGGCTACAACGTGAGCAAGACCGGGTACCCGGACCTGCCGCTGGCCGACCAGCGCACCCGCCTGGTCGGGCAGCTCGGCGCGCTGGGCGCGCGGACCGGCGCCGAGATCACCGTGGTGTTCGACGGCGCCGCGGTCAGCGCGGCCCCGCTGCGCGGCGCCCGCGGCGTGCGGGTGCTGTTCAGCGAGGCCGGGGTGATCGCCGACGACGTGATCCGCGATCTGGTAGCCGCCGAGCCGCGGGGCAGGCCGCTGCTCGTCGCGACCTCCGACCAGGAGGTCGTCCGCTCGGTCCGGCGCCGCGGCGCGCACTCGGTGCCCTCCGCGGTGCTGCTGCGCCGGCTCGGCGGCTGACCGGCACACCCCACCGGCGGCGGGGCCCCGGCCGGTCGCGCCGGGCTCAGCCGACATCGCGCTGCCGGGGCGGCACCACCGGCATCGGCAGCATCGGGCGGGCCGGCTGCTGCGCCCGCCCGGCGCCGGCCTCCACCAGCCGCAGGTGCGGGATCAGCCCCTGCTCGGCGAGCACCTGCAGCGCGCGCCGCTCCGGCTCGGAGAACTCCAGCGGCCCGCTCGCCGGGCCGCCCGCGTGTTCGGCCCGGACCGGTGTGCCGAGCAGCTCGCCGGGCATGTCGACGGGCAGGTAGGGGATCGGGCGGTCGATCTCGGGCACATCCATGAGCACCCCGATCACACAGTCGCCACAGGCGGTGTCGCGCACCTGGCAGCGGTCGCAGTCGACGATCATCACGCCTCCTTCTGGGTCGTACCGGTGGGTCGTCGATCGATCACCGCGGACGCTAGGGCAGGGGTCCGACAGAAACGGCCCACCGGACCGCTGCGGGGACCCGGCAGATCTTTTCGTTGCCGATCCGTAACCGGAGACGTTCCCGCTCGTTCACCTGAACAGCACGACCTCCTCACCGGCCGTGTCGACGGATGGTCCCCCGCCACCCGGACGGCCGAGTCGTGGAGCCCACCCCGAGGGCGACACGGCGGACCGGTGCGGAGCGCGGTTCGTCCGCTCCCCGAGAGCCGGACGGCGGCCCGCATCCCCGACGCGTCCCCCGCGTGCGGCGCCGCCGTCCCGGCCGTCCCCGTCCCGGACGTGCCCCCGGCCCGGGCGCGCGCACCGGCCGTCGGACGCCGTGCGCATCGGTCCCCGACCACCCGGGATACCGTCGCGGACGTGCCCCGCACGCTGCTGGTGACCAACGACTTCCCGCCGCGCACCGGCGGGATCCAGAGCTACCTGCACGATCTCGCCCGCGCACTGCCGCCCGGTGAGCTCGCCGTCTACGCGCCGGACTGGCCCGGCGCGGCGGAGTTCGACGCCCTCGCCCCGTTCCCGGTGCACCGCCATCCCGGCCCGCTGATGCTCCCCGGACCGGACGTGGCCCGCCGCGCGGTCCGGCTCGCCCGCAGCCACGGCGCGGAGACGGCGTGGTTCGGCGCTGCCGCCCCGCTCGGCCTGCTCGGGCCGCACCTGCGCAGGCGGGCGGGGATCGGCCGGGTCGTCGCGAGCACGCACGGGCACGAGGTCGGCTGGTCGATGCTTCCCGTGGCCCGGCAGGCGCTGCGCCGGATCGGGACCGACGCCGACGTCGTCACCACCGTCTCCCACTGGACCCGGGACCGGATCGCCGCCGCGTTCGGGCCGTACGCCGCGCTGGAGCCGCTGCCGCCACCGGTCGACACCGACCGGTTCGCGCCCGATCCGGCGGCCCGCGCGGAGATCCGGGCGCGGTACCGGCTGGGTGAGGCGCCGGTCGTCAGCTGTGTGTCCCGGCTGATGCCGCGCAAGGGCCAGGACACCCTGGTCGCCGCGCTGCCGCTGCTGCGCCGCCGGGTCCCCGGCACCCGGCTGCTGCTGGTCGGCGGCGGCCCGTACCGGGACCGGTTGCACCGGCTCGCCGCCCGGCACGGGACGGACGACGCGGTGGTCTTCACCGGCCGGGTGCCTGCGGCCGAGCTCGCCGCGCACCACGCGGCGGCGGACGTGTTCGCGCTGCCCTGCCGGACCCACCTGGGCGGGCTGGACGTCGAGGGGCTGGGCATCGCGCTGCTGGAGGCCGCGGCCGCCGGGCTACCGGTGGTCGCCGGCGACTCCGGCGGCGCCCCGGAGACGGTCGCCGAGGGCGTCACCGGCCACGTCGTGCCGGGCCGGGACGTCGCGGCCCTGGTGGACCGGCTGGCCGGGCTGCTCACCGATCCCGCCCGGGCCCTGGCGATGGGCCGGGCCGGGCGGGACCGGGTGCGGCGGATCTGGGGTGGCCGGGCCGCGGCGACACGGCTGCACGCCCACCTGGCCGGACGGACGGCGGCGGATCAGCTCCGCTCGGCGGCCGCCCCGGAGTAGAGGGCCTCGATCTCGCCGGAGTAGGTGTCGACGACGACCTTGCGCTTCACCTTCATGGTCGGCGTCAGCTCACCGCCGGCCTCGCTGAAGTCGGCGGGCAGGATCCGGAACTTGCGGATCTGCTCGGCCCGCGACACCGCCTGGTTGGCCTCCTCGACCGCGGCGGCGATCTCGCCGCGCAGCTCCGGGTCGTCGACCAGGTCGGACGCGGACCCGCCCGCGCCCTCCGGCTTGCCGTTGCGCTCGCGCCAGCCGGGCAGCGCCTCCGGGTCGATGGTGACCAGCGCCGAGATGAACGGCTTCTGGTCGCCGACCACGATGCACTGGCCGACCAGCGGGTGCGCCCGCAGCCGGTCCTCGAGCACGGCCGGGGCGACGTTCTTGCCGCCCGCGGTGACGATGATCTCCTTCTTCCGGCCGGTGATCGTCAGGAAGCCGGCGTCGTCGAGCTCGCCGATGTCGCCGGAGTGGAACCAGCCGTCGTCCTCCAGGGCCTCCTTCGAGGCGTCCTCGTTGTGCCAGTACCCCTGGAAGACGATGTCGCCGCGCAGCATGACCTCGCCGTCCTCGGCGATCCGGACCGCGCAGCCCGGCACCGGGCGCCCGACCGAGCCGACCCGCTGGGCGTCGAGGGTGTTCAGGGTGATGCCCGCGGTGGTCTCGGTCAGCCCGTAGCCCTCGAGCACCGGCAGCCCGATGCCGCGGAAGAAGTGGCCGAGCCGGGCACCGAGCGGGGCCGAGCCGGACACGGCGGCGGTCACGTTCCCGCCGACCGCGGCGCGCAGCTTGCCGTAGACGAGCTTGTCGAACAGCGCGTGCTTGGCCTTGAGCACCAGACCGGGGCCGCCGGTGTCGAGCGCCTCGGAGTAAGCGATCGCGGTGTCGGCGGCGGCGTCGAAGATCCGGCCCTTGCCATCGTTGTGCGCCCGCAGCCGCGCGCCGTTGTAGACCTTCTCGAACACCCGCGGCACCGCGAGCAGGAAGGTCGGCTTGAACTCGGCCAGGTCGGGCAGCAGGTTCTTCACGTCCGGGCTGTGCCCGACCACGGTGCGGCTGGTCAGCGCGCCGCACTGGATGACCTTGCCGAACACGTGCGCGAGCGGCAGGAACAGCAGCACCGAACCGCCGTGGGCGAGCAGGTCCGGGATCGTCGAGGCGATCGTGCGGCACTCGCTGAGCAGGTTGCGGTGGGTCAGCTCGCAGCCCTTGGGCCGGCCGGTGGTACCGGAGGTGTAGATCAGGGTGGCGAGGTCGTCGGCGCGCACCGCGTTGCGGCGCTCGTGCACGACGTCGTCGGCGGTGTCCGAGCCCAGCCCGGTGAGCTGCTCGACCGCGGACGGGCTGTCCGGCGCGGCACCCGAGGGCTCGATCTGCCAGACGTGCCGGAGCTCGGGCACGTCGGCCCGGATCTTCTCGATCGACGCGGTGTGCTCGGCCGTCTCGACGACGATCCCGACCGCACCGGAGTCGGAGAGGATCCAGGAGATCTGGTCCGGCGAGGACGTCTCGTAGATCGGCACGGTCACCCCGCCCGCGGCGAGGATCGCGTAGTCGAACAGGGTCCACTCGTAGCGGGTCCGGGACAGCAGACCGATCCGGTCACCGGCCTGGACGCCGGCCGCGATCAGGCCGGCGGCGACCCGGGTGACCTGCTCGGCGAACTCGGCTGCGGTGATGTCGCTCCACACGCCGTCGGCGCCCTTGCGGCGGTAGAGGACGTCGGCGGCATGCTGCGCGGCGTTCTCGAAGACGGCATCGGAGACCGACTCGTCGGCACCCACGGACACCGTGGCGGGGACGCTGTACTCACGCACGGGGATCGACCTCCTGGCGGCCTCGACAGGCAGAATGCGGTCGGCGGCACGCATGCCGACCTGCTGGGACACGAACCTACCGTCAAGTAGGGTCCGAGTACATCGACTCGGGCATAACGGATACGGAACGGACCCGTCCGGCCGTATCGACGGCGGCACGGTACCCCTGTCGGCGGACCGTGGGCAGGGTGGCACGCTGACCGTCGTGCCGAGCGCGTCACCAGTGCAGCCGGGCCGGTTCGTGCCCCCGTCGGTGGACGTCGTCGACGAGACGTTCCTGGCCGTCCCCCGTGAGCGGGTGGCTGCCGAGTTCGCCGACCCGGCCCGCTGGCCGTCCTACTGGCCGGACCTGGCGCCGGAGGTCGCGCACGACCGCGGCCCCGCCGGGATCCGCTGGACCGTCACCGGCGCGCTCACCGGGACCATGGAGGTCTGGTGCGAGGAGGTGCTCGACGGCACCGTCCTGCATTGGTTCCTGCGCGCGTCGGCCGACCGGCCGGGCGGCCGGCGCGCAGGTCGCAGCCGTGCCGAGTCCGACCGGCGGCACCGCGCGTTCAAGGCGCACGCGTTCGCGCTGAAGCGCAGGCTGGAGGCCGGGCGCCGGGCCGGGGTCGCGCCGGACGGGGGTCGCTGAGTGCGGCTGCACGTCGTCTCCGACGTCCACGGCAACACCCGTGCCCTGGCCCGCGCCGCGGACGGCGCGGACGGCCTGCTCGTGCTCGGCGACCTGCTGGAGTTCGTCGACTACCGGGACCCGGAGAACGGCATCATCTCGCGGCTGCTCGGCTCCGGGATCGCCGCCGAGTTCGGCCGGATGCGCCGGATCGGCGCGCCCCGCGCCCAGGTCCAGGGCCTGCTCGAACGGTCCTGGAGCCGGTTCGCCGATCCGGCCGCCGCCGTCGTCGAGGCGGTCACCGCGCAGTACGCCGAGATCTTCGGCGTGCTCGGCGGGCTGGACGTCCCGGTCTGGGCGATCCCCGGCAACGTCGACATGCCCGAGGTCTGGCCGGACGTCGACGGGGTGGTCCGCGCGGACGGCCGGGTGATCGAGATCGGCGGGCGCCGGATCGGTTTCCTCGGCGGGGTGCCGCTCCCGCCCGGCGTCGATCCGCGCCGGAGCGGACCGTGGCAGCCGCACTTCCTGCGGCACGAGGACTGGACCGCCCGGCTCGACGCGCTCGGCCCGGCCGATCTGCTGTGCACGCACGTCCCGCCGGACCTCCCGCTGCTGACCTACGATGTCGTCACCCGGCGGGGCGAGATCGCCAGCGTGCCGCTGGCCGCCCGGATCCGCGGCGAGCAGCCGTCGCACGCACTGTTCGGGCACGTCCACCAGCCGTTGCACCGGCGCACCCGGCTCGGCTGGACGGAGTGCGTCAACGTCGGCCACTTCCGCGCACTCGAGCGGCCCTGCGTGCTGCACCTGTGAGCACGGGATAGCCTCCCGCCATGGCCGACGCGACCACCTCCTCGATCCATATCGACGCCCCGCCGGACCAGGTGATGGCGGTGATCGCGGACTTCGCGTCGTACCCGGAGTGGACCGACCAGATCACCGCGGTCGAGATCCTCGACCCGGGCAGCGGCGACCGTGCCTCCCAGGTGCGGTTCTCGATGGACGCCGGCGCGATCAAGGACTCGTACACACTGGACTACACCTGGGCCGACGACGACCTGTCCGTCTGGTGGACGCTGGTCAAGGGCGGCATCCAGCGCGCGCAGGACGGCGCCTACCGGCTGGAGGCGGACGGTTCCGGCACCACGGTCACCTACGAGCTGTCCGTCGAGGTCAACTTCCCGATGATCGGGATGCTCCGGCGCAAGGCCGAGAAGGTGATCATCGACGCCGCCCTGAAGGGACTGAAGCGGCGCGTCGAGAAGGGCTGAGGCCCGCCTCGCGATCCGCTTCGGCGGGTCAGGCGGAGCCGGTGTCGCAGCGATCGTTACGCTCCGCGGCGTGCGCGTCGTGCTGTTCACCGGCAAGGGCGGGGTCGGCAAGACCACCCTCGCCGCGGCCACTGCCGCGCTGCTCGCCGGGTCCGGCCGGTCCGCGCTGGTGGTCTCGACCGATCCCGCGCACTCGCTGGGCGACGCACTGGACGCCGAGCTGGGCGCCGATCCCACCCCGGTCGCGGAGAACCTGTGGGCCGCGCACATCGAGGCCCGGCACCTGCTCGAGGGTGCCTGGGGCGAGCTGCAGGGCCACCTGCGCACGATGCTGGCCGGCGCCGGGGTCGACGAGCTGGTGGCCGACGAGCTGACCGTGCTGCCCGGTGTGGAGGACCTGCTCGCGCTGGTCGAGGTGCAGCGGTTCGCCGACTCCGGTGAGTACGACGTGGTGGTCGTCGACTGCGGACCGACCGCGGAGACCCTGCGGCTGCTCACCCTGCCCGAGGCGCTGTCGGGCTACCTGGAACGCCTGTTCCCGGCGCACCGCAGGGCGGTCCGCGGGCTGGTCGCGAACCTGGCGGGCGCGAAGAACGACGGCGCAGGCTGGGAGCGCACGGTCGCCGCGCTGGGCGCGCTGGCCGATCAGCTCGCCGGGCTGCGCGGGCTGCTCGCCGACCGCTCCCGGACCTCGATCCGGCTGGTCCTCACCCCGGAGCGGGTGGTCGCCGCGGAGACCCGCCGCACGCTGACCGCGCTCGCCCTGCACGAGCTGCGGGTGGACGCGCTGATGGCGAACCGGGTGATGCCCGGCCCGCCGCCGTCGCTGCGCGGGCCGGCCGCCCGCTGGCTGCGCGAGCGGGCGACCGAGCAGCAGGCGGTGCTGGGCGAGCTGGAGCAGCTCGCCGCGGACGTGCCGGTCACCGCGGTCCGCTACACCGCCGCCGAGCCGACCGGCGTGGGGTCGCTGCGCGAGCTGGCCCGCTCGATCTACGGCGACCGCGACCCGGCCGGGGTGCCCGAGGAGCGCGCGCCGCGGCCGCTGATGGAGCTGCGCCGCACCGCGGGCCAGGGCGTCTCCGCCGACACCGAGTTCGAGCTGGACGTCGCGCTGCCCGGCGCCGAGGACGCCCCGCTGGACCTGGCCCGGGTCGGCGACGACATGGTCGTCGGGATCGGGTTCTCCCGGCGGATGGTGTCGCTGCCGTCGGTGCTGCGGCGCTGCGAGGCCACCGGCGCCCGGCTGGAGGGCACCGGCGCGCAGGCCCGGCTGGTGATCACCTTCGTGCCCGATCCGGGCACCTGGATGACCTCGTGACCGCCGGTTCCTGCGGCACTCACGGCGGTTTCCCGGACGACCTGCGGGAGACCGCGCTGCACCTGCTCGAACGGCTGCGGGTCGCGCTGGAGCCGGTCGCCGGCGGCGCGGGCACCGAGCCGGCCCCCGGCGCCGCCGGCTCCTGCACCGCCTGCCCGGTGTGCGCGCTGCTCGCCGTGTTCCGGGGCGAGCGGTCGGAACTGGCGGAGTCGCTGGCCGGGCACGCGACCGGGCTGCTCGCGGTGCTGGTGGCGGTGCTGGAACAGGACGGCGCGCCCGGCCGGCCCGGCGAGCACAGCCGGCCCGGCGAGCACAGCCGGTCCGGCGAGCACGGCCGGCCCGACGAGGGCGGCGCCCCGAACGGCCGGCCCGGCCAGCACGGTCACACCCGCCCCGGGCACGGCCGCCCCGGCACCCGGACCCACGGCGGCCGGTCCGTGCAGCGGATCGTGGTGCACCGGACATGACCCGCGCCCTCACCGTCGGCGTCGACGTGGGAGGGACCAGCGTGCGGGCCGGGGCGGTCGGCGACGACGGCGAGGTCCTGGACACCGTCTCGGCCCCCACCCCCGGCACCGACGACGCGCTGGAGGCGGCCATCGCCGGCGCCGTCGACGAGCTGCGCGGCAGGCACCGGGTGTCCGCGGCCGGGCTCGCGCTGGCCGGGTTCGTCGACGCCGGTCGCGGGCTGGTCCGCTACGCCCCGCACCTGTCCTGGCGGGAGGCCCCGGTCGCGCAGCGGATCTCGGAGCGCCTGGGCGGGCTGCCGGTCGTCGTCGAGCACGATGCGAACTCGGCCGCGCTGGCGGAGCGCCGGCACGGGGCCGCCGCGGGCGCGTCCGCCGCGGTGCTGATCGCGCTGGGCACCGGGATCGGCGCGGCGCTGCTGCTCGACGGCGAGCTGTACCGCGGGGCGCACGGCGTCGCACCCGAGCTGGGGCACCTGCGCGTCGTCCCGGACGGCCGGGCCTGCCCGTGCGGCAAGCGCGGCTGCTGGGAGCGCTACTGCAGCGGCACCGCGCTGGCCGCGACCGCGCTGGAGCTGATCTCCGGGCCGCACCCGCCCGGCCCGTCGGTGCTGGCCAGGGAGGCCGCACGGGACCCGGGCCGGATCACCGGCAGGCGGGTCGGCGCGGCGGCCCGGGAGGGCGACCCGATCGGCCGGGCCGCGATGGCCGAGCTGGGGCACTGGCTGGGGGAGGGGCTCTCGCTGGTCGCCGACGTGTTCGATCCGGACCTGGTGGTGATCGCGGGCGGGGTGTCGGCGTCCGCGCCGCAGTTCCTGGACGCGGCCCGCGAGCACTACGCACGGATCGCCACCGGCGCCGGGAACCGGCCGCTGGCCCGGATCCGCACCGCGCAGCTCGGCGCGGCCGCGGCCGTCGTGGGCGCGGCGACGCTGGCCAGGGAGGCCGTCGCCGGCGCGGGGGCCGGCTAGAGCCGGGAGCCGTCGTCGTGCGGGTCCGGGCCGTCGTCGCCCGGCTCGCCGGTCCACAGCCGCAGCACCAGCCAGGTCAGTCCGGCCGCCATCAGCACCAGCCCCAGCGGGAGCGGCCAGCTGCCGCCCACACCGATCAGTCCCGGCGAGATGCACAGCACCAGGCCCAGCCCGATCAGCCCGCCGCCGACGACGGCGGGCGGGCCCGGCCGCGGCAGCGGCGGCGGCTCGGGCGGGTGGTAGTGGTCGTCGTCCTCGGTCTCGGCCGACGGGCCCGGCCGGTGCACGGGGCGCTCGCCGGGCTGCACTGTGGGCTCGGCCGGCTCGGCGCGCTCGCCGGGCCAGTCGGGCACCGAGCCCTCGTCGCGCCATCCCGCGACGATGGACTCGAAGTCGTCCTCCGGTCGGTCTCCCCGGCCGCGTGCTGGGTCCATGCCCGTCCTTCCCGGCCCCACCGGCGCATGCCGGGCCATCCTGTCACGCCCCGCCGCCGGGCCGCACCGGGCCGGGCACCGCCCGGCCGGGTGCGGGCACGGCCCCGTTGTGGGGAGCACCGAGGGCTCCGTAGGCTGTCGCCGGAAGTCGTAGGGAGGCAGCGCAGGGTGCTGTACTGGTGGTCCAAGTTCGTGCTGCTCGGCCCGCTGATGCGGGTCTTCTGCCGACCCGAGATCGTGGGCGCCGAGAACGTGCCCGAGCGCGGGGGTGCGATCCTCGCCAGCAACCACCTCGCGGTGGCCGACTCGTTCTTCCTGCCGCTGATGCTGCCGCGGAGGGTCACGTTCCTCGCCAAGCGCGAGTACTTCACCGAGCCCGGGATCCGCGGCTGGCTCAAGAAGCAGTTCTTCACCGGCGTCGGCCAGGTCCCGGTGGACCGCTCCGGCGGCTCGGCCGCGCGGGCCGCGATGGACACCGCGGTCCGGCTGCTCGGCGAGGGCAAGCTGCTCGGCATCTACCCCGAGGGCACCCGCTCGCCGGACGGGAAGCTCTACAAGGGCAAGACCGGCGTCGCCCGGATGGCCCTGGAGGGCGGTGTCCCGGTGATCCCGGTGGCGATGGTCGGCACCGACAAGGTCAACCCGATCGGCTCGAAGATGTGGCGGCCGCGCAAGGTCCGCATCGTGATCGGCGAGCCGATCGACTTCTCCCGCTACGAGGGCATGGCCGGCGACCGGTTCATCGAGCGCTCGATGACCGACGAGATCATGTACAACCTGATGGAGCTGTCCGGGCAGACCTACGTCGACCTCTACGCCGCCTCGGTCAAGGAGCGGGCCGCCACCGGCTCGCCGCCCCCCGCGCCGGCCCGGCCCGGCCCCCGTCGTCCGGACGCGAACGTGCCCGACTCCCGCGCCAGCTGAGCGGCCGGGTACACAGGTCCCACCATGCGCTTCTTCTACGACTGCGAGTTCATCGAGGACGGCACCACGATCGACCTGGTGTCGATCGGCGTCGTCGGCGAGGACGGCCGCGAGTTCTACGCCGTGTCCACCGAGTTCGACCCGGACCGCGCCGGCAGGTGGGTCCGCGCGAACGTGCTGCCCAAGCTCCCCTCGCCGGCCGACCGGGCGTGGATGTCGCGGGCCCGGATCCGCGACGAGCTGCTGGAATTCTGCACCTCCGCGCCGGGCGACGTCGAGCTGTGGGCCTGGATCGCCGCCTACGACCACGTCGCGCTCTGCCAGCTGTGGGGCGCGATGCCCGCGCTGCCCCGGCCGATGCCCCGGTTCACCCGGGAGCTGCGCCAGCGCTGGGAGGACGCCGGCCGCCCCACGCTGCCCCCGCCGCCGCGGGACGCGCACGACGCGCTCGCCGACGCCCGGCACAACCTGCGCCGCTGGGAGGTCATCGCCGAGGCGCTCGGCACAGGGGCCGGGGCTCCGGCGCCGATCGCACGGGCCTAGTCTGGGTGTCGTGAACTGGTCCGTCGACGCGCCGATCGACGTCCTCCCGGAGCTGCCGCCGCTGCCCGCGGACCTGCGCTCCGCGCTGGACGACGCCCTCTCCCGCCCCGCCCAGCAGCAGCCCGAGTGGCCCGAGCCGTCGCGGGTGGGTGACGTCCGGAAGGTGCTCGAGTCGGTCCCACCGGTCGTGCTCCCGCCGGAGGTCGACCGGCTGCAGTCGCGGCTCGCCGACGTCGCCAACGGCGAGGCGTTCCTGCTGCAGGGCGGCGACTGCGCGGAGACCTTCGTCGACAACACCGAGCCGCACATCCGGGCGACCATCCGGACGCTGCTGCAGATGGCCGTCGTCCTCACCTACGGCGCGTCGATGCCGGTGGTCAAGGTCGGCCGGATCGCCGGCCAGTACGCCAAGCCGCGCAGCTCCCCGGTCGACTCGGCCGGGCTGCCGTCCTACCGCGGCGACATCGTCAACGGGCTCGCGCCGGACCCGGCCGGCCGCGTCCCGGACCCGTCCCGGATGATCCGCGCCTACGCCAACGCCTCGGCCGCGATGAACCTGGTCCGCGGGCTCACCGCGACCGGCATGGCGGACCTGACGAAGGTGCACGACTGGAACAAGGACTTCGTCCGCACCTCCGCCGCGGGCGTCCGCTACGAGGCGGTCGCCGCCGAGATCGACCGCGCCGTCCGCTTCATGGACGCCTGCGGCGTGCGCGACCACAACCTGCACCAGGTCGAGTTCTACGCCAGCCACGAGGCGCTGCTGCTCGACTACGAGCGGGCGATGCTGCGGCTGGACCTGGAGCGGGACCAGACCGGTGGGGAAGCCCCGAAGCTCTACGACCTGTCCACCCACTTCCTCTGGATCGGCGAGCGCACCCGCCAGCTCGACGGCGCGCATGTCGCGTTCGCGGAGCTGCTGGCGAACCCGATCGGCATGAAGATCGGCCCGTCGACGACGCCCGACCAGGCCGTCGAGTACGTCGAGCGGCTGGACCCGCTGAACCGGCCCGGCCGGCTGTCGCTGATCTCGCGGATGGGCAACGACAAGGTCCGCGACGTGCTGCCGGCGATCGTCGAGAAGGTCACCGCGTCCGGGCACAAGGTCATCTGGCAGTGCGACCCGATGCACGGCAACACGCACGAGGCGTCCACCGGCTACAAGACCCGACACTTCGACCGGATCGTCGACGAGGTGCAGGGCTTCTTCGAGGTGCACCGCTCGCTCGGCACGCACCCGGGCGGCATCCACGTCGAGGTGACCGGCGAGGACGTCACCGAGTGCCTGGGCGGCGCGCAGCGGATCTCCGACACCGATCTGGCCGGCCGCTACGAGACGGCGTGCGATCCGCGGCTCAACACCCAGCAGAGCCTGGAGCTGGCCTTCCTGGTCGCGGAGATGCTGCGCGGCTGAGTAGTCCTACCGGGCAGCGTGTCCGCTTCGTCCGGCTACTGTCGCCCGCGTGACGACCTTCCACATCGTTCTCCTGGGTATCGCGGGGATCATGGGTTACCTCGCATACCAGCGGTTCCTGCTCGCCCGGGAGAACCACGAGCGGTGGACCCGCGGCCTCGGGGCCGCCGAGGTCGGTCTCGCCGATCTGGTCGAGATGGCCGGGGCCGCGTCGGCCCAGGTGGGTTCCGGGGCGTTCCGCCGAGTCGTCACGCTCACCGGCGTCGCCGAGGGGGAGACCCGCGCCGCCCCGCTGAGCGGCGCGGACTGCCTGTGGTTCCGGGAGCGGACGCTGCGCCGCTACCGCGGTGACAAGGGCACCGAGACCGAGATCGTCGGCGACCGCCGCGGCGGCACCCGGTTCACCCTGCGCGACGGCGACGCCGTCGTCACCGTCGATCCGGTCGACGCCCGGATGGACCTCCCGGTCGCCGAGCGCCGCGAGGAGGGCCCGGACCCGGACGAGGGGATCGACCTGGGCCTGCTGCGGATCGGCTCGGGCACCCAGGGCTACGAGCGCACCGAGTGGCGGATCGAGCCGGGCGAGCGGATCACCGTCGTCGGGGAGGCCCGGTGCGCGGCCGGCGGGGTGCGGGTCGCGGCGGGCCCGGAGCAGCCGCTCACCCTCACCACCGCGGACCGCAGCGACCATCTCGACGCCGAACGCCGGCGCAGCCGGGACGCGATCCGCTCCGCGGCCGGGCTCGGTGCGGGCGCCGTCGTCCTCGCGGTGCTCGCGTTCCTGGTGTGACGGGCGGTCCGGCCGGGCTCAGAGCACGGTCAGGGTGATCGTGTCACCCCGCTCGGCGTCGCCGGCGGACGGATCCTGACCGACGACGCGGCCGTCCCGGCGGCCGAACGGGAAGCTCCGGTCGATGTCGACGTCGAAGCCCTGCGACTCGAGCAGCTCCTCGGCGTCGTCGGCGCGCATGCCGATCACGAACGGCACCGAGGTGATGTCGGATTCCTCGTCGCTCGGCGGCGGCGGTGGCGGGGCGGGCTCCGGGCCGCGGCTGGTCACCAGGGTGACGGCGGAGCCGCCCGGCAGCCGGGTGCCCGCCGCCGGGTCGGTCCGGATCACCGCGCCGCTGGGCACCTCGGTGCTGAACTCCTCGGCGGCCGTCGAACGCACCGGGGTCAGCCCGGCCCGGCGCACCGCCTCCTCGGCGGTCTCCACGGCACTGCCGGCCGGGACGTCCGGGACGGCGGGCCGGCCGGTGGAGACGACGAGGGTGACCGACGAGCCGCGCAGCACCCGGGTGTCCGGGGCCGGATCGACCGAGGCGACCAGGTCGGCCGCGACGTCGTCGTCGGCCTGTTCGGTGATCGACGGGGTCAGGTCGGCCTCCGCGACGAGCGCCGTCGCCCGGTCCCGGTCCAGCCCGGTGACCGCGGGCATCGTCGTCCAGCGGCCCGAGCCGAGCCACCACGCCCCGGTGCCGGCCAGCGCGGCGAGCAGCACCAGCAGCACCATCCAGAGCGTGAAGACGCGGCGGCTGCGGCGCCGGTCCGCGCGCAGGTCGGCCGCCGACAGCGCCTCCGGCTCGCTCGCCGGGGTGACGGCGGTGCCGTGCGCGCCGACCAGGGCCTGCGCCCGGGTACCGCCGGGGCCGCGCGGCTCGGCACCGGTCGCCCGGTGCCGCCGGGGCCCGGCCGGGAGGGTCGCGCCGTCGTCGACCGGCGGCGGGCCGGGCGGCCGCGGCACGCCGGTCCGGGGAAGCCCCAGCCGGTCGGCGACCTCCAGCAGCTCGCGGCGGAAGTGCTCGGCGTCGACCGGCCGCTCCGCGGGATCGCGGGCGGTCGCCCGCGCGACGAGCGCGTCGACCGCGGGCGGCAGGCCGGGCACCGTCGCCGACGGCGGCGGGACGTCCTCGTTCACGTGCCGGTAGGCCACCGACAGCGGATTGTCGGCGGTGTAGGGCGGGTGGCCGGTGAGCATCTCGTAGAGCACGACACCGGCGGCGTAGACGTCGCTGCGGCCGTCCGCGCGGCCGGACACGACCTGCTCGGGGGAGAGGTAGGCCATCGTCCCGAGGATCATCCCGGCGTGGCTGACGCCGGCCTCGGCGGCCGCGGTGAGCAATCCGAAGTCGGCGACCTTCACCTCGCCGGACGAGGAGATCAGCACGTTCTCCGGCTTCACGTCGCGGTGCACCATGCCGAGCCGGTGCGCGCGGGCCAGACCGGCCAGCACCGGCTCCAGCACCCGCACCGCGGCGGACAGGCCGAGCGCGCCGCGGGCCCGCAGCACGTCGCGCAGGGTGCCGCCGTCGACCAGCTCCATCACGACGAACAGGCTCGGCTCGCCGAGCGGTCCGGCAGGCACCGTGCCGCGGTCGTACACCGCGACCACGGCCGGATGGTCGATCCGGGCGGCGAGCCGCGCCTCCCGGTCGAAGCGGGTGCGGAACGCGTGGTCCCCGGCCATCCGGGGGTCCATCACCTTGATCGCCACCGCACGCTCGAGCCGGGTGTCGGTGCCGTGGTAGACGGTGGACATGCCGCCGCGGGCGAGGACCGGCCCGACCCGGTACCGGCCGTCGAGCAGGGCGGGGCCGGGGCCGTCCGCCATCACCGGACCGGCCCCATCCGGCGTGCCGGGATCGACCGGTCCGGACGGTGCGCTCACGCCGGGAAGGCTACTTCAGCGACCCTTACCCGCCGTCCGGGTGGGTACGGCACGCCGAGCGTCCGCCCGCGGACGGTGCGTGCCCGGCCACCGCGCGCGACACGGCCCGGGTCCCGGAGTGTGGGGTGCGGGGAGCGGATGTGGAACAGTGTCCGTCTGTGAGCGAGACCCTCCCCGCGGCCGTCACGGAGGAGACGCTGACCGTCTCCGACGTCGCCTCCCGGCTGTCGATCCCCGCATCCCGCGTCCACCAGCTGGTCCGGGAAGGCCAGCTCCTGTCGTTGAAGCACGACGGCCAGGTGGTCGTCCCCGCCGTGTTCCTGGACGGGAACGACGTGGTGCGCGGCCTCAGCGGCACGATCAGCGTGCTGCGCGACGGCGGCTATGACGACCGCGCGATCCTGACCTGGTTGTTCACCGAGGACGACTCCCTGCCCGGTTCGCCGATCGGGGCGATCGGCGCCGGCCGGCACAAGGAGGTCAAGCGCCGCGCCCAGGCGATGGCGTTCTGACCGGCGCGGCCCGCCCGGTCCGTTCCCGGGCCAGCTCCCGGCCCCTGGCCAGCACCGCCCGGCCCAGGCCGGGCAGCGCGACGGCGGCGCGGCGCCGGTTCGGCACCGCGACCCGCCGCTGCAGGATGTCGTAGCCGGCGTCGGCGATCTCGTCGAGGATCCCCGCGTACAGCGTGCGCGCCGTGCCCACGCAGGCCCGGGACACCGGCTCCAGCATCGGGATCCCCGGGTCCGCGCGCCGGTAGGTGGCCCGGGTGCGGGCCACCAGGTGGGCGAGCGCGCGCCGCACCCGCGGATCGGGCCGCCCGGTGCGCCGCGACCAGGCCAGCAGCTCCCGGTCCACGCCGAACGCGGCCAGCTCGTCCGCCGGGAGGTAGACGCGGCCGCGGTCCAGGTCCTCGCCGACGTCGCGCAGGAAGTTCGTCATCTGGAAGGCGACGCCGAGCAGCGCGGCGTGCGGCTCGGCCTCGGCCCGCGGGACCACGGTGCCGAGCACCGGCAGCGTCTGCAGCCCGATCACGGCGGCCGAGCCGTGCACGTAGACGGCCAGATCGGCGTCGGTCGGGTAGCCCTCCACCGTGAGGTCCATCCGCATCGAGACCATGAAGTCGCGGAACAGCGACGGGTCCAGCGCGTGCCGGCGCGCGGTCTCGGCGACGGCGAGCACCTCGGGCCTGCTCCCCGGCTGCGGTGCCCCGTCGAGCGCGGCCGTCAGCTGCGCGTCCAGGGCGTCGAGCGCCGCCCGCGGACGGCCGCCGCCCGCACCGTCCGGGTCGTCGACGATCTCGTCGGCGTACCGGGCGAACCCGTAGAGGGCGTGGATGTCGACCCGCCGCTCCGGTGGCAGCAGCCGGGTCGCGAGGTAGTAGGTGCGGCCGTGTTCGGCGTGCAGGGCGCGGCAGGCGGTGTACGCGGCCCGCAGCGCCGGGTCGGTCAGCCCGGCGGCGTCGAGCTCCGCGCGCCCCGCCCGCTCAGCCGCCGTCGCGGGCACCGTCGGTCACCGGGGAGGAGCCGGCCGGGTGACGGCCGGCACGCAGGCCGAGCGGGTCCGGCCGGAGCAGCGCGACGGCGGCGAGCAGCCCGGCGGCGGCGCACAGCAGGAGATAGGGCGGCGCGTAGAGCGCGGTCTCGCCGTCCGGGAAGTAGACGATCATCAGCCAGATCGAGCCGAAGACCGCCCACTGCAGTCCGCGAGCGCTCCACGCGGTCATCGCGAGCAGGCAGAAACCCCAGCTCAGGTACCACGGCAGCGTCGTCGGCGCGAGCACGGCGGCGAGTGCCAGCGCGATCGCCGCGTTGCGGATCGCGATCGTCCCGCCGTCGCGTGCCAGCCACCACAGCGCGACGACGAGCACGCCCAGCACGCCCGCGCCGATCGCCCGGAAGACCTCGACGAACGCCTGCTGGTTCAGGCCGTCCACGAACATCCCGGCGACGGCGTGCGCCACCTGCCCGGCGCCGGTCGACCAGGACAGCCAGTTGACGATCATCGACGGTGCGCTGAGCGCGGGCAGCCAGCCCAGCCCGTAGCCGGTGGCCCAGGTGCACGCCCCGAACACCGCGCCGAACACGGCGACCGAGGGGAGCCCGGCCCGCATCAGCCGGGACCAGAACGGCCCGGTGAGCTTCGCGGCCCAGACCAGGACCAGGAACGGCAGGATCAGGCCGGCCGAGGCCTTGACCGCCATCGCGAGCGAGGCGACGACGATCGCCCAGAGGAACCGGTCGCGCAGCGCGAGCAGCGCCGCGAGCGGCAGCAGCCCGACGACCAGCAGGTCGTTGTGCACGCCGCCGACCATGTGCACGACCATCACCGGGTTCGCGACCGCGATCCACAGCGCGACCGCGGGCCGGCCGCCGAGCCGCCGGGTCAGCGCCGGGAGCACCGCCACCAGCAGCACCAGGCCGCTGACCAGCATCAGCCGCATCGCGATGACGCCGAGCAGGACGTTCTGGCCGACCAGCAGCACGATGCCCTGTGCCAGCAGGATGAACAGCGGGCCGTACGGCGCCGGGGTGTCCTGCCAGAAGAAGTGCACGTTGTCGGTGAAGATCCCGCCCATCGTGTCCGGCCCGAACCGGTACGGGTCGTACCCGGCCAGCGGCAGGGCGCCCTGGGCGAGGTAGCTGTACGGGTCGCGGGTGAACAGCGGCGGGGTGACCAGCATCGGGATCATCCAGACGCAGGCCGTGGTCAGCACCGCGCGCCCGCCGACCCGGTGGGCGAGGACGTCGCGGCCCAGCCGCACCCACGCCCAGACCATCAGGGCCAGCCCGGTGTAGACGACGATCCCGGCGATCATCGCCCCGTGGCCGTAGCGCCAGAACGACAGCGGCGAGTTGCCCAGGATCGGATCGCGCACCGGGATCCCGCCGGCGCCCGGCGCGCCGAGGAACATGAGCACCGTGCCGGCCAGGCCGAGCAGCAGGGTGCGCCGCGGCGGGTCGCCCCGCCGCGCGGTGAGCGTGCCCCAGCGGGACCTCGGGGACCCGCTGCGCGGGTCGCTCGGGTCACCGGCCGCAGTCACCGGCTCCGGTGCCGCGGGGCGGGGGATCGGGGGCGAGGGCTGGGCGGTCATCGTGGCCGGAATGATTCCACGCCCGGCTCAGCGGGCGACCCGCGACCCCGCGCCGCGACCGGCCCGCTCGGGCGAGCGCGGCCCGGTGATCCGCTCCGCCGCGAGCCGCCCGGAGACCAGTACCGGGGGGATACCGACGCCGGGGGTGGTGCCGCAGCCGGCCAGCACGGCGTTGGACACGCCGCGCACCAGGTTCCGCGGCCGGAACGGCCCGGTCTGGGCGAGCGTGTGCGACGCGGAGAACGGCGTCCCGGCGGCCATCCCGGCGGCGGCCCAGTCGCGCGGCGTCCACAGCCTGGTCCAGCTCGGGGTGGCCCCCGGATCGGCCAGGCCGCGCTCGACGAGCACGCCGAACAGCTCCTCGGCGTAGGCGGGGCCGATCCGGTCCCAGTCGATGCCGGGGGCGACGGCGGTGTTCGGGCACGGCGCGAGCACGCTCATCAGCTCCCGGCCGTCGGGCTGCAGCCCGGGATCGGTCAGCCCGGGCCGGGTGACCAGCAGCGACGGGTCGCTCATCAGCCGGCCGCGGTCGATGATCTCGCGGAAGGTGCCCTCCCACGAGCCGCCGAACGAGATCGTGTGGTGGTGCCGGGCCACGCCGGGGGACGGGGTGGGCATCCCGGCGTGCACGACGACCGCGCTCGGCGACCAGCGCAGCCCCAGCGGACGGCGCGGCGCGCCGCCGAGCAGGTCGTAGGCCGCGGGCAGCTCCGGGGTGAGGACGACGGCGTCGCAGGCGGTCTCGATCTCCTCGCCGCCGCCGGCCGGGACCGACCGCACCGCCGTGACCCGGTCCCCGGACCGGACCAGCCGCGTCACCCGGCTGCCGTACCGGACCTCGGCACCCGCGTCGGCCGCGGCGTCGGCCAGCGCGGTGCCCATCGCGCGCATGCCGCCGCGCGGGAACCACACCCCGGCGACGGTGTCCATGTAGGCGATCACGCCGTAGGCACCGAGCGCCCGCTGCGGGGCGACGCCGGCGTAGAGCGCCTGGAAGGAGAAGATCCGGCGGAGCCGCTCGTCGGGCAGGAACCGGTCGATCCGCCGGCCGAGCCGGCCGAACCCGCCGAGCGCGACCAGCCGGGCCAGGTCCGGCCCGACCAGGGAGAGCGGCGAGTCCAGGTTGGCGTCGATGAAGGAGTCCATCTCGGCCCGGTAGAGGTCGGTCAGCCAGCGCCGCAGCCGCCGGTAGCCCTGCGCGGACTCCGGGCCGCAGGTCTCGCGGACCTCGTGCTCCATCGCCGCGGCGTCGGTGTGCACGGAGATCGCCGAGCCGTCGGCGAACTCCGCCCGGTAGGCCGGATCGAGCCGCACCAGGTCGAGCCGGTCCGCGGTGCGCTCGCCGACCGCGGCGAACGCCGAGTCGAGCAGCTCCGGCATGGTCAGCACGGTCGGCCCGGTGTCGAGCCGGTACCCGCCGTGCTCGTCGGTGACGTCGAGCCGCCCGGCCCGCCCGCCGGGGAACTCCTCCCGCTCCAGGATCGTCACCCGGCGGCCGGCGCCGAGCAGGTGCAGCGCCGTGGACAGCCCGGCCAGCCCGGCGCCGACGACGACCACGTGCTCGGTGCGGCCGGGCACCGTCCGCACGCCGCTCACCAGGCACGCCGGGTGGCGCGCTCGGCCAGCTCGAACAGCCGGGCGCGGGCGGGCTCCAGTACCGGCGCGGCGTCCAGTGCGTCCAGCGCGGACCCGGTCAGCGCGGCGATCCGCTGCTCGACGACCTGCACCGCACCCAGCTCGGACAGCACCGAGCGGACCCGGTCGAGCGCCTCCCCGGCGAGCCCCGGATCGCCGAGCGCACCGGTGATCACCTCCTGCGCGGACCGGTCCCCGCGCTGCTCGGCGCGCTGCAGCGCGGCGGCGACCAGCAGCGTGCGCTTGCCCTCGCGCAGGTCGTCGCCGGCCGGCTTGCCGGTCACCCGGGGGTCGCCGAAGACGCCGAGCAGGTCGTCGCGGAGCTGGAACGCGACGCCGATGTCGGCTCCGTAGCGGCGGTAGGCGCCCAGCAGCCGTGGCTCCGCGCCGGCGATCGCCGCCCCCAGGTGCAGCGGGCGCTCGACGGTGTAGGCGGCGGTCTTGAACCGGTCGATCTTCAGGGCGGTCGACTCGGCGGCGTCGCCGGAGGCCTGGGCGAGCACATCCAGGTACTGGCCGGAGAGCACCTCGGTGCGCATCGCCCGCCACGCCTCGGCGGCCCTGGCGTGCCCGCCGTCTGGCAGCGACGCGGAGTGGAACATGTCGTCGGCCCACACCTGGGCCAGGTCGCCGACCAGGATCGCGACCGCGGCGCCGAACCGGGCGGGCGGCCCCGACCACTCGTTCGACGCGTGCGTGCGGGCGAACTCGACGTGCACCGTCGGGCGGCCGCGGCGGGTGGACGAGGCATCCATCAGGTCGTCGTGCACGAGCGCGCACGCCTGCACGAGCTCCAGCGCGGCGATCGCGGTGAGCACGCCCTGGGCGTGCTCGTCCTGCGGGTCGCCGCCGGCGCCGCGCCAGCCCCACCAGGCGAAGGTGGGCCGCAGCCGCTTCCCGCCGCCGAGCACGAAGCCGGCCAGCGAGTCCGCCGCCTGCGCGACGGCCGGGTCGATGCCCAGCACGTCCGTGCGGCGCCGGTCCAGGTAGCCGGCCAGCACCCGTTCGACGTGCTGGGGCAACGCGTCGTCGAGCGGGGCGGGCCCGGCCGTCGTGATGTCGCCGGGGCCGAGCGGGGCGGAGGCGGGAGCAGCGGGATCGACCACGGAGCCAGGCTAACGGTGGTCACCGACACTCACCCGGCGACCGCAGGTGGGGGCGCGTGCGGGGGCCCGGCCGGGTGGCCCGGGGCGCTTCAGGGGCCCACAGCGGCACGTTCGCACCGTAAGGTCATCCGGGTGACGACGACCTCTGCATCCACGGTGACCGAACGGATCAGCGTCGACCGCCCCTTCTTCGCGGTGGAGTTCTTCCCGCCGAAGGACGACCAGGGCGAGGCGGACCTCTGGCGGGCGATCCGCAGACTCGAGGTCCTGGACCCGGCCTACGTGTCGGTGACCTACGGCGCGGGCGGCTCCAGCCGGGACCGCACGGTGCGCACCGTCGAGCGGATCGCCACCGACACCACGCTGTGCTCGATGGCGCACCTCACGGCGGTGTCGCACTCGGTGGACGAGCTGCGGCACGTGATCGGCTCGCTCGCGGCGGCCGGCGTCCGCAACATCATGGCGCTGCGCGGCGACCCGCCCGGCGACCCGCTCGGCGAGTGGGTGAGCCACCCGGAGGGACTGGAGTACGCCGACGAGCTGGTCTCGCTGATCAAGCGGTCCGGGCCGTTCTGCGTCGGTGTCGCGGCGTTCCCCTACGGCCACCCCCGCTCGGCCGACCTGGCGGCCGACACCGAGCGCCTGGTCGGCAAGTTCCGGGCCGGCGCGGAGTTCGCCGTGACCCAGCTGTTCCTCGAGCCCGAGGGTTTCCTGCGGCTGCGCGACCGGGTCGCCGCGGCCGGGTTCGATCAGCCCATCATCCCCGGGATCATGCCGCTGACCTCGGAGAAGACCTTCCACAAGGGGCCGGAGCTGTCCGGCTCGCCGCTGCCGCCCGCGCTGGTCGAGCGGCTCGCCCCGTACTCCGGGGACGCGAAGGCGTTCCGCGCGGCGGGTATGGAGGTGACCGGCGAGCTCTGCGAGCGGCTGATCGCCGAGGGCGTGTCCGGGATCCACTTCTACTCGCTGAACCGGTCGACGGCGACCACCGAGCTGATCGACCGGCTCGGCCTGGCCGAGCCGCGGCGCTCGGCGGCCGGTCGGTCGGCCACCGCGTCGGCCACCGTCTGAGGTTCCCGGCGGCGGATCCGGTCCGGATCCGCCGCGGATCCTCGGGCCGCGCCGGACCGGCCGGACCGGCGGCCGGGCCGCCACGGCGCCGGACCGTCCGGGCGTCCGGACGGTCTCAACGCCGGACCGTCCGGGTGCCGGACGGTCTCAGCGGCGGATCGCCGGGTTCCGGTCGCGGTGGGCGAGGAACACCACGGCCCCCGCGGCGACCGCCACCAGCCCGGCCAGCAGCAGCGACCAGCCGACCACCGACGGCGCGTTCGGGTCGGTCGAGACCACCGACGCGTTCAGCTGGGAGACCTCGCCGGGGGCGAAGGTCCAGGTGACCGTCCCGCCGTCGGCCTCGCCGTCGGTCTCCACCACCTCGCCGGGGAAGCTCATCGCCAGCCGGACGTCCGAGCGGTCCACCGGCATCGTCGTCAGGTCGGCCCGCCCGCGCACCGCGATCCGCTCGCCCACCCGGCGCATCTCCAGGTTCGCCCGGGCCGAGGCGGTGCCGCCGAGCGCGGCGAGCTCGGAGACCTCGGGGAAGGTCAGGCCCTCGAACGACGCCCTGGAGCCGACGAACCCGTCCTCGTCGTAGGGCGCGAGATCGACCTTGTCCTCCAGGGCCGGGGGCACGGTGACCTCCGGCCCGCTGCCGTCCGGGGTCGCGATGACGATCGTGCCGTCGACGGTGTCGTCGGGCTGGACGGCCAGCGCGACCTGCACCCGCGCGCAACCGGTCAGGGCGAGCAGGGTGAGCACCGCGAGCAGCACCGCGGCCTTCGTGCGCCGCCGGTGCGGAACGGTGGAGCTGCGGGGGAGCGGCATGCCGGACATCGTGCCACCCGGGGGCGGCCCGCCCGGCGTCACGCCGGGTCGTGTCCCGGGTGAGTCGCGGCCGGTGCGGGCGGGGCGAGCGGGAGCTCGCGGCCGAGCACCGCGAACGGGCGCGGGTCGCCGGTGAACAGGTGCTCGCGCAGCACGTCCCGGAAGCCGGCGCGACGGTAGAGCCGCCACGCCCGGCCGGGGGGCTCCGGGCCGTACTCCGGCGTGGAGAGCAGCATCCGGGACCGCCCGGCGTCCCGGGCCAGCGCGCGGAGCAGCGCCTCCCCGATGCCGGCGCCCTGTGTCCTGGGGTGCACGTGCAGCTCGGTCAGCTCGAAATAGTCGGTCAGCCAGTCCGCGCCGACGCCGTCGGGATCGCCCCGGCGGGCGCGCAGGCCGCGCCGAACCTCCTCGAACCACCACTGGCCGGGCCCGCCCCAGTAGCCGTAGCCGATCCCGCCGAGCCGGTTCCGCTCGTCCACCCAGCCGACCGCGCGCCAGCCGGGCCGGTAGGAGTGCTCCAGCCAGAGCGAGCGGCGCTGCCGGGCGGTCGAGCGTGGGTAACCCATCGCGGTCACGTACACGTCGATGGCGTCGGTCAGCCGGCCGGCGAAGTCGCTGCGGCTGAGCCCGACCAGGCGTGGCCGTGCCGGCGCGGCGGTCACCGCGGGCCCCACGCGCCGCGGCGGGCCGCGGGGCCGGCGTCCGCAGCGGGACGGGTGGAGGCGCGCATGCACCCATCACATCACGCTCCGAACGGTCCCGCGGCCCGGGTGTGCCGGACCGTGCCCGGACCGGCACCACCGACGACCGGACCACCCGACCGCCGGACTTGACTGCCGATCGAACACGCGTTCTACTGAAGTACGTCGAACGCGCGTTCGACATCCGGGCGTCCGGTGCGGGGTGGGGGAAGCATTCCGTCGCCGGGCGACCCGGAACCGATGCCGGGGAGCGGGGGCCGAGGCCCGCTCCGCGGGAAGGGGCGTGGTGGGAGTGGGTGGCTTCTCGCGATTGTTCCGAGCGCGGCAGCCGGCGGCCGTCGACGTGCGCTGGCAGAACGGTGAGCCGGTCGAGTTCCAGCGGCGTCCGTCGCGGCGCGGCGAACGGTTCCTGGTCACCGGGGTGCGTGACCAGTGGGTCGAGGAGTCGCCGTGGCCGTTCCCGTCACCGATGCCGATCGGCGGCGACCGGCTCAGCTGCTGGCGGGTGCAGGCGCGGTCGGTGGAGGAGCCGCTCGAGCCGCCCCGCGAGGTGGTGCTCCGGATGCGGGCCGGGCCGGGGGTCTGGGACCTCGTGCAGGTGAACGACTGACGGATGCGGGTGGGACACGGGATGGAGGTGCCGCGATGAGCACGACGATGGAGCTGGACCTGTGGCCGCCGGCCGCGCCGGGTGGTCGCGACCCGGGGCAGGCGGGCCCGGCGGGGGAGCCGGTGACCCGGTCGACCGGATCGGACGAGCCGGGCCGGCCGGTCGTTCCGGCGCCCCGGGGCGTCTGCCGCGGGGGCGAGCGCGGCACCGGCAGACGGTCGTCGCGGTCCGGCGGGACCGTCGCGTCTCCGCGGTCCGGCGGCTCCACCGTTTCCCCGCGGGCCGCCGCCTCACGTGGCGGTGGTGCGGTCGCCCGCACCTCGCGGGCCGGCGGTGCGGGGTCGCACGGGGGGGCGGGGGCGCCCCCGTCGCGGGATGCGCTGGCGCTGCTCCGCCAGGCCGCCGACCAGCTGGCCGAGGCGCATCGCGATCCGGATCCGATGCGCCGCTATCCCGCCGCCTACCTGGCGGCGCTGCGGGCCGGGGCGGCGGTGCTCGCGATGCGGGCACGGCCGCGGCCGCGGCGGGGAGCGCCGCGGGACGTCTGGCGGCTGCTCGCCGAGGTCGCACCGGAGCTGGAGGAGTGGGCGTCGTTCTTCGCCTCCTGCTCGCGGGTGCGGGCAGCGGCCGAGGCCGGGATCGAACGGATGGTGGATCGGCGCGGGGCCGACGACCTGCTGCGGCAGGCCGAACAGTTCGTCGGGCGGGTGCAGCAACTGCTGCCGCGCTGAGCGACGGCCGGGGCGCCGGGCGGCCGCCGGGCCGCGGGGATCACAGCGGGGCCGCGGGATCACGGCCGGGCCGCCGGACGGCCGGGGCGCGGGGTGACCGTCAGGCCGAGGCGGCGGGCCGGTCGCGGGAGGCGCTGCGCAGCACTCGCCCGAGCAGGGAGGTGAACACGGCCGAGATCTCGCGGGCGCCGGGGGTGTCCCAGGCCTGGATCGGCAGGCAGGCGCCCTGCGCCTGCTGCACGGCGGACCGGTCCGGGAGGACGCTGTTGAACACCAGGGGCCCGAACAGCTCGCGGAGCTCGGAGATGCGGAAGTCGTGCTCGGTGTTGCGGGGGCGGACCCGGTTCACCAGCACCCCGAGCGGCTGGAGCCGGTCGTTGGAGCGCTCGCGCTCGGTCTGCACCGCGTCGAAGGCGCGCTGCACCCCGGACACCGAGAACATCGTGGGATCGGTGACCAGGATCGCGCGGTCGGCCGCGGAGAGCGCACTGCGGGTCAGCTGTCCGAGTGAGGGCGGGCAGTCCACGATCACCAGCCGGTAGCGCTCCTCGGCCAGGCCCCGGGCCTCGTCGGCCGGGTCGGTGATCAGCTCGTCGGCCAGCCGCTGCAGCGCCCGGTCCAGGCGGTGCAGCTGGGCGGCGCCCGGATCGGGATGGTTGTGCCGCTCGGTCTGCTCCGCGCCGACCAGCACGTCGAGTCCCTCGCCCCAGGCCGACGGGGCGATCGCCCGCTCGACGACGGCGCGGCGCGGCTCGTCGAGGACGTCGGCGACCGTGGCGGTGGTGGGCTCGGGATCCAGCGCGGTGGTGGCGTTCGCCTGGGGATCGAGATCGACCACGAGGGTGGACACGCCGTGCCGCTGCGCCGCGCCGGCCAGACCGAGTGCGACCGTGGTCTTACCGACGCCGCCCTTGAGACTCAGAGTGGCGACGACCTGCACCGCTTCAACGTACCGTGTCGTTCCACCGTGGTGTGTCGCGGAGGGTGTCCGGTCCGGCCGCCGCCGGGCCCGGCGCATGCGCGGGTGGCCACCGGTCCGGTGACCACTAGGCTGCCGGCGTGGGATCGCCGACACGGGAGCAGGCCGGAGCAGCGCGCGGTGCCGCCGTGTTCCGGGTGTTGGACAGGGAGGTCGAGCGCGTCCGCCGCGGGACCGGCGCCGCTCCCCGGGTGCTGGACGTCGGCGGGGGGAGTGGCACCTGGGCGGTGCCGCTGGCCGCCGCGGGCTGCACCGTCACCGTCGTGGACACCAGCCCGAACGCGCTGGCCACGCTGGCCCGCCGGGCCCGCGAGGCGGCCGTCACCGACCGGATCACCCCGGTGAACGGTGACGTGGACACGCTCGCCGACGTGGCGCCCGCCGACGGCGCGGACCTCGTGCTCGGGCACGGGCTGCTGGAGGTCGTCGACGAACCGGGCCGGGTGCTCACCGCGCTGGCGTCGGCGGCGGCCCCCGGGGGCGGCGTGTCGGTGCTCACCGCAGGCCGCTACGGCGCCTTCATCGGCCGGGTCGCCGCCGGCCGGCTCGCCGAGGCCCGGCAGCTGCTGACCGACCCGGACGGCCGGACCGGCCCGGAGGACCGGCTGCTGCGCCGGTTCGACGCGGCCCTGCTGCGCGAGCTGGCCGCCGGCACCGGCCGGCTGGACGTCGAGGTGCTGCAGGGCGACGGGACCCTGGAGGCGTGGCTGCCCGGCCCCGGACAGGAAGGCGAACCGGCCGGTCGGGACGAGCATGACGAACTGGACATGCTGGCGTCGGCCGTCCCGGCCCTGGGTGAGGTCGCTCCGCGGTTGCATCTGCTCGCCCGGCGGTTCTGAACCCGGGTCGCGCGGCGTCTTGACGGCATCCTGACGCCCCGGACGGCCGGCGGACGGTCGCCCACGGTGACCGTGCCACCACCGTCGACCTGCGGATCCGCCGCCGTCCGGGTGGTCCGGCCGGCACCCGCGTGACCGGTGACACGCCGCGCCGCGCCGCCCGCTCGACGATCAGCCGAGCAGGTTGCCCGGTCCGGGTGGTCGCAGCACGATTCGCCTCGTACTCTTATGTCCAGACGCCCAGGTGGGGCGCCCGTCGTGCCGATCGGGGCCGGGAAGCCCGGATCGGGGCGACCTACCGTCCGATTCGTGTTCCGGAGGTGAAGGCATGCCGCTCTCCGAGCACGAGCAGCGCCTGCTCGAACAGATCGAACGGGCCCTCTACCAGGAGGACCCGAAGTTCGCCTCTTCTGTGAGCGGCAACCGGATGAGCAAGCCTGCTCGTCGGCGCCGCATCCAGGGGGCCGTCGTCTTCGTGCTGGGCCTCGTCCTGCTCGTGGCCGGGATTCCGTTCCAGGCGCTGTACCTGGGCGACATCCCGGTGCTCAGCGTCGTCGGATTCCTCGCCATGCTGGGCGGTGCACTGCTCGCGGTGACCTCGATCGGGGCCCGCGGTCAGGACGCCGAGGCCGAGGGAGGTGCCGAGGCGCCCAAGGACCCGAAGTCCGGCGGCGAGAACGGTGGCTTCACCGGTCGGATGGAGGAGCGCTTCCGGCGTCGCTTCGAGCAGGAGTGACCCCACCTCCACGTCATCACGGCGGGGCGGGACATCATCGCGATGTCCCGCCCCGCCGTCGTCGTACGGGGAGCTGAGTCGTACGAGGCGCTGAGCCGTACGAGGCGCTGAGCCGTACGAGGGCTGACCAGCGGCGCGCGTCCCCGGCCGGGGCACCGGCTCGACCCGGCCACCGGCCGGGTCGGTCCGGTTCAGTCCCGGGTGGTGGGCCCCGGATCGTCCTGATCGGCACGGCCGGCCCGGCCCCGCCCGGCCGACGGCACCGAGGGCACCACCGACGGCGGCAGCATCCGGGAGCGCAGCGAGCCGCCACCGGCGGCGATCGCGGCTCGCACCTCGTCGACCAGGCCGTCGAGGGTCTCCGGCCCGGGCAGCACACCGCCGTACCAGCTCGCCTCCACCCGGCCGGCCAGCTCGGCCAGCGCCGCGGACGGGCGGCCGGTCAGACCGTGCCGTTCGGTGATCCGCGCGGCGGCCGCGCGGACGGTGTCCTCCGGCGGGACGGGCACCCCGTGGTCCCGGGACGCGGCCAGGATCTCCTCCCAGGCCGCCGCGGCCGCACCCGTCCCACCGGCGCGGGCCAGCCCGGCCCGGCGGACGTACTGCCGTCGCCGCCACAGGCCGGGGGTCAGCGCGAGCAGCACCAGACCGGCCACCAGCGCCGCGACGACGACCAGCGTGACCCACGGCGACCCGCCACCGGCGGTCGTCGCGGGCTGCCCCTCGGCGGGGGCCGGCGGCTCCGGCGCGGCGTCCCCGCCGTCCGCCGGCTGCTCCTGCGCGGGCTCCGGCGCCGGCTGCTCCTGCGCGGGCACCCCGCCGTCCTGCTCCTGGGCCTGCTGGACGTAGCCGGGTTCGATGGTCTGCCCGTCGGCCAGCGGTGTCGGGTCGAACGTCATCCAGCCGTAGCCGGGGAACCAGGCCTCGACCCAGGCGTGCGCGTTCTCGGTGGAGATCGTCCGGCCGTCCGGCCCGTCGGTGCCCGCGGTGAACCCGACCGCCACCCGGGCCGGCACGTCGACGGCCCGCAGCATCACCGCCATCGCCGAGGCGTACTGCTCGCAGTACCCGGTCCGCCCGACGGTCAGGAAGTCGACCAGGGCGTCGTCGCCGGCACCGGGCGCGGTCGCCAGGCTGTAGGTGAACGGGGAGTCCGGGCCGGTGAAGTGGTTCTCGATCGCCATCGCTCGGTCGAACGGGTTGGTGGCGCCCGCGGTCACGTCCCACGCGATCTGCACCACCCGCGGATCGACGCCCTCGGTGTCGAGGTAGGCGCGGTCCACGGTGACCGGGCCGGACGCGCCGCGTAGCTGCTCGGCGGAGGGCTCGGGCAGCCGCATCGACTGCGACCAGCCCTCCTCCTCGCGCGGCCGTTCGCTGTAGGCGATGCCGCCCGAGGCGTCGTAGGCCCAGCCCTCCGGGCCGACGTCGATCGCCGTCGGGTCGCCGAACACCGGCAGCCAGTAGTCGCGGAACCCGAGATTGTCCACCTGGACCGTCTGCTCGGCGGCGGGCCCCGAGGTGGACGGCGGGAGCGGCCCGGTCAGCGGGATGCCGGGCTGCGGACGGCCGGCGGTCCAGCCCTCCTGCGGGACGTAGGTCTGCAGGGTCAGCGCGCGCAGGTAGGCCGGAGCGTCCATACCGCGGACCCGGAACAGCTCGCGCGGCTCGCTGCGGGTCAGCTGGCCGCGCAGCGAGGTGAACGGGCTCAGCCCGATCGACCCGTCGGCGCCGGCGCCCGCCCCGGCGCCACCGGCCGCGTCGAACCGCCCCGCGGTGCCGACGGCGGTCGCCGCGGCACCGGCGAGCAGCGCCCCGGCGACCGCGACGGCGACCACCGCGGCACCGGCCGGCGCCTGCCGCAACCGCTCCGGCCGCAGGAGCAGCAGCACGCCGAACCCGGCGGCCGCTGCGACCAGCGACCACCACGGGAGCAGCTCGGACTGCAGCGCGACCGGCACCGCGAACACGACGAGCAGCGGCACCCCGGCCGCGGCGGGCGCGCCGATGGTCACCGCGAGCCCGAACACCGCGATCGTCAGCGCACCGAACCCGAGCGTGACCAGCAGCAGGATCTCCGGCGTCGCGGCGACCGGCGGGAGCCCGGTGTCGATCTGGGCGCCCGCGCCGCCGAGCAGCGCGGCCAGCTCGCCCAGCGCGGCCGGGCCGGGCAGCACGCCGAGCACGCCGCTGCCGGTGAACAGGCCGGTGCCCAGCAGCACCAGCGCGAGGAGCTGACCCGGCGCGGCGAGCGCAGGCCGGAACGCGAGCAGCAGGCCACCGGTGGCGGCGGTCACCGCGACCGCGAGCACCGCGTACCCGAGCCAGCCGAACCCCTGCACGACGGCGCCGGTGGCCGATCCGGCGAGCAGCACCGCCAGCGCGGACGCCACCGGCCCCAGCAGGGCGTTCCCGGGCGGGGTGGGCGGCCCGCCCGGCGCCGGGGCGGTCGACGGCGGCGGGAGCGTCGCGGGGGCGCTCACCGGATCCCGCCGGGCGCGGTCTGCGTGCCGCAGGCGTCGGCCCAGGCCCGCTGCACGGTCGTCCCGCCGGACACCACGGTGGACTGCCAGCCGGCCCGGCGCAGGGCGGCGGCGGCGAGCGCGGCGGGCCGGCCGGGGGAGGTGCCGGAGGACCAGTCGTCGACGTCGAGCAGGATCGCGTGGCCGCCTCGCGGCCAGGCCGCGACCAGCGCGGTGACGTCCTGCGGTGCGGTGGCACCGAGCACGGCGAGTACACCGTCCGGCTGCCCGGTGCCCGGATCGGGGGCGCCGCCCAGCGCAGCGGTCGCCGACGGCCGGAGCACGGCCAGCGTCTCGAGGCGCTGCGGGACGGCGTCCTCGCCGGAGACCGCGTCCAGGATGCCGCCGCCGTCGTCGAGCCGGGTGCCGGACTCGTCGACCAGGGTGACGGCCTCGCCACGGCGCAGCAGGTGCACGGCGACGCTGGCGGTGAACTCGACCGCCCACTCCAGGCTGCACCGCGCGCCGTGCCAGCGGTGCGCGGCGTCGCGCCGGTCGAGCAGCAGCGTCACGCCGGTCGGGTCCGGCCGGTCGTCGAGCCGGACCATCAGCTCGTCGCGCCGGGCACTGGAGCGCCAGTGCACCCGTCGCAGCTCGTCGCCCTGCCGGTACGGCCGGATCAGCACGTCCGGGGTGCCCGCGCCCGGCCGGCTGCCGCCCTCGGCGCCCCGCCCGGCCGCGGTGGAGGTCAGCGCGGGCCGCCCGGTGAGCGGGGTGACCCGGGGCAGCACCAGCCAGCGGTCGGCGGCGAGGACGTCGTGCCGGAACTCGGCGAGGCCGAGCGCGTCGGTGCCGCGTCCGCGCAGCGGACCGATCCGGTAGGCGCCGCGGACCGCGGGCCGCAGCGGGTAGCCGACCCGGGCGCCGCGGCGGCCGAGCCGGTGCACGGTGAAGCGCGGGGGATAGCGGTCCGAGGGGCCCGCCGCGTCCGGCACGGTGTCGGCGATCCGGAGCGAGCCCAGCAGCGATCCGCCGGCGATCCGGAGCAGCGCGGTGCCCGCCTCGCCCGCCTGGATCCGGGACGGCTCCAGGATGCGGGTGACCTGCAGCGTGCGCCGGGACCGGAGCGCGACGAGCAGCGCGAGCAGCGGCAGCAGCACGACGAACGCGCCGACCCGCACCAGGTCGCGCTCGTCGAGGACGACCGCGCAGACGACCATCGCCAGTCCGCCGGCGAGCAGGCTGCGGCCGCGCACCGTCAGCCCGGCGGGCCGCTCCCGGCGGGCGATGCCGGGCCGGTGGGCGAGCGGGCCGGGGGTCGGGTCCGCGCGCTCGCCGGGGGCGGCGCTGCGGGCGGCGGGCGCGGCGGCCTGCCCCACCGGCGGGCGGGCCGGGGCGGACCGGCCGGTCCCGGAGGACACCGTCACGTCAGCTCCGCGGCGGGGAGGGCACCGCGACCCGGCCCAGCGCGCCGCGCACCAGATCGGTGGTCGAACGGCGGGCGGCGACCCCCTCCGGGCCGAGGATCAGCCGGTGCGCCAGCACCGGCACGGCGACCGCCTGGACGTCGTCCGGGATGACGTAGCCGCGCCCGGCGGTGGCCGCCCACGCCCGGGCGGCGCGCAGCAGGTGCAGCGTCGCGCGCGGCGACGCGCCGAGCCGCACCTCGGGCAGTCGCCGGGTCGCGCCGACGATCTCCACGCAGTACCGGCGGACCTCGGCCGCGGTGTGCAGGGCGCGGGTGGTGGCGACCATGGACCGCAGCGTGTGCAGGTCGGTGACCGGCCGCATCCGCTCCAGCGGCTGGTCGGTGCCGTGCTCGTCGAGCATGGCGAGCTCCGCGGCCGGGTCCGGGTAGCCGACGCTGATCCGGATGGTGAACCGGTCGCGCTGGGCCTCGGGCAGCGGGTAGGTGCCGTCCATCTCGACCGGGTTCTGGGTGGCGACGACCATGAACGGGTCGCCGAGCGGGTAGGTGCCGCCGTCGGCGGTGACCTGGTGCTCGGCCATGCACTCGAGCAGCGCGGACTGGGTCTTCGGCGACGCCCGGTTGATCTCGTCGGCGATCACGACGTTCGCGAAGACCGGGCCGGGCCGGAACTCGAACTCCGAGGTCTGCCGGTTGTAGATCGAGGTGCCGGTGATGTCGCCGGGGAGCAGGTCCGGGGTGAACTGGATGCGGCTCACGGCGCCGTCGACGGAGCGGGCGAGCGCCTTCGCCAGCGAGGTCTTGCCGACGCCGGGCACGTCCTCGACGAGCAGGTGGCCCTCGGCGAGCATCGCGACCAGCGCGAGCCGGATCGCCTCGGGCTTGCCGACGATCACCCGGCCGACGGTTCCGGCGATCCGGCCCGCGACCTCGGCGACCGCGCCGACGTCGAGCTGGTCCGCGCCGTACCCGGGGGTGGCGCCGGTCGGTTCCGCGCGGCGGCCCGGCACCCCGGGCTGCGGGGACGGGACGGACGGCACGGACGGCGCAGAGGGTGCGCTCGAGGACAACGGGCCTCCTCAAGGGATGACGGGGCACGACCAGTCTGTCAAACGTCGCCCGATCGTGATCGGCCGCCGCCGTCCGGCCGCCGGGCTACGGCCGGACGGGTCATCAGATCCGGCGCGGTGCTGCTCCGGGCGGCGGGGCGGGCGGGGCCCGGTCGAACGCCGGGGCCGGCGTCCCCACCGGCGTCCCCACCGGCCTCCCACCCGCCGCCCCACCACTCCCCACCGGTGTCCTCACCCGCTCCCACCGGCTGCCCCACCCTTCCCCACCGGCTGCCCGCACCGGACCCGGCACAACCCCTTCGACCTGCGACGACGCCGGCGAGGGAGCGGAGTGCCCGATCCGGCCGTCCGGGCCCTCCACGGTCGCTCCGGGGTCGCGCTACCGGGTGGCTCCCCACCACCCCCCACTGCCTCTCACCTGCGGAAACAGTCGATGAACAGGAGGTGCGGGAATCATCTCGGGTTGACGGTGGGTGGTTGTGGGGTAGTGTGGTGATCGCTGGGGCGAACAGGTGCCCCAGGTGGAGGTGGGGTCGGTGTTCCTCGGCACCTACACCCCGAAGCTGGACGACAAGGGGCGGCTCACGCTGCCCGCGAAATTCCGCGACGAGTTGCGAGGCGGCTGCATGATCACGAAAGGGCAGGACCACTGCCTCTACGTGTTCACCCGTGACGCCTTCACCGAGATGGCACGCAAGATCGCCGCGGCGCCGCTGACCAACGAGTCGGCGCGGGTCTTCCAGCGGAACCTCTTCTCGGGCACCGACGAGCAGAACCCCGACGGCCAGGGCCGGATCGCGATCACGTCCGAGCTGCGCCGGTACGCCGGACTGACCAAGGACTGCGTGGTGATCGGCGCGTTCACGCGCGCCGAGATCTGGGACGCGCAGGCCTGGCAGGAGTACCAGGAGCAGCACGAGAACGAGTTCGCGAAGGCGCAGGAGGAGGTTCTGCCCGGGCTGTTCTGACCCCCGCTGGCGGGCGGGGGAGAGGAACGGCATCGCATGCAACACGACGGACGGCATCACCGTCGCCGTCCCGACCCGGGTGCCGTGATCGGCGGCCCTGGCACACCTTCCCCGGTGCCAGGTCCTCACCGGCACGGCCCCCGGGTGGGGACGGCGCCGGCGCCCACCCTGACTGGGGAGTTCGGGTGGCGGGATGGCGGCCGTTGTCCACAGGCGCATCGCATGCCGGTTGTGGGAACCGGCGCGAGCGGTGCACCCAGGGACTGGTCCGACCGGTTCCGGCCCGACCGGGCCGGGACCGGAACCGGCAGACCGGACGGCCACGGGGGACGGACGGCACGCACGACTCGGGGGTGGGACGTGGCAGGTACTCCCGACGACGGCGACGGCGCGATCCACGACGGCGCGAACGACGGCGCGTACGACGCTGATGGGCCCGCGCCCGGCGAGCGGCACGTCCCGGTCCTCCTCGACCGCGCCAGCGAGCTCCTCGGTCCTGCGCTCGCAGGACCCGGCGCCGTGCACGTGGACGCCACCCTCGGCATGGGCGGCCATGCCGCGGCCCTGCTCGCCGCGTACCCGCAGCTCACCCTGGTCGGCCTCGACCGGGACCCGCAGGCCCTGGAGATCGCGGGCAGGCGGCTCACCGCCTTCACCGACCGGTTCCGCCCGGTGCACGCCGTGTACGACCGGATCGGCGAGGTGCTCGCCGAGCTCGGGATCGACGGTGTGCAGGGCATCCTGTTCGATCTCGGCGTCTCCTCGCTGCAGCTCGACGAGACCGCCCGCGGATTCTCCTACTCCCGCGACGCCGATCTCGACATGCGGATGGACCCGACGACCGGGCCGACCGCCGCCGACGTCCTCAACAGCTACTCCGCGCCCGAGCTGCGCCGGATCCTGCGCGAGTACGGCGAGGAGCGGTTCGCCGGGCCGATCGCGAACGCGATCGTGCGCAACCGCGCGACCACCCCGTTCACCCGCAGCGCCGAGCTGGTCGAGCTGCTCTACGCGGTCGTCCCGGCCGCCTCCCGCCGGACCGGCGGGCATCCGGCGAAGCGGACCTTCCAGGCGTTGCGGATCGAGGTGAACGCCGAGCTGGACGCACTGCGCGGCGCGCTGCCCGCCGCCCTCGACGCGCTCGCGCCGGGCGGCCGGATCGTCGTGCTGTCCTACCACTCGCTGGAGGACCGGATGACCAAGCGGGCACTCGCCGAGCGCACCCGGTCGCGCACCCCGCTCGACCTGCCGGTCGAGCTGCCCGGGCACGAGCCGGAGTTCCGGCTGCTGACCCGCGGCTCGGAGACGGCGACCGACACCGAGATCGCGCGCAACCCGCGGGCCGCCCCGGTGCGGCTGCGGGCAGCGGAACGGGTGGCGTCATGACCACCGTCACGACGGACACCACCAGCGGCAGGGCACGGCGGAGAGGCAGGAACCGATGAGCACACCCGTCATCGATCGCCCGGGGACGCCCGGTACCCGGCCACGTCCGCAGGCCCGCCGGGCGGCGGCGCCGCCCCGGATCCCGGCACAGCGCGGTCCGGGCGAGAACCGGCGCGCCCAGGAGCAGCGCCGCACCCGCGCCGTGGCCAGGGAGAACACCGGCCGCGCGAAGTTCGTGCTGGTCGTGATGGTGCTGCTGGCGGTCGGCCTGATCGCCACGCTGTGGCTGTCCACCGCGGCGGCCGCCGACTCCTACCGGCTGCAGGAGGCGCGGCAGCAGACCGCCGCGCTGACCGAGCGCTCCGAGGCCCTCCGCAAGGAGGTGACGGTGCTGCAGAGCCCCGGCTCGCTGGCCGAGCGCGCCGCCGCCCAGGGCATGGTCCCGGTGTCCGACCCGGCCCGGCTGGTCGTCGGGCCGGACGGGCAGGTCGAGGTGGTCGGCGAGCCCCGGGCCGCGGCGCCCGTCGCACCGCCTGCCCCGCCTGCCCCGGACCCGGCCGCACCCGGCGACCCGGCCGCGCCGGCAGATCCGGCCGCACCGGAGGCGGCCCAGCCGCAGGCCGTGCCCGGCGGCGGCACCTCCGACCCGGAGGCCGAGGGCGGCGACGCCGCCGCGGCGGCCGGCGCCGAGGCCGGTGCCGACATCGACCGGCAGGAGGGAGCCGATCGCGAGGTCCCGGCCGACGCCCGTGCGGCGGGCGGTCAGGACTGATGACCTACGCACCACCCCGGGGCCGCCGCCCCGGGTACGGCGGTGGGCCGCCCCGCGGCGGCCCGCCCCGGCGCAGGCGTTCGGCCGCCGACGACCCGCGTTTCCGGCTCCGGCTGGCCTGGGTGCTGCTCGCCGCGCTGCTGCTGGTCTCCGGCGCGAAGCTGGTGGTGGTGCAGACCGTCCAGGCCGGCTCGCTGACGGCGGACGCGGAGAAGCAGCGCGCCAGCCGGATCGTCATCCCGGCCGAGCGCGGCTCGATCACCGACCGGGACGGCAACGTCCTCGCGTTCTCCACCGAGTCGAAGGCGCTCGTCACCAACCCGAGGCTGATCAACCGGACCCGGGGCGCCGAGGCCGTCGACTACAAGAACGCGATGGCCGACGCGGTCGCCGGGGTCACCGGCGGCGATCCCGAGGAGCTCCGGCGGGCGCTGGCCCGCGACCGCGGCTACATCGTGCTGGCCACCGCGGTCGACCCGGCCCCGGCCCGCGAGCTGCGCGAGCGGTTCCCGGAGATCGCCGAGGAGAGCCGGGAGGCCCGCCAGTACCCCGGCGGGAACCTCGCGTCGAACATCATCGGTGCGGCCACCTGGAGCGCCGACGCCCAGAAGCTGGTCGGCCGGATCGGCCTGGAGTCCGCCGACGACGACCTGCTGGCCGGCCGGGACGGCTTCCAGATCGCCGACACCGCCGAGGGCAGCCGCACCGTCATCCCGGGCAGCGTGCGGTCCGAGCAGCCCGCCGTGTCCGGTTCCGACGTGCAGCTCACGATCGACTCGGACCTGCAGTTCCAGGTGCAGCGGATGCTGGCCGGCTACGCCGCCGAGTCCGGCGCCCGCAGCGGCTCGGCCGTCGTGCTGGACCGGGAGACCGGCGAGGTGCTGGCACTGGCCGACAACACCTCGTTCGACCCGGGGAACCTGCTGGAGGCCGACCCGGCGACGCTGGGCAACAAGGGCGTCACCACGCCGTTCGAACCCGGCTCGGTGAACAAGGTGGTCGCGATGGCGGCCGCGCTCGAGGCGGGCGTCGTGCAACCGGAGGACGTGCTGGAGGTCCCCGGTCAGATCCAGGTCGCCGACCGCACCATCCGGGACGCCTGGGCGCACGGCGTCGAGCGCTACACGCTCACCGGCGTGCTGGCGAAGTCGTCGAACGTCGGCACCCTGATGACCGCCCAGAAGGTCGGCGAGGACGCGTTCTCCGACATGCTCACCCGGATGGGGGTCGGGCAGCGGACCGGCGTCGGGCTGCCCGGTGAGAGCGCGGGCTCGGTTCCGCCGCGCGCCACCTGGTCCGGCTCCACCTTCGGCAACCTGCCGATCGGGCAGGGTCTGTCGATGACCGTGCTGCAGATGGCCGGGATGTACCAGGCGATCGCGAACGACGGCCTCCGGGTACCGCCGCGGGTGGTCGCGGCCACCGAGGGACCGGACGGCGTCCGGGTGCCCACCGAGGCACCCGAGCCGGTGCGGGTGATGTCCCCGGAGAACGCGCAGACCCTGCGCACGATGCTGACCGCCGTCACCCAGAACGAGCGCGGGCAGGCCGGGACCGGCCCGGCAGCGGCCGTCGCCGGGTACGAGGTGGCGGGCAAGACCGGCACCGCGCAGCAGGTCGACCCGGAGACCGGCGCCTACTCGCGCTCCCAGTACTGGATCACCTTCGCCGGGATGCTCCCGGCGCAGGATCCGCGGTTCGTGGTCGGGATCATGCTCGACGCCCCCCGCGGGGGCACCAGCGCGGCGCCGCTGTTCCACGACATCGCGTCCTACCTGGCCCAGCGGGACCGGATCCCGGTGCAGAGCGAGCCGCCGCGGGTGCAGACCCTGCAGCTGCCGTGAGCGCCGCCCGGGCGGCCGGGACCCGGCCGGAAGCGCCCGGCGGTCCCGGCGGCCGTCCGACCGTCCGGCCGGCCGCGGCCGTCACGGGATGCGCGGGACGCGGCCCGTCGACCGGCCGGATGCCTGCGCCGGACGGGCGTATCCGGCCTGCCGTCCGGGTCTGCGACGGCGCTCGTCCCGCCGTCCGGCGCGGCCCGGCCCGTGAGCGGTCGCGACCGCCGGATCCGGCCGGAGGGCGACCCCCGGCGGTCGGTAACCTCCCGCGCTGTGCCCGACGTCCACGCTGCGTACGCCACCCCGGCCGGGAACGTCGACACCGGGATCCCGTCGATGAGCGGGCACCCCGGTTCGCTCCCGGACCGCCCGGAGATGGTGCGCCCGGTCGACGTCGCCCTGCTCGGGCGGCTGGCCGGAGCCGAGCTCAACCCGCGCACCGCCGGAGCGGGCCCCGGCCCGCTGCTCGACGCCGCGGCCGGCCCGCACACCGTCACCGGGGTGACGCTGCGCGCCGCGTCGGTGCGGCCCGGCGATCTGTTCGCCGCGCTGCCGGGCGCGCGGGCGCACGGCGCCGACTTCGCTGCGCAGGCGATCGCGGCGGGCGCCGCCGCCGTCCTGACCGATCCGGCGGGCGCCGACCGGCCCGAGATCCGGCACTCCCGGCTGCCCGTCCTGGTGCACCCGGACCCGCGGGAGGTGCTCGGCCCGGTGTCGGCCGCCGTGTACGGCGAGCCGACCGCCCGGCTGCGGGTGCTGGGTGTCACCGGTACCTCGGGCAAGACCACCGTCGGGCACCTGCTGGAGGCCGGACTGGCCGCCGCGGGCCGGGCCAGCGGGCTGCTCGGCACCGTCCGCACCCGGGTGCGGGTGCCCGGGCACGAGCCGCGGGCGCTGCCCAGCGCCTTCACCACTCCGGAGGCCCCGGACCTGCAGGCCCTGTTCGCGGTGATGGTGGATGCGGGCGTCACCGACGTCGCGATGGAGGTGTCCAGCCACGCGCTGGCACTGGGCCGCGTCGGCGGCACCCGGTTCGCCGCCGGTGCCTTCACCAACCTCTCCCAGGACCACCTGGACTTCCACCCGACGATGGCCGAGTACTTCGAGGCCAAGGCCCGGCTGCTCGTCGGCGGCGGAGCCGGTGTGGAGCCGGCCCGGCACGGCGTCGTCTGCATCGACGACGAGTGGGGCCGCCGGCTGGCCGCCCGCCGGCCGGAGGCGGTCACCGTCAGCGCGGCCGACGACGGCCCGCACGCCACCTGGACGGTGCGCGATCTCGCCGCTCACCCGGACGGCACCCAGACCTTCACCGCGATCGGCCCCGGCGGCCTCGCCCAGCCGGTGACGCTCGCCCTGCCCGGCCGGTACAACGTGGCGAACGCGCTGGTCGCGCTGGCCTGCCTGGACGCCGACGGGATCCCGCCGCAGGTCACCGCGGAGGGCTTCGCGCAGCTGTCGGTGCCCGGCCGGATGCAGCGGGTGGACGCCGGGCAGCCGTGGCTGGCCGTGGTCGACTACGCGCACAAGCCGGCCGCCGTCGCCGCGCTGCTCGACGCGCTCCGCGCGCAGATCAAGCCGCACGCCCGGGTACTGACGGTGCTCGGCTGCGGCGGCGACCGGGACACCGGCAAGCGGCCGCTGATGGGGGCCGCCGCGGCGATCCGGTCCGATCTGCTGGTGATCACCGACGACAACCCGCGCAGCGAGGACCCGGTCGCGATCCGGCGGGCGATGCTCGACGGCGCCACCCACGAGCCCGCCCGGGGGGACGTGATCGAGATCGGCGACCGTCGGAGTGCGATCGTCTACGCCGTGCGCTCGGCCCGCCCCGGCGACGCGGTGGTGATCGCCGGGAAGGGGCACGAGACGGGCCAGGAGGTGCACGGGGTCAAGTACCCGTTCGACGACGCCGACGAGCTGGTCGCCGCGATCCGGGCGGCCTCGTGACGACGTCGGGTGCCATGACAGGAGGACGGACCGAGCCGGTGGAGACGAGCGGGCGATGATCGAGATGACGCTGGCCGAGGTCGCCGCGGTGACCGGCGGCAGGCTGCACCGGCTGACCGAGGCGGATGCCGCGGCGACCACGGTGACCGCGGTCGAGTTCGACTCGCGGGTGGTCGGGCCGGGCGGGCTGTTCCTGGCGCTGCCCGGGGAGCGGGCCGACGGTCACGACTTCGCCGCCGCCGCGGCGGCCCGCGGCGCGAGCGTGCTCGCCGGCCGCGAGGTCGATGCGCCCGCTGTCGTCGTGCCGCCCGCCGCCGCCCGCGACGCGCACACCTACCTGGGCGCGGTCGACCCGGACGGGCACGGTGCGGCGGTGCTCGCCGGGCTCGGCAGGCTCGCCCGGCACGTGCTCGGTGCGCTGCCCGGGCTCGCCGTCGTCGGGGTCACCGGCAGCGCCGGGAAGACCTCCACCAAGGACCTGATCGCGGCGGTGCTGGCGCCGCTGGGCCGCACCGTCGCCCCGCCGGAGTCGTTCAACAACGAGCTCGGCACCCCGTGGACCGCGCTGCGCGCCGACGCCGCGACCCGGCACCTGGTGCTGGAGTTCTCGGCCCGCGGCACCGGGCACATCGCCGCGCTCTGCGCGGTCGCCCCGCCCCGGATCGGGGTGGTGCTCAACGTCGGATCCGCGCACCTGGGCGAGTTCGGCTCGCGGGCCGGGATCGCCCGGGCGAAGGGCGAGCTGGTCGAGGCGCTGCCGCCGGGCGACCTGCCGGGCGACCGCGGCGGCGTCGCCGTGCTGAACGCCGACGACGACGCGGTCGCCGCGATGCGCGACCGCACCTCCGCCCGGGTGGTGCTGTTCGGCCGCTCCGCGGCCGCGGACGTGCGGGCCGAGCAGGTCGTCCTGGACGCCGGGCGGGCGTCGTTCCGGCTGGTCACCCCGGCCGGGTCGGCGCAGGTCCGGCTGCAGCTGGTCGGCGGGCACCAGGTCGCCAACGCGCTGGCCGCGGCGGCCGTCGCACTGGAGCTGGGCGGCACCCCGGAGCAGGCCGCCGCCGCGCTGTCGGCGGCCACCCCGGCGTCGCGCTGGCGGATGGAGGTGACCGACCGGGCCGATGGCGTCACCGTCGTCAACGACGCCTACAACGCCAACCCGGAGGCGATGGCCGCCGCGATCTCCGCGCTGACCTCGATCGCCGGGACCGACCGCCGGGCCTGGGCGGTGCTCGGCCCGATGGCCGAGATCGGCGACGGCGCGGCCGGGGAGCACGCCACGGCGGCCCGGCGCGCCCGGGACACCGGCGTGCGCCGGGTGGTCGCGGTCGGCGCCCCCGACTACGGCCCGGACGCCGAGCACGTCGACGACGTCGGGGCCGCGCTGGCCCTGCTGCGCGCCGAGATCGAGCCCGGCGACGTGGTGCTGGTGAAGGCGTCCCGCAGCGCAGGGCTGGAGCGGGTCGCCGCCGGGCTGCTGGCGACCGACGGGCTGGTGCGCCGGTGAGGGGCGTCTTCCTGGCCGCGGGCCTCGCGCTCGCGGTGTCCATCCTGCTGACCCCGTACCTGATCCGGTTCTTCGCCAAGCAGGGCTTCGGCCAGGAGATCCGCGAGGACGGCCCGCAGAGCCACCAGTCGAAGCGCGGCACGCCGACGATGGGCGGCGTCGCGATCCTGATCGCCATCTGGGTCGGCTACCTGGGCTCGCACGCCTTCACCCGGGAACCGATCACCGCGTCCGCGCTGCTGGTGCTGTTCCTGACAACCGCGCTGGGCCTGGTCGGGTTCATCGACGACTTCCTCAAGATCCGCCGCCAGCGCAACCTGGGCCTCAACAAGACGTCGAAGATCGTCGGCCAGGTCCTCACGGCGACGATCTTCGGCATCCTGGCCGTCCGGTTCGCCAACGAGCGGAACCTGACCCCGGCCTCGGAGAGCCTGTCGTTCGTCCGGGACATCACCGTGCTGAGCTTCGGCGTGGTCGGGTTCGTGCTGCTGTGCAACCTGATCGTCGCGGCCTGGTCGAACGCGGTGAACCTGACCGACGGGCTGGACGGCCTGGCCGCGGGCACCGCCGCGATGGTGCTCGGCACCTACGTGATCATCGCCTTCTGGCAGTTCCGCAACAGCTGCGCGATCGCCGCGTCCGCCGGCTGCTACGAGGTGCGCGACCCGCTCGACGTCGGCCTGGTCGCCGCGGCCGCGATGGGCGGCTGCATCGGCTTCCTCTGGTGGAACGCCGCACCGGCCCGGATCTTCATGGGCGACACCGGCTCGCTGGCGCTGGGCGGGCTGCTCGCCGGGCTGTCCATCGTGACCCGCACCGAGCTGCTGCTGGTCGTCATCGGTGGTGTGTTCGTGGTCGAGGCGCTGTCGGTGTCGCTGCAGATCCTGGTGTTCCGCACGTCGCGCCGGCGACTGTTCCGGATGGCGCCGTTCCACCACCACTTCGAGCTGGCCGGCTGGGCCGAGACGACCGTCATCATCCGGTTCTGGCTGCTCGCCGCGATCTGCGCGGCGATGGGGCTGGGGATCTTCTACAGCGAGTGGCTCGCCGCATCGGGTTCGGCGTGAGCGAGCCGGCGGCCGGCGGTCCGGTGCTCGTCGCCGGGGCCGGCGTGTCCGGGCTGGCCGCCGCGGTGGCGCTGCGCGACGCCGGTTCCCCGGTGTTCGTCTCCGACGACCGCCCCGCGGCGCTGGCCGGGCTGCCCGACGGCGTGCGCGCCTGGGCCGGGCCCGGCCTGCCGGACGGCGTGCGCACCGTCGTCACCTCGCCCGGCCGGCGCCCGGACCACCCGCTGGTCGCCGAGGCCGCCGCGGCCGGCGCCGAGGTGATCGGCGAGCCGGAGCTGGCCTGGCGGCTCGGCGAGCTGACCGGCAAGCCGCCGGCCTGGCTGGTGGTCACCGGCACCAACGGCAAGACGACCACCACCGAGATGCTCGCCGCCGTCCTGCACACCGCCGGGCTGGACGCGATCGCCTGCGGTAACATCGGCTATCCCGTGGTGAGCGCGGTCGCCGCGGGCCACGAGGTGCTCGCCGTCGAGCTGTCCAGCTTCCAGCTGCACTGGTCGCCGTCGGTCCGCCCGCTGGCCGGGGTGGTGCTGAACGTCGCCGAGGATCATCTCGACTGGCACGGCGGGGCGGCCGGCTACGCTGCGGCGAAGGCCGCCGCGCTGGTCGGGGACGTCGCCGTCGCCGGGGTGGACGATCCGGTGGCCGCCCGGCTGCTGGCCGCCGCACCGGCCGCCCGCCGGATCGGGGTGACCCTCGACGAGCCGGGCCCCGACCAGCTGGGTGTGTCCGGCGGGATGCTGGTCGATCGCGCGTTCGGCGGCGGGGAGCTGGTCGCCGCCGGCGCCGTCGTGCCGCCCGGACCGCCCGGGATCACCGACGCGCTCGCCGCGGCCGCGCTGGCCAGGGCCTACGGGGTCGGCACCGGGCCGATCGGGCGGGCGCTCGCGTCGTTCACCCCGGGCCCGCACCGCAGTGCCCCGGTCGGGACGCACGCCGGGGTCGACTACCTCGACGACTCGAAGGCCACCAACCCGCACGCGGCAGCGGCGGCGCTGGCCGCGATCGCCGCCCGCCGCCCGGGCGCGCGCACGGTCTGGGTGGTCGGCGGGCTGCTCAAGGGGGTCGCACCGGATGCGCTCGGCGAGCTCGCCGCGGCGCGGGCGGCGCAGCTGGCCGGGATCGTCGTGATCGGGACGGACCGGGCGCCGATCGTCGAGACCCTTGCGCGACACACCCCTGATCTCCCGGTCGTGGAGGTCGGGCAGCGTCACGATGGGGTCATGGTGCCCTCCGACCAGCCGGATCCGATGCCCGAGGCGGTTCGGCGGGCGGCTGCGATCGCCCGTCCGGGCGACGTCGTGCTGCTCGCTCCGGCGGCGGCCTCGATGGACCAGTTCCGCGACTACGCGCACCGCGGTGCGGCGTTCGCGGCGGCCGTCGCCGCGCTGGACGGTGGCCGGTGAGCCCGGCGGTACCGCGCTCCGGGCCGCGCCGGACCGCGGGTGCGGCCCTGGTCAGCGGGATCCGCGGCGGCTCGCGCCGGTTGCGGCGCTGGCTGCGCCGCCCGCTCACCTCGCTGCACCTGATCCTCGGCGTCTTCGGCCTACTCACGCTGTTCGGCCTGGTCATGGTGCTGTCGGCGTCCGCGGTGTCGGCCGGCGGCTCGTCGTACTCGGTGTTCACCCGGCAGCTCATGTTCTGCGCGGTCGGCCTGGTGCTGTTCTACGTCGGCCTGCGGGTCCGGCCGGCGACGCTGCGCTCGGCCGCCCCGGTGCTGCTGATCGTCGGCATCGTCGCGCTGGTCGCGGTGCTGATCCCGGGGATCGGCGTGGTCCGCGGCGGCGCCCGCTCCTGGTTCGCGATCGGGCCGGTGTCGCTGCAGCCGTCCGAGGCCATCAAGATCGCGCTGACGCTGTGGGGCGCGCACGTGCTGGTCGCCCGGCGGGCGGTGATGCACCGCTGGAAGCACGCGCTGAACCCGGTCGTCCCGGTCACCCTGCTGGTCTTCACGCTGCTCGTGCTGCAGCCCGACCTGGGCATGACCATCTCGATCGGCATCGTGATGCTGGCGCTGCTCTACTTCGGCGGCGCCCCGGTCAAGCTGCTCGCGCTGATCGCCGGCGGCGGGCTGGCCGGCGCGGTGATCCTCGGGCTGACCGCGGGCTACCGGGCGAGCCGGATCACCGCGTTCCTCTCGCCGGCCACCGCCGATCCGCTGGGCCCCGCCTACCAGGCGACGCAGGCGCTCTACGCGCTGGCCGACGGCGGGCTGCTCGGGGTCGGCCTCGGCCAGGGCCGGGCCAAGTGGGACTACCTGCCGAACGCGCACAACGACTTCATCTTCGCGATCATCGGCGAGGAACTCGGCCTGGTCGGCGCGTTCGCGGTGCTGGCGCTGTTCGCGACCCTGGCCTACACCGGGATGCGGATCGCGGCCCGCAACACCGACCCGTGGCTGCGGATCGTCGTGGCGACCTCGACAACCGGCCTGGTGGTCCAGGCCGCCATCAACATCGGATACGTCGTGGGGCTGCTCCCGGTGACCGGGCTGCAGCTGCCGCTGATCTCCTCCGGCGGGACCTCGCTGGTGGTGACCATGTTCCTGTTCGGGCTGCTCACCAACGCCGCCCGGCACGAACCGGAGGCCGTCGCGGCCCTCCGCAAGGACGGGCAGGGCCGGGTGGCGAAGCTGCTGCGGCTGCCGTTGCCGGAGCCCTACCGGGCGCCGGGGCCGTCGTCACGGTGGGCGGCACGATGAGAACGCTCCTGCGGGCCGGGAGCAGATGAAGTCGGACGACGCGAGGGGCACGAGAGCGTGACGGGCACGGATCACACCGGCGGTAACCGCGGCACCGGCGGACCCGGCGCGGGCCGGGACGGCCACGGCGCCGACCCGGCCGCCCCGGGCGCCGCCGACGGCCCGCCCCGGCGGCCGACGATGGGACGCCCGGCGCAGACCGGGCCGGTCGAGCCGGACGGAGTGCTGTTCGGACGGCCGGACGGCCCGGGCCGTCCCGGTCCGTCCCGGCCGTCGCGGGGGGAGCGGCGGACCGTCCGACTGGAGGTGTCCGGCCCCGAGCGGCGGACCGGCGCCGGCGCGCCCGGCCCGGAACCCGCCGGGCCGACGGCGGCGTTCGAGATCGTCCCGGACGCACCGGAGGCAACCGGGTCCCGGCCGGACGGGGGTGCGGGGGAGCCCGGTGGCCCGGCCGCGCCGCCCGCCGATGGACCCGCCCCGATGGGCCCGGGCGCCCGGGCGGGGATCGCCGCCCCGGGTACCGGCTCCCCGCAGGCGGAGCCCGGGTCTGCGGACCCGGTGGCGCCCGCCGGTGGGCAGGCGGCCGAGGGCTCCGCATCCGGCTCCGCCGAGGGTCCGCCCCACGAATCCGCCGGGGGTGCCGCGGGCTCGGCGTCCGGCGCCGGTTCGGGCAGTGCGTCGGGCACCGTCGGGGACTCCGCTCCGGGTGCTGCCGGGAACGCCGTCCCGGGCAGCGCGGGGAACTCTGTCTCGGGCTCCGTCGGGAGCTCTGTCTCGGGCTCTGCCGCGGGCACTGGTGCGGAATCGGCTCCGGGATCTGCTTCTGGATCTGCCGACGGCTCCGCGTCGGGCCCTGTTTCGGGCACTGCCGCGGGATCCGGTCCGGGCCCCGCGTCCGACCCTGCTGCGGGCGCTGCTCCGGGCGCTGCGTCCGACCCAGCCGCAGGCTCCGCTCCGGGTCCTGCGTCCGGCTCCGCCGCGGGCGCTGCTCCGGGTGGTGCCGCCGGCACTGGCACTGGCAGTGGCGCTGCGCATGGCACTGCTGCGGGCGCTGCGCATGGCACTGCTGCGGGCGCTGCGCATGGCACTGCTGCGGGCGCAGCTGATGGCGCTTCCGCGGGCGCTGCTTCGGGCACCGCGTCCGACGCCGCTACGGGCACCGCAGCCGGTTCTGCTCCGGGGACTGCGTCCGGCTCGGCTCCGGGTACCGTCGCCGGCTCCGGTTCGGGTGCCGCGTCGGGCGGGCCGGGGACGCAGCTGCCGGACACCGGGGGCGTCCGCGGCCCCAGCCGGCTGCCCTCCACCGGCTGGGACCCGCACACCCACGGCGGCCGGCCGCCGTTCCGGCCGGGCCAGGGGGAGGCCCCCGGCCCGGGTGGCCGGGCCAACGGGAGCCCGCGCAACGGAAGCCCGCGCAACGGCGTCCGGCGCAACGGCGCCTCCCGCGCCGACGAGCCGGAGCGGTCGGACGGCGCGCGCCCGCCGAGCGGCGACGCCGGGCAGCGGCCCGGTCCCCACCAGCCCGGGCCGACCCCGCCCGGTGCGATGCCGCCCGGCGGACTGTTCACGCCGGCCGGACCGCGTGCCCGCGGACCGGAGCGTCCCGGCGCCGGCCGCACCGGAACGCAGGGACCCGGTGCCCCCGGCGGTCCGGGTGCCGCCGGTGCCCCCGACCGGGCACCGGGGACACCCGGCAACCGGAACCCGGGACAGCACCCCGCACAGCAGCCTGCACAGAATCCCGGGAACGGTCCCGCGTCCCGTCCCGACGACCCGGTCGCGACCCCGCCGAGCGGTGCGCCGCAGGACGCCGGCACTCCGCCGGCTGGTAACCCGGTCCCCGGCGGCCGCGACGTCGCCGGGTCGTCCGCGGGCGACCAGCACGGCGCGGGACGCCCCGGCAACGGGCCGTCCCGCCAGGGCCGGCCGAGCGGCGTCTCCGGGACCGGCCCGCAGAGTGGTGCCGCGCTGTCCGCGTCCGGTCCGCGCGGCGCCGTCCCGCCGGCCGGCCCGGGACCCGGCGCCCGCCCGGGCGGGCAGCAGCCGCCGTCCGGTGGCCCGGTGGGGCACCGTCCGGGCGGCCCGGCGCAGCCCGGTCGGTCGGCCGGGATGCCGCAGTCCTTCGACGGTGCGGCACGGCGTGGCGGCCCGCAGCCCCCCGGCGGCCCGCAGCCGCCCGGTGCCCTGCCGTCGCCGGGCGGCCAGCGGCCCGGCGGTGCGCAGCCGCCGTTCGGCGGGCGGCCGGGCGGTGCTCCGAACCGTCCCGATGCCGGCCAGCCCCGGCAGGGCCCGTCCGGTGCCGGGCGGACCGAGCCGGGCCGTGCACCGGAGCCGGGCGGTTTCGCCCAGCACCCGGGCCAGGGCGTCGCGCCCGGTCTTCCGGACCAGCCGGTCCGCCCTGCCCAGCTCGGCCAGGCCACGGCGGACGGTGGCCCGGGCCAGCCGGTGTTCCCGGCCCGGCCCGACGCCCGCCCGGCGGCGGGACGGCCCGCGAGCCTCGCCGAGCCCGGCACCCCCGGCGCACCGGGCAGCCCGGCCGGTCCGGGGCATCCCGGCGGTCCGGGGAACCCCGCGGCTCCGGGCAACCCCGGCCCCGCAGCCCCCGGCGGCGGTCATCCCGGCAACCCGGGGCACCCCGGCAACCCCGGAAGTCCGGACAACCCGGGCAACGCCGGCGGCCCCGAGGGCGCCCGTGCCTTCCCGCCCGCCACCACCCGTCCCGCCGGTGAGCAGCTCCAGCCCCCGGCGCCCGGCGCGCTGTCCGTGGTCGTCGCCGGCGGCGGCTCCGCCGGGCACATCGAGCCGGCGCTGGCCGTCGCCGACGCGATCCGCAGGCTCGTCCCCGGCGCCCGGGTCACCGCGCTCGGCACCGAGAAGGGACTGGACACCCAGCTCATCCCGGCCCGCGGCTACCCGCTCGAGCTGATCCCGCCGGTGCCGCTGCCCCGCAAGCCCACCGCCGACCTGCTGAAGCTGCCCGGCAACGTCCGGGGCGCGGTCCGCCGGGTCCGCGAGGTGCTGGACGCGGTGCAGGCCGACGTCGTCGTCGGCTTCGGCGGGTTCGTCTCGCTGCCCGCCTACCTCGGCGCCCGCGGCCGGGTGCCGATCGTCGTGCACGAGGCGAACGCGCGCGCCGGGCTGGCGAACAAGGTCGGTGCCCGGTTCGCCGCCGCCGTCGCCACCGCCGTACCCGGCACCGGGCTGGCACACGAGCAGGTCGTCGGTATGCCGCTGCGCCGTTCGATCACCACGCTCGACCGCGCCGCGCTGCGGCCCGAGGCACGCACCTACTTCAACGTGCCGCCGCACGCTCCGCTGCTGCTGGTCTTCGGCGGCTCGCAGGGCGCCCGCACGCTCAACGACGCCATCGCCGAGTCGCTGCCCGCCTTCACCGAACGCGGGATCTCGGTGCTGCACGCCTACGGGCGCAACGGGACCCCGGCCGATCCGCGGCCCGGCTACTTCCCGACGCCCTACATCGAGCGGATGGACCTGGCCTACGCCGCGGCCGACGTCGTCCTCGGCCGGTCCGGGATGACGACGGTCGCCGAGCTGACCGCGGTCGGGCTGCCCGCCGTGTACGTCCCGCTCCCGCACGGCAACGGGGAACAGGCGCTCAACGCCCGCCCGGTCGTCCAGGCCGGCGGCGGCAAACTGGTGCCCGACGAGGAGATGAGCGGCGCGCGCGCCGTCGACGAGCTGATGCCGATGCTCACCGACCCGGACCTGGCGCTCGCCATGGGTCGGCGGGCCAGGGCGGCCGGCCACGGCGAGGCCGACGAGAAGCTCGCCCGGATCGTGATGGAGGTGGCCCGCCGGTGAACACCCCGAGCCCGCTCGGAACGCACGTGCACCTGATCGGCATCGGGGGTGCCGGGATGAGCGGCATCGCCCGCATCCTGCTGGCCCGCGGGACCGCGGTGTCCGGCTCCGACGCCCGCGAGTCCCGGACCGTCACCGCGCTGCGCGCGCTCGGTGCGCGGGTCGAGGTCGGCCACGACGCCGCCCACCTGCGGCACGACGGCGAGGACGCACCGACCGTCGTCGTCTCCACCGCCATCCGGGAGACCAATCCCGAGCTCGCCGCCGCGCGCGAGCAGGGCCTGCCCGTCGTGCACCGGGCGGTCGCGCTCGCCGCGCTCACCGAGGGCCGCAGGCTGATCGCGATCGCCGGGACCCACGGCAAGACGTCGACGACGTCGATGGTCACCGTCGCGCTGCAGCACTCCGGCGCCGATCCGTCCTTCGCGATCGGCGGTGACCTGTCGATCTCCGGAAGCGGCGCGCACCACGGGAGCGGCGAGGTGTTCGTCGTCGAGGCCGACGAGAGCGACGGCTCCTTCACCGCGTTCGCACCGTCGGTCGCGGTCGTCACCAACGTCGAGCCGGACCACCTGGACCACCACGGCGACGCGCAGACCTACTACGCGGTGTTCGAGCGGTTCCTCGACCGGCTGGTGCCCGGCGCCGTGCTGGTCACCTGCGCCGACGACCCCGGCGCCGAGACGGTCGCCGCCGCCGCCGAGCGGGCCGGGATCCGGGTGCTGCGCTACGGCCGGTCCGCACCGGGGGCGCTGGACGCCCGGCTGCTCGACTTCACCCCCGACGGAACCGGCTCGCGGTCGCTGTTCCGGCACGGCGGCGCCGAGCGGGAGCTGCGGCTGAGCGTGCCCGGCGAGCACATGGCGCTCAACGCGCTCGGCGCCTACCTGGCCGCGGGGGAGACCGGCGCCGACCCGGAGACCCTGCTCGACGGGCTCGCCGGGTTCGGCGGGGTGCAGCGCCGGTACGAGTTCAAGGGCCGGGTCCGCGGCGTCTCCGTCTACGACGACTACGCCCACCACCCCACCGAGGTCGCGGCGACCCTGCGCGCCGCTCGCGAGTCCGCACCGACCGTGCACGGCAGGCGCGGCCGGGTGCTCGTCGCCTTCCAGCCGCACCTCTACTCCCGGACCCGGCTGTTCGCGCGCGAGTTCGGCGAGTCGCTGTCGCTCGCGGACGAGGTCGTGGTGCTCGACGTCTACGGTGCCCGGGAGGACCCCGAACCCGGGGTCGGTCCGGCGCTGATCACCGACGAGGTGCGGCTGCCCGCCGAGCGGGTGCACCGCGCCCCGTCGTGGGAGCAGACGCCGGCGGCTGTCGCCGCGCTCGCCGTCGACGGCGACACCGTGATCACGATGGGGGCCGGGGACGTCACGGCGCTCGGCCCGGAGATCCTGCGCGAGCTCGCCGGGGGCGACCGGGAATGACCGGATGCCGGGCGCACCCGGCACCGACGACCGCCGAGGGGGCGCGATGAGCAGGGGCGACGAGACCGGCGCACGCACCGGGCCCGGCGGCACCGCACGTCGCACCCCGGAGCAGGAACGGCAGGCGGCCGAGCGGGCCCGCCGGATCCGGGAACGCCGCGCGGCCGAGCGGTCCGCAGGCTCGGCGGACACCGGGGAGACCGGGCGGCCGCGCCGGGCCGACCGGGCCGGCGAGCGGGACTCGGCGCGCCCGGCCACCGCCGTGCAGACCGACGACGACGCCGCCACCCCGGACGCCGCCGGGACCCGCGACCCGGGCCGCGCCGGCCGGGGGACCGCTGACCGCGCCGCCCCCCGGGACACCGGCGGGACGGCCCGCGAACGGACTGCCGCACGGACGGCGGCACGGACGGCGGCACGGACGGCCGCGCGGGAGCGCGCCGCCGACCCGCGGCACCGCCGCCGGCGCCTGGTCGCGCTGGCGGCCACCGTGCTGGTGGTGCTGATCGGGCTCTCCGCCGCGGTCTGGTGGGCGCTCGGCAGCTTCGGGCCGCCGGTGTCCGCGGTCGAGGTGAGCGGCACCCGGCAGATCCCGGTGCACGACGTCGAGGCCGCCGCCGACGTCGGCACCGGTGTCCCGCTCGCCGCGGTCGACACCGGCGCCGTCGCCGCGCGGGTGTCGGCGATCCCCGGCGTCGCGAGCGTCGACGTCGGCCGGATCTGGCCGGACACACTGTCGGTGACCGTGACCGAACGCACCCCGGCCGCGCTCGTCGAGACCCAGGACGGGCTGCAGCTCGTCGACGTGACCGGCTTCGTCTACCGGAAGGCACCGCCGGACCTGCGGCTGCCCCGGCTGCAGCTGCCGTCCGTCGGCCCGGAGGACCCGGCGACCCTGGCCGCCGTCGGCGCCCTGCGCGCCCTCCCGGAACCGGTGCGCGGCCAGGTGGAGACGCTGTCCCTCGGGGCCGGCGGGAGCACCTTCGAGCTGGGACTGACCGAGGGCAGGCGGGTGCTGTGGGGACCGTGGTCGGACACTGCCGCCACCGCGCAGCGGGCCGAGGTGCTCGGGCCGCTGCTCGAACGGGAGGGCTCGGTCTACGACGTGTCCAGCCCGGCCCTGGTCACGGTCCGCCGGTGAACCGGCCCGCGCACGAACGTGCCGCGATGCCACCCGAACGGCCCTCGCGCCACGCCCGGCCGGACCCCGGCCGCCGGGCCCGTGCGGGCCAACCTCGGCGCGATCCCTTCCGTACCGAGGGCGGGGTCGGCGTAGGGTCACCGGCCGGCGACTGAGCGCGTTTCACGTGACCGGAACGGTGAACCACCCGGGCGGGGTGTTGTCGGCGCGCGGCGCGCCTGCTGGACCCGGGCCGGGGAAGCGACCTAGCGTTTCGCCCGAAGGCCCGGGGCACCCGGAGCTGGACCGGACCCCCCGAGCGACTGGAAGGTGCCGCGCATGACGCCCCCGCACAACTACCTGGCCGTGATCAAGGTCGTCGGCATCGGTGGCGGCGGCGTGAACGCCGTCAACCGCATGATCGAGGTCGGCCTCAAGGGGGTCGAGTTCATCGCGGTGAACACCGACGCCCAGGCCCTCCTGATGTCGGACGCCGACGTGAAGCTCGACATCGGCCGCGAGCTCACCCGTGGGCTCGGCGCCGGCGCGAACCCCGATGTCGGCGGCAAGGCCGCCGAGGACCACGCCGAGGAGATCGAGGAGGTCCTCAAGGGGGCCGACATGGTCTTCGTCACCGCGGGCGAGGGCGGCGGCACCGGCACCGGTGGTGCACCGGTCGTCGCCTCGATAGCCCGCAAGCTCGGCGCCTTGACGATCGGCGTCGTCACCCGCCCGTTCACCTTCGAGGGCCGCCGTCGCGCCGGCCAGGCCGAGGACGGCATCCAGGCGCTCCGCAACGAGTGCGACACCCTGATCGTCATCCCGAACGACCGGCTGCTGCAGCTCGGCGACGTCGGCGTCTCGCTGATGGACGCCTTCCGCTCCGCCGACGAGGTGCTGCTCTCCGGCGTGCAGGGGATCACCAACCTGATCACCACCCCGGGCCTGATAAACCTGGACTTCGCCGACGTCAAGTCGGTGATGTCCGGCGCGGGTTCGGCGCTGATGGGAATAGGGTCCGCGCGCGGTGAGGGCCGGGCGGTGCAGGCCGCCGAGAAGGCCATCAACTCCCCGCTGCTCGAGGCGTCGATGGACGGTGCGCAGGGCGTGCTGCTGTCCATTGCGGGCGGCTCCGACCTGGGTCTGTTCGAGATCCACGAGGCGGCGTCGCTGGTCCAGGAGGCGGCGCACCCCGAGGCCAACATCATCTTCGGCACCGTGATCGACGACTCGCTCGGCGACGAGGTGCGGGTCACCGTGATAGCGGCCGGCTTCGAGGGCGGGACCCCGACCCACAAGAAGCTGGAACCGGCCGTGTTCAGCCGCGGCACCCAGAAGGCGTCCGAGCCGGCGGCCGGTGCGGGCCAGTCCCAGTCCCAGTCCCAGTCCCAGCCGGCGCAGCAGGCCCAGCCCGCACAGCAGGCACCGCAGCAGAACAACCCGACCGGGTACGGCTCGGGTGCCGGAAGCGCGCAGGCCACCACGCCGGACCTGCCGGCCTCGGTGCCGTCGTCGCCGGAGCGGACCGGCGTGCTGCCGCCCGCGCAGCCCACCGCGCCCGCGCCGCGGCAGCCGGACCTGCGTGCGGAGTCCCCGGCCGGCACCGAGCACCATCCGGCGCCGACCGCCACCGGCAACGGTTCCGCCCCGGCGGCCCGCCCGGCCGATCCGGTCGAGGACGAGGTGGACGTCCCGCCGTTCATGCGGCGCTGACCGATGACGCAGGCCGACTCGCCGCCGGTCCGCGTCCGCCGGGTCACCACGACGAGGGCGGGCGGCCGGTCGGCCGGCCCGTACTCCCGGTTCAATCTCTCGCTAGGCGTCGGCGACGACCCGGCGGCGGTGACCGCCAACCGGGCCCGGATCGTCCGTGAGCTGGGCCTGACCGGGCTGGTGTTCCTGCGTCAGGTGCACGGCCGCGACGTCGCCGTCCTCCGGGAGGCGCCGCGGGCCCGCCCGGGCACCGGCGGGGTCGCGCCGGATGTGCCCGATGTGGACGCCGTCGTCACCGACGTCCCGTTGCTCGGCATCGCGGTCCTGGCTGCGGACTGCGTCCCGGTGCTGCTCGGCGACCCGGTCGCCGGGGTGGTCGGGGCGGCACACGCCGGCCGGGTGGGTGCTGCGTCCGGCGTGCTCGACGCGGTGATCGACCGGATGACCGGGCTCGGGGCCGCCGTCGAGCGGCTCGAGGTGCTGCTCGGGCCCGCGGTGTGCGGCCGGTGCTACGAGGTGCCGCCCGCGATGCGCGACGAGGTGGAGGCCGCGCTGCCCGGCAGCGCGTCGACCACCCGGACCGGCACCGCCGGGCTGGACCTGCGGGCCGGGCTGGCCCGCAGGCTCGCCGATCTCGGCGTGACCCAGGTCGGCACCGACCCGCGCTGCACCATCGAGGATCCCGACCTGTACAGCCACCGCCGGGAGGGCCGGTGCGGCCGGCAGGCCGCGATCACCTGGCTCGACCCGCGTGACGTGCGCGACCCTCGCAGCACCACCGCCCGCGCGGCACGATGATCGGCGTGGCCGATCCCGACACCCCCGAACGCACCGCCGAGCTGACCGAACGCCTCGCCGCGGTCCGCGCCCGCCTGGCGGCGGCCTGCCGGTCCGCCGGCCGTGATCCGGCCGAGGTCTCCCTGCTCGCGGTGACCAAGACGGTGCCCCCGGCCGACGTCGCGACCCTGATCGACCTCGGGCTCGCCGAGTTCGCCGAGAACCGGGCCCAGGAGCTGGCGGCCAAGGTCGCCGACGTCTCGGCCGCCCGGCCCGGCGCGGAGCCGCGATGGCACTTCGTCGGTGGCCTGCAGCGGAACAAGGTGCGCACGGTGCTCCCGTGGGTGACCTGCATCCAGTCCGTCGACTCGCCACGACTGGCCCGGGCGATCGACCGCGAGGTCGGCCGGCTGCGCGGGGGCGGGGAGCGGGACGCCCCGCTGCCGGTGCTCGTCCAGTACAGCGTGGACGGCGATCCGGCCCGCGGTGGCGTGCCCGGCGACGGGCTCGACGAGCTGGCCGACCTGGTCGCGGAGCTGCCCGGCCTGGAGCTCGCCGGCCTGATGGCGGTCGCGCCGCTCGGCCGGGAGGCCGGTGCGTCGTTCGCCGCGATCGCCGCCGCGGCCGGCCGGGTCCGGGAGCGGCATCCGGCGGCCCGCACCCTGTCCGCCGGGATGAGCGGGGACCTGGAGATCGCGGTCGATCACGGTTCGACAGTGGTGCGTGTCGGTACGGCCCTTGTGGGGGACCGGCGGATAACCTCGGAGTAATCGCTGGTCGGTGCGGGTACGAGGCCATCGGCGAGACCGTCGCCAGAACGCGGGTGCGCGCGCGAGGTGAGCGCGTACGGAGTCGAGCAGTACTGCGAGGGGACAGCGGATGAGCGCGATGTACCGGCTGAAGGCGTACTTCGGCATGGTCCCGGCCGACGAGATGGACTACGTGGACGAGCCGGCCCACTACCGGGCGGCCCACGAGCACTCCTCGAGCGGTCGCGGCGACCGCTGGGCGACCGGTGCGGGTCGGTTCGCCGACCAGGACGGTTACGACGACGAACGATACGAGCCCGCCGCGGGCTTCGACGACGGCTGGGGACCCCGCACGGCGCGGGACACCCCCCGTCCGGCGCGCGGTGTGCGGCCGGATCCGCGCGGTGAGCGGGAGCCCGGTGATCACCTCGGGCGGGTCTCGCCGATCGGCGGGGCCGCCGGAGCGGCCGTCCGCGGGTCGCTCGCGATGGATCCGGACGCGTTCCGGAGCCCCTCTCGGGAACATCAGCGCGAGGAACGGCCGACACCCGTCGCGTCGGCGCCCGCGCCCTCGGCGGTGCCCGAGCAGCGCGACCGGACGGCCGTCGCGCCGGCCTCGATCACGACGCTGCACCCGCGCAGCTACAACGAGGCGCGCACGATCGGCGAGCGCTACCGGGACGGTGTGCCGGTCATCATGAACCTCACCGATCTGGACGGCGCGGCCGCGAAACGCCTGGTGGACTTCGCCGCCGGCCTTGCGTTCGCGCTGCGCGGATCGATCGACAAGGTTACCGACCGGGTGTTCCTTCTCACCCCGGCGGACGTCGAGGTGTCCGCCGACGACGCGCGGAGGCTCGCCGAGCGCGGAGCTTTCCGACAGGATTGACGCGTGTCCACCGCCATCGGCTTCCTGATCTATTACGTCCTGTTCTTCTTCTGGCTGCTGCTCGCGGCCCGGATCGTCGTCGAGATGGTCCGGTCCTTCGCGCGTCAGTGGCGACCGGCCGGAGCCCCCGCGGTGGCGCTCGAGGTCGTCTTCACCGCGACCGACCCTCCGGTCAAGTTGCTGCGGAGAGTGATCCCCGTGGTCCGTATCGGAGGCGTAGGACTGGACCTGTCGATTATGGTGCTGTTGCTGGTGGTGTTCATCTCGATGAGCGCCGTCAGATCACAGCTCCTGGGTTGAGCCCCAGTCACCCGGGAGTGCCGCCGAGGACCGCATGAGGTGATCCGATGCCGCTGACGCCCGCCGACGTTCACAACGTCGCGTTCAGCAAACCCCCGATCGGGAAGCGGGGGTACAACGAGGACGAGGTCGACGCCTTCCTCGATCTGGTCGAGGCCGAACTGGCCCGGCTGATCGGGGAGAACGACGACCTCCGAGACCAGGTCGCACAGCTCGAGCAGCGCCTCGGCGATGCCGAGGCCGACCTGGACGAGGCCCGCAACCAGCAGGCCCCGGCACAGACGCAGGCGCTGCAGGCGTCGCCGTCGCCGATGGGACGTGGTGGCGGAGCCCCCGCGCCCCAGCTCGCCGGAGTGGGGGGATCCGCCGACGCCGAGGGCGGGGACCATCACGTGCAGGCGGCCAAGGTCCTGGGCCTGGCCCAGGAGATGGCCGACCGGCTGACGGCCGAGGCGAAGAACGAGGCCGACACGATGCTGTCGGATGCGCGGACCAAGTCCGAGCAGCTCCTCTCCGACGCCCGTACCAAGGCCGACGGCCTGGTCAACGACGCGCGCTCGCGTGCCGAGACCATGCTCAACGACGCCCGTACCCGTTCCGAGACGCTCGAGCGTCAGTCGCGTGACAAGGCGTCCGGCCTGGTCAGCGATGCCGAGCGCAAGCAGAACGAGATCATGGGCGCGATCCAGCGGGACAAGTCCGTGCTGGAGAAGAAGATCGACGAGCTGCGCACCTTCGAGCGCGAGTACCGCACCCGGCTCAAGACCTATCTGGAGTCGCAGCTGCGCGACCTGGAGGGCCGCGGGTCTGCGGCGCCGACGGACAACTCCGGCAACGCGAACCGCTCCGGTTCGAACGGTGGCTACGCCGCCTCCGGATACGGCCAGCGGGCCGACACCGGGAGCTGACGCCCGGCGCGCGAGCAATGCGCGCCGGGATGCCCGACGACGATGGGGTAGCGGCCGGGTGCCACTGCCGACCGACGGAGTTCGCCGATGTTGATGCTGGTGCTGGTGCTGGTAGCGATCGCGCTGGCGCTCTGGCTTGCCGGATGGTTCCTGCAGGTCGTTGCGCTGTTCTGGACGTCGGTCGGGGTCTGCCTGATCGCCGGTCTGGTGCTGCTCTACGACTGGTGGCAGACCCGGTCCGCCGTACGGGCCGGGGACCGGTCGGAGAGCGCCGATGCCGGACCGACCCCGGAGCGGCCCGGTCCGCCCCGGCACCAGGGCCCGGACATGGAACCCGCCACCCAGATCCTGCCTGTCGTCCGGCCGGAGACGGGTGGCCCCGGCCGGGCCGGTGCCGGCCTGCCGGGGGCCGCGGGTGGAGTTCCGGACGCGGCCAACGCGTCGGATGCGACCATCCAGATCCCGGTGATCCGGCCGTCCGGCTCTGAGGAGGGACCGCCCGCCGTTTCCCGATCGGGTGGTTCTTCATCACGCTCAGTGACGGACGGGGCGGCTGCGGACGGCGACACGTCGTCCGGCGGACACCCGGCCGGGTCGCCGGACGAGTCCGCGGCCGCGGCGACGACTGCGGCCCGGGTGCCGACGACGCCCGACGCTCCGGCTGCTTCGGATGCCCGGGGGGTTTCGAAGGCCCCGAACCCCCAGGACGGCTCCGGGCCGGCCGATCGGGACGACACGGGTCGTGGCGGCGACCCGGCACGTCCCGACGGCCCGCCCGGGGACGCCCGGGCCCCGGGCACGACGGGGGCGGCGCAGGCCGATCCCCGGGATGCGGTCCCGCCGCACGGCTCCGACCGGTCGCCGGCCGGCTCCGCTGGGGTGAGCCGGCGCGACACGACGACGGCCGCCGGGACCGGCTCCGCCGCCGGCGGCGGAGCCGACGACCCGGGCTTCGGCTCCGGTTCGGCCCCGGCGGGCGCGCCGGGTGCCGGTGACGCCGCCCGGACCACGGCCACCGGGGTCACCGGATCGGCTCCCGGCGCCGGCGGACCAGGTTCCGGGACTGCCGGATCGGCTCCCGGCGCTGCCGGTGGGCCGGGCGACACGCCGGACCGGACTGCCGCAGCCCGGGCGGCCGGCGCAGGATCGGTGGAGTCCGCGACCACCGCTGTGCCGCTCGGCGGCACAGCGGTACCGGCGGGATCCGCCGGACGCACCACCGCGGCGCAGGCCGCGGGCGGCGCGGGCCTGGCCGCAGGCGCTGCCGGTGCAGCCGGCGCGGCTGGTGCCGACAGCGGAGCCGGCGGGGCCGACTCCCGCTCCGGTGGGGCCGATACCCGCGCCGGCGGTGTCGAGAACGGAGCCGCCGGGGCCGATGCCGGGCGGCCGCCGTCCGACGTGGGCGCCGCGTCGGAGCAGCAGCCGATCGCCGGCGAGGCCCCCGAGGAGCCGCGCGACCCGACCCTGGCGGGCCTGGTGGCCCGACTCCCGGACGAGGTGCTGGTGATCGACGAGCACCCGCGCTACCACGTGCAGACCTGCCGGGCGCTGCCCGGCAGGCCGGTGATCCCGCTCCCGGTCAGCGAGGCCGTCGAGCTCGGGTTCACCCCGTGTGGCTGGTGCTCGCCGAACCGCTCGCTCGGCGAGCGGCACCCGGCCCAGGTCCGCTAGCCGGCCCCCGCTTCGCCGGGCTGTGTGAATGAGCCCGCTTCGCCGGGCTGTGTGAATGAGCCCGCTTCGCCGGGCTGTGGAATAACCGGGTGCCCGCCCGCGCTACTCTGGTTCCACAGGCACCGATCCGGCCATCACCGGGGAGCCTCCGGAAGAAACGGCCCGTCCTGCGCGGGCCGGAGTAGAACCGGACGGGTGCGGCCCGTCATCGCCGTCGAACGAGAGGCGCACGCGAGCCAGGGTGCGCAAGCGGGGTGGTACCGCGGCACGGCCTCCACGGGCCGTCGTCGTCCCCGTGCGAACCGACATTCGCACGAGGAGCGCCATGAGCGACACCGGTTACCCCGAGGTTCCCGCACATCCCACGTTCCCTGCGCTGGAGCGCGACGTCCTGGCGTCCTGGGAGGCCGACGACACGTTCCGCGCGTCCGTCGAGCAGCGCCCGGCCGGGGAGAACGGCTCGTGCGAGTACGTCTTCTACGACGGCCCGCCGTTCGCCAACGGCCTGCCGCACTACGGCCACCTGCTCACCGGCTACGTCAAGGACGTCGTCCCGCGCTACCGCACCATGCGCGGCAACCGGGTCGAGCGCCGCTTCGGCTGGGACACCCACGGCCTGCCCGCCGAGGTCGAGACCGAGAACCAGCTCGGCATCAAGCACAAGTCCGAGATCGAGGAGATGGGCGTCGCCGCCTTCAACGAGGCGTGCCGCACCTCGGTGCTCCGCTACACCGGCGAGTGGCGCGACTACGTCACCCGCCAGGCCCGCTGGGTCGACTTCGACAACGACTACAAGACGCTCGACCTGGACTACATGGAGTCCGTCATGTGGGCGTTCAAGTCGTTGTGGGACAAGGGCTTGGTCTACTCGGGCTTCCGGGTGCTCTGGTACTGCTGGCGCTGCGAGACGCCGCTGAGCGCCACCGAGACCAAGATGGACGACGTCTACCTCGACCGGCAGGACCCGGCCGTCACCGTCGGGCTGCGGCTGTCCGACTCAGGCTGCGCGGACCTCGACGGCGCGCTCGCCCTGGTCTGGACGACCACCCCGTGGACGCTGCCGTCGAACCTGGCCGTCGCGGTGCACCCGGACGTCGACTACGCGGTCGTGCAGGCGAACGGGGAGCGCTGGGTGCTCGCGCAGGCCCGCGTCGCCGCCTACGCCCGCGAGCTGGGCGAGGACCCGCACGTCGTCACCGTGCTGAAGGGCTCCGACATGCTCGGCGCCGCCTACACCCCGCCGTTCGACTTCTTCACCGGCCGGGAGAACGCGCACCGGGTGCTGGCCGCCGACTACGTCACCACCGAGGACGGCACCGGGCTCGTGCACATCGCCCCCGCCTTCGGTGAGGAGGACAAGGAGGTCACCGACGCGGCCGGCATCGAGGTCGTCAACCCGGTCGACTCCCGCGGCGAGTTCACCACCGAGGTCCCGCCGTACGCCGGCATGCAGGTGTTCGACGCGAACCCGCAGATCATCCGGGACCTGAAGGAGCGCACGTCCGAGCACGTCGGCGGCGTGCTGCTGCGGCACGAGACCTACGACCACCCGTACCCGCACTGCTGGCGCTGCGGTAACGCGCTGATCCAGCGTGCCGTCGACTCCTGGTTCGTCCGGGTCACCCAGTTCCGGGACCGGATGGTCGAGCTCAACCAGCAGATCGACTGGACGCCCGCGCACGTGCGCGACGGCCAGTTCGGGAAGTGGCTGGAGGGCGCCCGCGACTGGGGGATCTCCCGCAACCGGTACTGGGGCAGCCCGATCCCGGTGTGGCAGTCCGACGACCCGCGCTACCCGCGGACCGACGTCTACGGCTCGCTCGACGAGCTGGAGCGCGACTTCGGCGTGCGCCCGACCGACCTGCACCGCCCGTACGTCGACGAGCTGACCCGGCCCAACCCGGACGACCCGACGGGCGTGAGCACCATGCGCCGGGTCCCGGAGGTGCTGGACTGCTGGTTCGAGTCCGGCTCGATGCCGTTCGCCCAGGTGCACTACCCGTTCGCGAACGCCGACTGGTTCGAGCACCACTACCCGGGCGACTTCATCGTCGAGTACAACGGCCAGACCCGCGGCTGGTTCTACACGCTGCACGTGCTCGCCACCGCCCTGTTCGACCGGCCCGCGTTCCGCAACTGCTCGGCGCACGGCATCGTGCTCGGCGACGACGGTGCGAAGATGTCCAAGTCGCGCAAGAACTACCCGGACGTCAACGAGGTCTTCGACCGGGACGGCTCGGACGCCATGCGGTGGTTCCTCATGGCGTCGCCGATCCTGCGCGGCGGGAACCTGATCGTCACCGAGCAGGGCATCCGGGAGGGCGTCCGGCAGGCGATCCTGCCGCTGTGGAACAGCTGGTACTTCCTGTCGCTCTACGCCGGCGGGCAGCGCGGGACGTTCCGCATCGACAGCCAGCACGTGCTCGACCGGTACGTGCTGGCCAAGACCGCGGACCTGGTCGACGGCGTCACCGCGGCGATGGACGCCTACGACATCGCGGGCGCCTGCGAGCGGATCCGGGAGCACGCCGAGACGCTGACCAACTGGTACGTCCGGCGCTCCCGGGAGCGGTTCTGGGCGACCGGATCGGCCGACGCCGAGGCCGTCCGGCGGGACGCCGTCGACACCCTGCACACCGTGCTGGAGGTGACCTGCCGGGTTGCGGCGCCGCTGCTGCCGCTGACCGCGGAGGCGATCTGGCGCGGCCTCACCGGCGGCCGCTCGGTGCACCTCGCCGACTGGCCGGGCGGGTCCGACCCGGCGCTGCCCGGGACGGCCGCGGCGGGGGCCGGGCTGCCGCACGACGCCGAGCTGGTCGCCGGGATGGACCGGATCCGGCAGGTCGCGTCGGCGGCGCTGTCGCTGCGCAAGTCGGCGAAGGTCCGGGTGCGCCAGCCGCTGCCCGGGCTCACCGTCGCCGCCGCCGACGCCGCGGACCTGGAGCCGTTCATCGCCCTGCTGCGCGACGAGGTGAACGTCCGCACGGTCGAGCTCACCGAGGACGTCGCGGAGCACGGACGCTTCGAGATCGCGGTGAACGCCCGGGTCGCCGGCCCGCGGCTGGGCGCCGACGTGCAGAAGTGCATCCGCGCGGTGAAGGCGGGGGAGTGGAGCCGGGAGACCGACGGCGGCCTGGACACCGTCGTCGCCGCCGGGATCACCCTGCAGGACGGCGAGTTCACCGAGCGGCTGGTCGCCGCCGACCCGGCGCACACCGTCGCGCTGCCGGGGAACAGCGGGCTGGTCGTGCTCGACACGACCGTCACCCCTGAGCTGGCGGCCGAGGGCACCGCGCGCGACGTCGTCCGGGTCGTGCAGCAGGCCCGCCGGGACGCCGGGCTGGCGGTGGCCGACCGGATCGCGCTGACCCTGGACGGGCCGGACGTGGTGCTGGACGCGGTCCGCACGCACGAGTCGTTCGTCGGCGGGGAGGTGCTCGCGACCGCGGTGGCCTACGGCGCTGTGGCCGACGGGGCCTCGGCCGGGCAGGTGGTCGGCCCGGACGGGTCCGCCGTCGAGCTGCGCGCGCGGGTCGAGCGCGCCTGAACCCCGGGGTGCCGGGCCGGTCACCCGGCCCGGCGCCCCCGTAGGCTCGCCGGGTGGGCGCGGCAGCGGATCGGTGGCGGGAACTCCAGTCCGGACGGGGGATCCCGGAGCACATCCGGCGCGCCGCCCCCGCCGATCCGTGGACGCACCGCGCGGCCGACTTCGCGCCGCCCGCCGAGCCCGCCGACACCCCGTCCCGGGCCGCGGCCCGGGCGCTCGCCGAACGTGCCGCGGCCTGGAGCTGCGCCGGCGCGTCGGTGCTCGACGTCGGCTGCGGCGGCGGTGACGCCGCGTTCGCCGTCGTCCGGCCCGATCCGTCGCCGGTGGCGCGGGTGGTCGGCGTCGACCGGCAGGCCGACATGCTCGCCGTGTTCGCCGCGACGGCCCACGAGCGCGGGATCCCGTACGGCACCGTGCAGGGCTCCTGGCCGGAGGTCGCCGCCGACGCCGACCGGCACGACGTCGTCGTCTGCCATCACGTGCTGCACAACGTCGTCGATCTCCCGCCGTTCCTCGCCGCCCTGCACGCCGCCGCCCGCGGCCCGGCGGGCGGCGTGGTGGTCGAGATGCTGCCCGAGCACCCGATGGCCTGGCTGGACCCGCTGTGGCGGCACTTCCACGACCTGGACCGCCCGCCGAGCGCCACCGCCGACGACGCCGTCGCGGTGCTGCGCGAGGAGCTCGGCGTCGCGCCGGAGGTGCGGCACTGGACCCGGGACCGGCGGCTCCCGCACGACGCGGGCTGGGTGGCCCGCCGGCTGTGCCTGCCCGCGTCCCGGCTCGCGGAGGTCGAGTCCGCGCTGGCGACGGTGCCGCCGCGGCGCACCGACGCCGTCACGATCGTCTGGTCGCCCTGAGTCGGCGACCGCCGGACCGGACCGCCGGAACGTGCGCCGCCGGCGCTCGTCATACTCGGGGGGTGAGTTCCGATCCCGCCGCCGGCGAGGCACCCGTCGATCCCGCGCTACGGCGGCGCGGGGTGTTCCTGCTGGCCGGGATCGCCGGCGTGGTGCTCGCCCTCGACCTGGCCACCAAGATCGCCGCCGTCGCGACGCTGGAGGACCGCGACCCGGTCACCGTGATCGACGGCTTGTTCTACCTGACGCTGCTGCGCAACCCGGGCGCCGCCTGGTCGATGGCCACCGGGTACACCTGGGTGCTGACGATCGTCGCTGTCGTCGTCGTCGGGGTGATCATCCGGATCGCCCGCAGGCTGGTCTCCATCGGCTGGGCGATCGGGCTCGGACTGGTCCTGGGCGGCGCGCTGGGCAACCTGGTCGACCGGTTCTTCCGCTCGCCCGGCCCGATGCGCGGGCACGTCGTCGACATGTTCGCCGTGTTCGCGCCGGACGGCAGCGTCTTCCCGGTGTTCAACATCGCCGACTCCGGCATCGCCTGCGGCGGGATCCTGCTGGTGCTGATGGCGCTGCGCGGGGTGGAGATCGACGGACGGGTGGGTGGCTGAGCCGTGGGTGACCTGCGGAGCATGCCCGTCCCTGACGGCCTCGACGGCATGCGCATCGACTCCGGCCTCTCCCGGCTGCTGGGCCTGTCCCGCACGGTCGTCGCCGGGCTGGCCGAGTCCGGCCGGATCCAGGTCGACGGCAGCGTCGCCGGCAAGTCCGATCGGCTGCTCGGCGGGGCGTGGCTGGAGATCGAGCTGCCCGACGTCGAGACCGCCGAGCCGGTCATCGCCGGCCCGGCCGAGGTCGTCGCCGGGCTGACCGTGCTGCACTCCGACGACGACATCGTCGTCGTCGACAAGCCGGTCGGCGTCGCCGCGCACCCGTCGCCGGGCTGGACCGGGCCGACCGTCACCAGCGGCCTCGCGGCGCTCGGGTTCCGGCTGTCCACCTCCGGCGCCGCCGAGCGCCAGGGGATCGTGCACCGGCTCGACGTCGGCACCACCGGCGTCATGGTGGTCGCCACCTCCGAGCACGCGTACACGGCGCTGAAGCGGGCGTTCAAGGAGCGCACCGTCGACAAGCGCTACCACGCCGTCGTCCAGGGACATCCCGATCCGTCGTCGGGCACCATCGACGCGCCGATCGACCGGCACCCGCGGCACGACTACCGGTTCGCCGTCATGCAGAGCGGCAAGCCGAGCATCACCCACTACGACACGATCGAGGCGTTCCGCTCGGCCAGCCTGCTCGACGTGCACCTGGAGACCGGGCGTACGCACCAGATCCGGGTGCACTTCTCCGCGCTCCGCCATCCCTGCGTCGGCGACCTCACCTACGGTGCGGATCCGACGCTGGCCAAGCGGGTCGGGCTGAGCCGGCAGTGGCTGCACGCCAGGACGCTCGGCTTCGAGCATCCGGCGGACGGCCGCCACGTCGAGTTCACCAGCCCCTACCCGGACGACCTGGCCGCGGCGCTCGAGGCACTGCGGGACCCGTGACCGGGCTGAGCACGCGCGGCCTGTGGGTGGTCGTCGCGCTGATGGGCGTGGTGCTGCTCGGCACGCTGTGGGTGGCCGGGTCCGGCCCGCCCGTCCCGGCGGGCACCTCGACCGGCTCGATCCGGCTCGGCCCCGAACCCGGCCAGGACGTCGGCGAGTACCTCGCCTCGCTGCCCGGGCAGCTGCCGCCCGAGGGGATGCCGGTGCCGGCGCTGGTCCAGTTCGACCGCCCGCTGGACGTGCCGGACGCGGCGGCGCTCGCCGGGACGTCGCCGGTCGGGACCGTCGTGTTCCGGGTGCCGCTGGAGCGGGTGCAGACGGCGCTGCGGTTCGAGCACGTGACCGGGACCGGTGACCCCGCGGCGGCGCTCGGCGTCGCCCGGGAGCAGGCGGCGTTCCGCGCCGAGGCCGACCGCGAGCGGGCCGAGCGGGCGGCCGACCCGGCGGCCGACCCGGAGACCGGCGCGCTGCTCACCCGGCGGGCCGCGATCGCCGCCGCCGAGCAGCGGATGCTCGCCGCGCCGGACTGCGCCTGCGTCATCGGGCTGGTGGTCACCGCCGACCGGGACGCGCTGGAGGCGCTCGCCGGCACCGCCGGGGTGCGCGCGGTGCACGCGGCGCCGCAGCGCTCCAGCGCGGCACAGCTGGCGCTGTCCCCGCTGCTGCCCGAGCAGACGACGGCGGCGACCCCGCCGCCCGACGACGGCCCGGTGCCCGCCGGGTGAGCCCGGATCAGCCGAGCACGCCGCGGTCGCGCAGCAGGCGGACCGCCGCGGCGGCGCCGCGCCACAGGTGCGCGTCCCAGCCGTGCGCGACCGCCGCCCGGACGTTGTCCACCCGGTCGTCGAAGAACACGACCTGCTCGGGGACCGTCCGGAACTCGACGTCGGCCCGCCGGTAGACATCCTGCGACGGCTTGACCAGCCCGACGTCGGCGGAGAACAGCATGCGGTCGAACGGGCCGCTCCAGGCCGCGGCCCGGACCGCGGCGGCCAGCCCGCGGGGGGCGTTGGACAGCACCGCCAGCCGCACCTTCGCCCGGGCGAGATCGGCCAGCAGCATCGACGACCTCGGCGGCAGCGCCGACCAGAACGTCACGTCGAGCCGCTCGGCGGCGTCCATCCGGTCCGGATCCGGCGGGAGGCCGAGATCGGCGAACACCGCCGACCAGTAGCGGTGCGGCGGATCACCCAGGTCGTGCCGGCGCCGGTGCGCCCGGTAGGCCACCCGCAGCTCCGGCTCGGGGACGCCGAGCTCGGCGGCCAGCCGCCGCTCCAGGCCCTGCGAGGGGACCAGCACCTCGCCGAGATCGAACACCACCGTCCGGCGCTCGTGGTCGGGTGGGCTGTCGGACCTGGGTTCCCGGCCGCGTGCCGTGTGATGATCCATCGTCGGGGGAGCGTAACCCCCGGAGGGGGCCTGCGGGCCGGTCGGACGCAGGTCGTCCGGCCCGGTTCGGGGCGGCGTCGTCGCGCCGGTCCCATCGGCCGCGCGGCGCGCCGGGTCGGCCCCCGCGCCGGGCCCGGGGTGCGCGGCCGGCGGGCCGCCCGCCGGACCCCGACACGCCGTCGCCACCGGACCGGCACCGGTGAGCAGGACCGATGCACCGGGGGCCGCGGGGGACCCCCGCGGTCGCCGGAACTGTCGGACCCCGCGGCTAGTCTGAAGCCCTCACCGATCCGGTCGGTCCGGCCCCGCGCAGGAGTCCCACCGGCACCCTCGTGGCCCCCGCCAGGAGCCGCGACAGGGGGTCGTCCGGCGCGCTGCCGGCCGTCGGGGCCGGTGGGTGAGTGGTCACGGCACGGTGCGCCCCGGCAGGTGCGCAGCGTGCGGCACGGGGAGCACCGCGTCACCCCAGGGCGCGGGAGAGGAGCGCGGAAGACACATGGCCGGCGGCACATCCGGAACGGGCTCCTTCGTCCATCTGCACACCCACACCGAGTTCTCGATGCTCGACGGCGCCGCCCGGCTCGACGACCTGTTCTCCGAGGCCGCCAAGTACGAGATGCCGGCGATCGCGATGACCGACCACGGCAACGTCTACGGCGCCTTCGAGTTCTGGCGCAAGGCCAAGGCGCACGACATCAAGCCGATCATCGGCATGGAGGGCTACCTCGCGCCCGGCTCCCGGCACGAGCGCAAGCGCACGGCGCTGGGCGGGAGCAATCCGGCGGCCGCCGACAACAACCCCGACCTCATGTACACCCACATGACGCTGCTCGCCGAGAACACGGAGGGGATGCACAACCTCTTCCGGCTCTCGTCGCTGGCCAGCCTCGAGGGGTACTACTACAAGCCGCGTATGGACCGTGAGCTGCTGGAGCAGTACGGCAAGGGGCTCATCGCGACGACCGGCTGCCCGTCCGGCGAGGTCGCGCGGCTGCTCCAGCAGAACGACTTCGACGGCGCCTGCCAGGCGGCGAGCGACTACCGGGACATCTTCGGGAAGGACAACTTCTTCCTGGAGCTGATGGACCACGGCATCGAGATCGAGAAGCGGGTCCAGGAGGACCTGTTCCGGCTCAAGGACAAGCTCGACCTGCCCGGCCTGGCCACCAACGACCTGCACTACACCTACCCGGACGACACGAAGGCGCACGAGGTGCTGCTGTGCGTCCAGACCGGGAAGACCCTCGCCGACCCGAACCGCTTCAAGTTCGACGCGCAGGATTTCTACCTCAAGCCCGCGCACGAGATGCGCGCGCTGTGGGACCCGATCCACCCGGAGGCCTGCGACAACACGCTGCTCGTCGCCGAGCGCTGCAACATCGACTTCACCACGGGGCAGGACCTGCAGCCCAAGGCCCCGGTGCCCGAGGGGGAGACCGAGGAGTCCTGGCTGATCAAGGAGGTCGAGCGGGGGCTGCACATGCGGTTCCCGAACGGCGTCACCGAGCGGTACCGGCAGCAGGCCAACTACGAGGTCGGCGTCATCATCAAGATGGGCTACCCCGGCTACTTCCTGGTGACCGCGGATCTCATCCAGCACGCCAAGTCGGTCGGCATCCGCTGCGGCCCCGGCCGCGGCTCGGCCGCCGGGTCGCTGGTCGCCTACGTCCTCGGGATCACCGATCTCGACCCGATCCGGCACAAGCTGATCTTCGAGCGGTTCCTGAACCCGGACCGCGTCTCCATGCCCGACATCGACATGGACTTCGACGAGCGCCGGCGCGGCGAGATGATCCGGTACACCACCGAGAAGTACGGCGAGGACCGGATCGCCCAGATCATCACCTACTCCACGATCAAGGCGAAGGCCGCGATCAAGGACTCGGCGCGGGTGCTGTTCGGCCAGCCCGGCTACTCGGTCGCCGACCGGATCTCCAAGGCGATGCCGCCCGCCGTCATGGGCAAGGACATCCCGCTGTCCGGGATCTTCGACCCGTCGCACAAGCGCTACTCCGAGGCCACCGAGGTCCGTGCGCTGTACGAGGCGGACCCGCAGGTCAAGGAGATCATCGACACCGCGCGGGGCCTGGAGGGCCTGAAGCGCCAGTGGGGCGTGCACGCGGCCGGCGTCATCATGTCGTCGACGCCGCTGATCGACGTCATCCCGATCCAGCGCCGGGAGTCCGACGGCGCCATCATCACCCAGTTCGACATGGGTGTCTGCGAGACCATCGGTCTCCTCAAGATGGACTTCCTGGGGCTGCGCAACCTCACGATCCTCGACGATGCCCTGGAGAACATCGAGCTCAACGGCAAGCCCGCGGTCGATCTCGACCATCTCGAGCTCGACGACCCGAAGACCTACGAGCTGCTCTCCCGCGGCGACACGCTCGGTGTCTTCCAGCTGGACGGCGGCCCCATGCGGGACCTGCTGCGCCGGATGGCGCCCAGCGAGTTCGAGCACATCTCCGCGGTCGGCGCGCTGTACCGCCCCGGCCCGATGGGCGCGAACGCGCACAACGACTACGCCGACCGCAAGAACGGGCGGCAGGAGGTCACGCCGATCCACCCGGAGCTGGCGGAGCCGCTCAAGGAGGTCCTCGGCGAGACGTTCGGCCTGATCGTCTACCAGGAACAGGTCATGTCGATCGCCCAGGTGCTCGCCGGGTACTCGCTGGGTCAGGCGGACCTGCTCCGCCGGGCGATGGGCAAGAAGAAGAAGGAGATCCTGGACAAGGAGTACGTCACCTTCGCCGGCGGGATGAAGGAGAACGGCTACTCCGAGAACGCCGTCAAGACGCTCTGGGACATTCTGCTCCCGTTCTCCGACTACGCGTTCAACCGCGCGCACTCCGCCGCGTACGGCGTGGTCTCGTACTGGACGGCGTACCTCAAGGCGAACTACCCGGCCGAGTACATGGCCGCGGTGCTCACCTCGGTCCGCGACGACAAGGACAAGGCCGCCGTCTACCTGGCCGAGTGCCGGCGGATGGGCATCACCGTTCTCCCGCCGGACGTCAACGACTCGGTGCGCAACTTCGCCCCGGTCGGCGACGACATCCGGTTCGGCCTGGGCGGTATCCGCAACGTCGGGCACAACGTGGTCGACGCGATCGTCGCGGCACGCCGGGAGAAGGGGAACTTCGTCGACTTCTCCGACTTCCTGCGCAAGGTCGACGCGGTCGTCTGCAACAAGAAGGTCGTCGAGTCGCTGATCAAGGCCGGCGCGTTCGACTCGCTCGGGCACTCCCGCAAGGGCCTGCTGCTGGTGCACGCCGACGCGATCGACGCGGTGATGAGCACCAAGAAGGCCGCGTCGATGGGCCAGTTCGACCTCTTCGGGTCGATGGACGGCTCCGGTGGCGACGGCGGTGACGAGCTGGGCGGGATCTTCGACGTGAAGGTCCCCGACGAGGAGTGGGACTCCAAGCACAAGCTGGCCGTCGAGCGCGAGATGCTCGGGCTCTACGTGTCCGGCCACCCGCTGCAGGGCCTGGAGCAGGCGCTCGCCGCGAAGGCCGACACCTCGATCGCCGACATCGTCGAAGGCACCGTGCCCGAGGGCGCGCAGGTCACCGTCGGCGGGATCCTCGCGAACGTGAACCGCCGGGTGAACAAGAACGGCGAGCCCTGGGCGTCCGCGCAGATCGAGGACCTCGCCGGCGGCATCGAGGTGCTGTTCTTCCCGCGGGCCTACCAGGTCGTCGGGGTGGACGTCGCGGAGGACGCGATCGTGCTGGTCAAGGCGCGGGTGAACAAGCGGGACGATCGCGTCTCGCTGATCGCCAACGACCTCGCCGTGCCCGAGCTCGCCGCGGCCGGGGAGGCCGGTCTGCCGATCCGGGTGTCGCTGCGCACCGACCAGTGCACCCCCGAGCGGGTCGCGAAGCTCAAGGAGGTGCTGACGCACCACCCGGGGACCTCCGAGGTGCACCTGTCGCTCGTCTACGGCAAGAAGGTCACCGCCCTCAAGCTGGACGACTCGCTGAAGGTGCTCCACACCTCGGCCCTGATGGGCGACCTGAAAGCCCTGCTCGGCCCGGGCTGCCTCGGCTGACGTCGCACCCCTCGGCCCGCCGAGATGCAGCTCAGCGGGAATTGTCGATCTTCGCGGCCCGCTGAGCTGCATCTCGACGAGCGACGGGGGTGCGACGCGCAGGGCGGGGTGCGGCGCGGAGCGCATTCCCGCGGGTGCGGGTGCGGGTGCGGCGCGCGCGAGGTCAGGGCCCGGTGGCGAGGGCGGCCCAGGCCGCTCGGGCCTCGGCGTCCCACCGGGCGTGCAGGGTGCTGAACAGCTCGGCGGCCCGGGCGCCCGCCCACCGGTCGGGGAGCAGCTCGGCGGGCAGCTCCGGGTCGAGGAACGGGAACCGGCGCCAGGCGTGCACCAGCTGGACCTGCCGGGTCAGCACCCCCTGGCCGGGAGCCGGGCCACCGGAGAGGTCGGGATCGAACTCGTCCAGGAACTCCTGGTAGGCCTGCTCGACCCGGTCCAGGTCCCAGGCCTGCTCGACGACGTCGGCGGGGCGCCCGATGCCGCCGTAGTGCCCGATGAACGAGCTGCTCATGCCGCGCAGGTCCAGCTCGTCCAGGACGGCGGTGACCTGTGGTTCCTTGCCCGGGTCGGGGGAGACCCACACCCCGGGCGCCGGTGAGCCGAGCCCGGCCCAGGCGAGCCGGGTGCGGAGCCGGTGGCGCAGCCTACGGCGGGACTCCGGGACGCTGGCGAGCAGCACCAGCCAGCGGCCGTCCCACCCGGTGGCGGGCCGGCCGAAGGCGTAGATCCGTGCGGCGCCGTCGGACAGCAGCCGGTGCCCGGACGCGGTCAGCGACCAGCGGACCCGCCGGCCGGCGCGGTCGGAGCTGAGCAGGCCCTCGCCGGCGGTGCGGGCGAGCGCCTGGCGGGCCGACTTCGACTCCACGCCGAGCCCGCCCAGGACCTCGAGCAGCGCCCGCGTCCACACCGGCTCACCGGAGGGTAGGACGAACTCCCCGAGCACGGTCAGCAGCAACGACCGGGCGGAGGTCTGGCCGAGCTCGCGGCGGCGCAGTGCCGGGTCGGCCGCGTCGTCCGGAGGGTCCGGCTCGGTGGAGGCGGGATCGCGGAATGGGGTGGCCATGGTCGGGTCAGCCTAGAACCCCGGTGCCCGGGCACCAGCGGGCGATGCGGGACGTCGCGGGTGCCGCCCGGACGGGCGGCACCCGCGGTCCGGCGGCCGCGGTCAGGACAGGGCGAAGCCCGCGTAGCCGTTCTCCGCCGACTGCCGGCACTTCTCCAGGTAGGTGGGCAGCCCACCGGGGTAGGCGAGCAGCTCCCGCTTCTTGCCGGGCACGTTGGCGTTCATGTACCAGGAGTTGGCGAGCGGGAAGGTGGTCGCGCTCGCGAGGGCCTCGAGGTGGTCGTGCCACTCCTTCTCGGCCTCCGGGGTCGCCTCGATCCGGGTCAGGCCGTTGTCGCGCAGGTGCACCAGACAGTTGACGACCCACTCGCCCTCCAGCTCGGCGCAGGTGGGCCCGTTGCAGAAGGCGGACGGGCTCTGCGGGCCGTATACGTAGAGCATGTTCGGGAAGCCGGAGGTCGCCCTGCCCAGTGCGGTGCGGGCGCCGTCGCGGAACACCTCGGCGAACGACTCCCCGGACGTGGAGCGGACGTCGATGTCGGTGAGGCCGCCGGTGAAGGAGTCGAAGCCGGTCGCGAGGACGATCACGTCGAACTCGTGCTCGCGGCCGTCGGCGGTGACGATCCCGGTCCGGGTGACCTTCTCGATGGGCGTCTCCCGGACGTCGACGAGCTCGACGTTGTCCCGGTTGAAGGCGTCGTAGTAGGTGTACTCGAGCGGGCAGCGCTTGGTCCCGAACGGGTACGGCGGCGTCTCCGGTGCGAGCTTCTCGGCGAGCGCCGGGTCCTTGATCCGGGCGAGGGTCTTCTTCCGCCAGAACGCGTAGATCCGGTGCCCGACCTCGGCGTTGAAGAACATGTCGGCGTAGCCGCCGAGCCAGATCTGCAGGCCGCCCTTCGCCCAGAGCTCCTCGAGGGTGGCCTCGAACTCCTCGTCGGAGACGTCGGCGGTCGGGGTGTAGATGACGTCGTACTCGAGCCCGCCGAAGGTGGTCTCGCGGTACCGGAACAGCTCCGGGTAGCCGCGGCGCAGCTCGTCGTTGGCGGCCGCGTCGAGCTTGCGGGAGATCATCGGCAGCGCGGTCGCCGGGGTCCGCTGGAACACGGTGAGCTGCGCGACCTCGGGCGCGATGGACTGCACGACCTGGACCCCGCTGGCCCCGGTCCCGATGACGGCCACCCGCTTGCCCGTCATGTCGTAGCCCTGCGGCCAGCGGGAGGTGTGGAAGTGGTCGCCGGCGAAGTCGGCCAGCCCGGGGATCTCCGGGACCAGCGCCTTCGAGCCGGTGCCCAGCAGCGGGAGGACGTAGCGGGCCCTGGTCCGGAACGTCTCGCCGGTCCGCTCGTCGCGGGACTCGACCGTCCAGGTGTCGGTCCGGTCGTCGAACCGGGCCGCGACGACCCGGGTGCTGTAGCGGATGTCGCGGGCGAGATCGAGCCGGTCGGTCACGAACCGGAAGTAGGCCTGCAGCTCCTCCTGGCCGGGGAAGATCTCCGACCAGTTCCACTCCCGCCAGATCCGCTCGTCGGAGAACTGGTAGAGGGTCGCCTCGGTGTCGACCCGGGCACCGGGGTAGCGGTTCCAGTGCCACACCCCGCCAGCGTCGGCCCCGGCCTCGTAGAGCGAGACCGAGAAGCCCAGTGAACGGAGCCGCTCGAGCTGGTAGATCCCGGAGAAACCGCCTCCGATGACGAGGACGTCGAGCTCCTCGACGACAGACGTCTCCATGCGAGTTCCTTCCTGTGGGTGGTGAGTCCCGGGCGTCGGAGGCTCACCTCGGCGCGGACGAAGTGTCAGTCAGGGCTGCCGAAGGGTGACCCTGGTCACCGCCTCATTGAAGAGCCTCTGCTCGGTGTTGTCAATGACGGCTAACTGATTTCTGGCCCAAGATCGCAGGCTTGCCGTGGTTGGAAGTCCGCTTCACGTGGCGTTTGCGCAGAGCAGCGGACCGCGATGGGGTAACGCTGGCTCATTCCGGTGCCGCGCACGGAGAGTCGAGCGCACGAAAAATGTCCATCAGCGCTCATTCGTCTGGCGGGACGGAGCGGAGGAGTGGGTCGCGCTCAGGCGGTGCCGGACGGCAGGCCGAGGACGGCCCCCGTCAGCCGGGCCAGCTCCGGGGCGAAGCGCCGGTCGGCCCGCAGGTGCGGGATGCGGACGATTCCGTCGACGGTCGTGCGTGCGGCGTTGACCAGGGTCAGCGCCTCGGTCTCCGGAAGATCGGGGCGGGCCGCGCCGAGCCGGCGCAGCCACTCGCCGACGGTGTCGCCGGCCATCCGGTTGAGCCGCTCGTCGACGTCCGGCGGGAGGTAGAGCCGTTCGGTGATCGAGACCGACGCCAGGTCGGTCTCCTCGACGCTGAGCCGGACGTAGCCGTCGACCAGGGCCGTGACGACCTCGTCGTCGGGCACCGGCAGCCGCAGCGCCCGGGAGGTCTCCAGCGCCGACCACTCGCCGAACCGGGTGGCCACGGCGACCAGCAGATCGGCCTTGGTGTCGAAGTACCGGTACAGCGCAGGCCCCACCACGCCCGCCGCGCCGCCGATCTCGTCGATCGTGACGCCGCCGTAGCCGCGCCTGCGGAAGGTCCGCGCGGCCGCCCGGAGCAGCAGCTCCCGCCGCGACGTGGGGAGCCGGTCGACCGGCTCGCGTCCGCCGTCCGGGTCCGGCGCCCGCCCGGCCGGGCAGTGCACCAGCCGGGTGGCCGCCTGTACCAGCAGATCGGTGAGCCGGGTCGTGGACAGGCTCGTGTCGTAGTGACCGGGACTGGTCACCAGCCCGATGACCGCCCAGCTGCGGAGCTCGGTCAGGTACGGGTCCAGGTCCGGCCGGGCCGGCGCGACGCAGACCGCGTCGATCCGGTCCGCGATCCAGCGGGTGCGGGCCCGTACCGCGGCGTAGTCGTCGGGGCCGAGGTGGCGGGCCTCGCGCTGCCACAGCAGCGACAGGCGCAGGCTCTGCAGGGCGGTCTCGACCAGCCGCCGGAGCCCGGTGCCGAGATCGGCAGGCGGCGTCGCGTCGAACCCGGTGAGCAGCTCGACGAGCCGCGCCTGGTCCTCGTGCACGACGTGCGACAGCAGGGCCTGCTTGTTCGCGTAGTGCCGGTAGAGCGCCCGCGCCGTGATCCCGCTGGCCTGCGCGATGTCGTCCATCCGGACCGAGTGGAACCCGCGCGCGGCGAACAGCGCACCGGCCGAGAGGCCGATGTCGGCGCGGCGGGTCTTGGGGCGCTTGGCGCCACCGCCCGTCGCGCCTGCGCTGCTCATCGCTCCTCCTCGGCTGCCGTGGCCCGTCCGGAATCCTAGGCAGCCGTGCGCAGCGGCCGGATCGCCGGGTGCAGCGGTGCCGTGCGCGGCGACCCGGCCGCGGGCTCACCCGGTCCGCGCCGGATCGACCCCGCGACGGCCCACCGACGCGGTGCGGACCTCACCGGCGGAACGGCCCTCGTGGAACTCCTCCAGCGTGGTCGTGTTGCACATGAGGTGGAGGACGTCGAGCTCGGCGCCGCCGAACGCGCAGGCGATCGACCAGGTGTCCGGGGTGGGGATGTGGTCGGTGATCTCGCCGCCCTCCAGCACCCGGTAGAACCCCGACGCCGGACCGGGGTCGAGCGCGTTGCCGAACCACACTCCGCCGTCGGTGTCCAGCGCGATGCCGTCCGGGTGCACGGTGTCCGGCAGCTGCGCCCAGGTGCGCAGGTTCGCCGGCGAGCCGTCCTCGGTGATGTCGAACGCGCTGATCCGGTGGGCGAAGGTCTCGGCGAGCAGCAGCGTCCGCCCGTCCGCGGTCAGCGCGGCGCCGTTCGGGAAGAGCACGTCGCCGAACACCCGGTGCACCTTCCCCTCCGGATCGACGTGCGCGAGGTTGGTGGTGCGCGGGTCCTCGGAGCCGAGCGCGAACCCGAAGTTCCCCACGTAGGCGTGGCCGGACGGGGAGACCAGCATGTCGTTGCCGAGCCCGGTGGCGATGTGGCTGAAGTCGGCGTACTCGGTGACCGCGCCGTCCGGGGCGATCCGCCGGACGGTGGCGGTGGCCTGGGAGACGACGAGGATCGACCCGTCGGCGAGGAAGCCGAGTCCCGACGGTGCCCCCTCGATCTCGGCGACCGGCTGGTGGCTGCCGTCCGCCTCGATGCGGAGCACGTGGCCGGCGAAGAAGTCGCTGGCCCAGAGCCGGCCGTCGTGCCAGCGCGGAGCCTCCAGGAACTGGTGGCCGCTGGAGAACGGGGTGGTCCGGTGGAGCTTCATTGTTCCTCCTGATCCCTGTCGGTACGTGCGGGTTGCCCCGTCACGGGGCGGACCGGCGGAGCCGGTCGCGCAGCTTGAACTTCTGCACCTTGCCGCTGGCGGTGCGGGGCAGCTCGTCCACCAGCAGCAGCCGCTCGGGCAGCTTCTGGACGGCGAGACGGTGCCGCTCGCGCAGCCAGGTCGTGAGGGCCGGCAGGGTGACGTCCGCGCCGGGCTCGGGCACGACGACGGCGCAGGCGCGCTCGGTCAGGACCGGATCGGGGACCGCCACCACGGCGACGTCGGCGACCCCGGGATGCTCGAACAGGCGGTCCTCGATCTCCTTGGCGCTGAGGTTCTCGCCGCCGCGGATGATGATGTCCTTCTCCCGGCCGGTGATCTCCAGGTAGCCCGCGTCGTCGACGACGGCGAGATCGCCGGTGCGGAACCAGCCGTCCGCGGTGAAGGCGTCCGCGTCCAGCGTCGGGTCCAGGTAGCCGACGAACCGCTCGGGCCCGCGCACCAGCAGGTGCCCGGCGGTTCCGGGCGGGACCGGCCGGTCCCGGTCGTCGACCACCCTTACCTGCGCCCGGCCGATCGGCCTGCCGTCGGTGTGCGCCCGGGTGCGCACCGGATCGGACAGGTTGGTGCTGGTCGCGGTCGGGAACTCGGTGGACCCGTAGATCCGGACGACCAGGCAGTCCAGCTGCTCGCCGGCCCGCCGCACGAGATCGGGCGGCACGTCCGCGCCGCCGCAGGCGAAGACGCGCAGCGTGCGGGTCGACTCCGGGGTGCGGCCCGGGTGGTGCACCAGCCCGTGCAGGAACGGTGTGGCGGCCACGACGAACGTGCAGCCGTGGCGCTCGATCAGGTCCAGTCCGGCGCCGGGCTCCCAGACGTCGAGTAGCACGACCGGCGCCCCGATCATGAACGGGAGCTGCAGGCCGTACAGCACCCCGGTGACGTGGGTGACCGGCGACGGCATGAACACCACGTCGGAGCCGGTGAGCCCGAAGAACTCGATCATGCTGTGGTTCTCGTGCTCGAGCGTCGCGTGGGTGTGCAGGACGCCCTTCGGGTCCGAGGTGGTGCCGGAGGTGTAGAGCAGTAGGGCGAGCGCGTCCGGGTCGTCCGGGACGGCCGGTTCCGGTGGCGTCGGCTCCGTCGCCGGAGCGGACAGGAAGTCCTCCAGCCCGACGACGCCGTCCCCGGGTGGGGCGGTGCCGACGACGACCACGGTGGCCAGGTCCGGCAGGTCGGCGCGGAGGTCGCCGACCATGGCCGGGAAGTCGAAGCCGCGGAACTCCGCCGGGACGACGACGATCTCCGAGCGGGCCTGGCGGAGGATGAAGCCGACCTCGGCGTGCCGGTAGATCGGGACGATCGGGTTGCTGATCGCGCCGATCCGCAGTGTCGCCTGGTGCAGGACGACCGCCTCGGCCCGGTTCGGCAGCTGCCAGGACACCACCGCGCCGGGTCGCACGCCGTGCCGCGCCAGGGCGGCGGCCCAGCGGTCGGTCTCGCGGTCGAGCTCGCCGTAGGTCCAGGTGCGTCCGCGGTCGACGAGCGCCGGGCGGTCCGGGTGCCGGGCGGCTGCGGCCCGCAGGTGGGCGTCGATCCGGCCCGGCGCAGGTGCGGCGCCGGGCCGGGCCGCGGGACGTGCCGGGCCGGTCACGGCGCGCCCCCGGCCCCGCCGAGCAGGCCGTCGCCGATCTCGTGGGCGAGCTCCTCCGGATCGCCGAACCAGGCCCGCAGGGCGAGCGCACGCTTGTAGTAGAGGTGCAGGTCGGTCTCGGTGGTGAAACCGGTCCCGCCGTGCAGCTGGATCGCGCCCTCGGCGACCCGGACCGCGACGTCCGCCGCGTACGCCTTGGCGACGGCAGCCGACCGGGCCTGCCCGGTGGCGGTGTCGGTGGTCCCGGCGGCGGCGTCGGCCAGGGTCACGTCGCAGAGGTTCCGCAGCGAGCTCGCCAGCGTGTACAGGTCGGCGAGGAGGTGCTTGACCGCCTGGAAGGACCCGATCGGCCGGCCGAACTGCTTGCGGACCAGCACGAACGCGGTGGTGTCCTCGACCAGCCGGGTGGCCATCCCGGACAGCTCGCAGGCGGCCAGGATCCGGGCCCAGGCCCGCAGCTCGGTCGCGAACCGGTCGGCGGCCGGGCCGGTGAGCACCGGCGCGGGCCCGGGCGGCCCGGTCCGGGTGAGGGTGACCCGGGCGAGCCGGGCGGTCGGATCGGCGCTCCGGACCGGTTGCACGGCGATCCCGGGCGCGTCGGCCGGGAGCAGGTGCACGACGGTGCCGTTGCCGTCCGCCGAGCGGGCGACGGTCAGCAGCAGATCGGCCTCGGCGGCGAACCGGACCGGCAGCATGCCGCCGATCGGCCCGTCCGGTCCGGCGCGCAGCCCGGCGTCGTCGGCGGCCCAGCTCCCCAGCGCGGCCGGATCGACGAGCGCGACGAGTGCGCCCGTGAGGTCCGGGCCCGGGTGGGCGCTGCCGAGGTGGCGCAGCAGCAGCGCCGGGAGCAGCAGCCGTTCGGGCAGCGGGCCGGGCACCAGGTGCCTGCCGACGGAGAGCATCGCCGCGCCGGTGGCGGACAGCGGCAGGCCCAGCCCACCGTGCTCGTCGGGGACGGCGAGCGCGAACCAGCCGAGCTCGTCGAGTTCGCCGAGGAAGGCCGGGTCCCAGCCCTGGCGTCCGATGAGGGCGCGCCTGCGGTCCGCGTCGTAGGACCGGGTCAGGTAGGCGTCGACCGTCTTCTCGATCTCGGTCACGGTGGCTGCGGGAGCCCCGGTCGCGGTGCGGGAGGTGTCAGTCACGGGGCAGTCCGAGGAGTCGTTCGGCGATGATGGTGCGCTGGATCTGCGAGGTGCCGCCGTAGATCGACGCGGCCCGCGAGTACAGGTGGTCGTGCGCCCACCGGGCCGGGTCGAGACCCAGCGGCCGGCCGGCCGGGGTGGCCCGCAGCGGGCCCAGCAGGTCCCCGATGGACCCGTACACCTGCTGCTCGACGTCGTTGAGCAGGAGCTTGTCGACCGAGTCCGCCGGGACCGGCCCGGTGTCGGCGGCCAGCCGGTCGATCGTGCCGCGGGTCCGTGCCTCGAGCACCCGCAGTGCCACGTGCGACCGGCCGACGGCGCTGCGCACCCGGTGCGCGCGGTGCGGGTCGGCGTCGAGCGTGCCGCAGGCGGACAGCTCGGCGATCGCGTCCCGCAGGGCGACCTCGTACTCGACCCGGCGGCGCAGCGTGTAGGCGGCGCGCTCGGTGCCGAGGGTGTGCCGGGCGATCGGCCAGCCCTGGTGGAGCCCACCGACGAGGTTCTCCCGGGGCACCCGGACCTCGTCCAGGAAGACCTCGCAGAACTCCTGGTCGCCGGTCATCTGGGTGAGCGGCCGGGTCTCGATGCCGGGGGTGGACATGTCGACCAGCAGGTAGCTGATGCCGCGGCTGCCCGGCGCGTCCGGATCGGTGCGCACCAGCATCGCGCACCAGGACGCGAGATGCGCCCAGCTGGTCCACACCTTCTGCCCGGTGACGACGAAGTGGTCCCCGTCGGGCTCGGCGCGGGTGCGCAGCGACGCCAGATCCGAGCCGGCGTCGGGCTCGGAGAAGCCCTGGCACCAGATGTCGGCACCGGACAGCAGCCGCGGCAGCAGCTCGGTGCGCTGGCGGTGGGTGCCGAACCGGTCGATCGAGGGACCGACGACGTCGAGCCCGATCAGCCCGATCGGCTGCGGGGCCCTGGCCCGGGCCAGCTCCTCGGAGAAGACCAGCTGGTGCCGGTGCGACAGGCCCTGGCCACCGGCCGCCCGGGACCAGGCGATGCCGGTCCAGCCGCCGTCGTGCAGGGTGCGCTGCCAGCCGCGCAGCACCCGGAACCGCTCGGTGAGGTCCAGTGGCACCTCGGGGATCGGCGTGGCCGCCAGCCAGCTGCGGCAGCGCTCCCGGTATCGCCCGAGGTCGGCGGTGTCCGGATCGGCGGAGGTGACCATCTCAGCGGCCCGTGTAGACCGGCTCGCGCCGCTCGAGGAAGGCGTTGACGGCCTCCTTGGCGTCGTCGTACGCGGCGAGCTCGCCGGTGAGTCCCTGTTCGAGCCGGTAGCCCTCCTTGAGCGGCAGGTACTCGATCGCGTTGAGGCTGCGCTTGGCGAAGCGGAGCACGGTGGGGCTGTGCCGGGCGATCGAGCGGGCGAGCCGGCGAGCGGCGGCGTCGAGCTGGTCGGCCGGGACGATCTCGGTGATCCCGCCGTAGTGCAGGAGCTCCTCGGCGGGGACCGGATCGCCCTGCAGGTGCATCCGCCGGACCACGCCCTGCGGTACGAGCCGGGACAGGTGCTTGGCGCCGCCCATCACCCCGACGTTGACCTCGGGGAGCCCGAACCGCGCGCCCTCGGCGGCCACCACGAGATCGCACGACGCGGCGATGGCCAGCCCGGTGCCGACGGCCACCCCGTGCACCGCGGCGATCACCGGCACCGGGCACTCGTAGATGGCGAAGAACGCCTCGCGGACCAGCCGCATCCGCTCCGCGGCGTTCTCGGCGGTCATGGTCTGGAACTCGGCGAGGTCGTTGCCGCCGCAGAAGTGCCTGCCGCGACCGGACAGCACGATCACCCGGGCGTCCGGCAGGTGGGTGGTGACGTCGCCGAAGAAGCGGGTGATCTCGCGGTACATCGCCCCGTTCACCGCGTTCACCGGGGGGCGGTCGAGCTGTACCAGGCCGATCGTGCCGTCGGCCGAGAAGTCGATGAAGTCCCGTTCGCTCATGGTCAAGCCTCACAGCCTCAGCAAGTCAGTCAGAGCTAATAGTGAGTGTCGGCCGCTCCCGCCGAGAGGGCCGCATTCAAGGGCAAGACTAGCGGCCTGCACGGGCATTTTGTCAACGGTGACTAACTCGGTTTGACGGGCGGGCGGGCGCGGTGATCGGTCCGGCCGGGCACACCCGTCCGCCGGTACTACGGTGGGTCCGTGACCGCCCCCGGATCCGACAGCACGCCGGGGGAGACCCCGTACGGCACCTCCGGACTGCTCGCGGCCGACCGGGCGCACGTCTGGCACCCCTACGCCCCGATGCCGGCGACGGCGACGCCGCTGGTCGTCGAGTCGGCGTCCGGCGTGCGGCTGCGGCTGCCGGACGGCCGGGAGCTGGTCGACGGCATGTCGTCCTGGTGGTCGGCGATCCACGGCTACCGGCACCCGAGGCTGGACCGGGCGGTGCAGGATCAGCTCGGCCGGATGAGCCACGTGATGTTCGGCGGGATCACCCACGGGCCCGCGGTCGACCTGGCCCGGCTGCTCGTCGAGATCACCCCCGAGGGCCTCGAGCACGTCTTCCTCGCCGACTCCGGCTCGGTGTCGGTGGAGGTCGCGATCAAGATGTGCCTGCAGTACTGGCGGTCCCGCGGCCGCCCGGGCAAGCACCGGCTGATGACCTGGCGGCGCGGTTACCACGGGGACACGTTCGGTGCGATGAGCGTCTGCGACCCGGACGGCGGCATGCACTCGCTGTGGGCCGACGTGCTGCCCCGGCAGGTGTTCGCCGACGCGCCGCCCGAGGACTTCTCGCACGCCTACGTCGCGCACCTGGCCGAGCTGGTCGAGACGCACGCCGACGAGCTCGCCGCCGTCGTCGTCGAACCGGTGGTGCAGGGCGCCGGTGGGATGCGCTTCCACGACCCGCGCTACCTGCACGTGCTGCGCGAGCTGTGCCTGGCGCACGACGTGCTGCTGGTCTTCGACGAGATCGCCACCGGCTTCGGGCGGACCGGCGAGCTGTTCGCGGCCGACCACGCCGGGATCGCCCCGGACGTCATGTGCCTGGGCAAGGCGCTCACCGGCGGCTATCTGACGATGGCCGCCGCGCTGTGCAGCTCCCGGGTGGCGGCCGGGATCAGCGAGGGCGAGGCCGGGGTCCTCATGCACGGGCCGACGTTCATGGGCAATCCGCTCGCCGCGTCGGTGGCGCACGCCTCGGTGAGCCTGCTGCTGGAGCGCGACTGGCGGCGGGAGGTGAAGGACATCGCGGCCGGGCTGCGCGCCGGGCTCGCCCCGGCGCGGTCGCTGCCCGGGGTGCGCGAGGTCCGGATCCTCGGCGCGATCGGCGTGATCGAGCTGGACGGCGAGATCGACCTGCCCGCCGCGACGGCCGCCGCGGTGCTCGCCGGCGCCTGGCTGCGACCGTTCCGGAACCTGGTCTACGCGATGCCGCCGTTCGTCTGCTCGCGCGAGGAGATCGGCCTGATCGCTGCCGCCATGCGCGCTGCAGCCCTTGCCGGACAACAGGATCGACGGTGACCTGAACCACCGGACCGAGTGGAAGCCACTGTGATCCGAGTCACGTTACGCTCGGGTGAACGGTCCTGACCGGGCGTTTCGTCGTGAGCGACCGAATCGATGAGAACGGCTCTCATCAAGATCCGTTTGCGTGAGGTGGTGCAACGCCGGACCGGGCCACGAACCCGGTCGGCGTCGCCCAGGCACAGCCGTGCAGTGACCGCATCGTCGCGGTCCGGCGCCCCCAACGGACCGATCTCGGAGGATCCGGTGCATTCGCACAATCACTCCAGCAACATCAGCAACACTCGTAACACCAGTTCCACCCGCTCGACCCAGGACGAGCACGCGCCCGCCGAGTCCGGCCGGGGCGAGCACTCCCCGCCCGGCGGCCGGTTCGGCCGGATGTTCCCGCACGCCCGCGCCGACCTGTCGGCGTCGGTCGTCGTGTTCCTGGTCGCGGTGCCGCTCTCGCTCGGCATCGCCGTCGCCTCCGGCGCGCCGATCCTCGCCGGGCTGGTCGCCGCCGTCGTCGGCGCCGTGGTGGCCGGGCTGCTCGGCGGCTCCCCGCTGCAGGTCTCCGGCCCCGCGGCCGGCCTCACCGTGATCGTCGCCGAGCTGGTCAACCGCTTCGGCTGGGAGGTCACCTGCCTGATCACCGCGGGCGCCGGAGTCCTGCAGCTGGTCTTCGGGCTCACCCGGCTGGCCCGGTTCGCGCAGGCCATCCCGCCCGCCGTCGTGCACGGCATGCTCGCCGGGATCGGGGTCACCATCGCCGTCTCCCAGCTGAACGTGGTGTTCGGCGGGGAGTCGCGCACCGGCGCGGTCGAGTCGCTGGCCGCACTGCCCGGCTCGGTCGCCGCGCTGTCGCCGGTCGCGCTGCTGCTCGGCGCCCTGGTCATCGCGCTGATGCTCACCTGGCCGCGGCTGCCGCGGCCGGTCACCGCCGTGCCCGGCGCGCTGGTCGCCGTGCTGGCCGCCACCGCGCTCTCGCTGGTCCTCCCGGGCGCCGCCGACGTGGTCCGGGTCGAGCTGGGGGGCTCGCTGCTGGACGCGCTGTCGACGCCGGTGCTACCCGAGTCGGACTGGGCCGGCGTGCTCGGCGGGATGCTGACCGTCGCACTGATCGCCAGCGTGGAGTCGCTGCTCTCGGCGGTCGCCGTCGAGCGGATGCGACCCGGCACCCGCACCGACGCCGACCGGGAGCTGCTCGGCCAGGGCGCGGCCAACACCGTCTCCGGCATGATCGGCGGCCTCCCGGTGACCGGCGTGATCGTCCGGTCCTCGGCGAACGTGCGCGCCGGCGCCCGGACCCGCGCGTCGGGCGTTCTGCACGGCATCTGGATCGCGCTGTTCGCGATCGTGCTGATCGACGTCATCGAGCTCATCCCGATGGCCGCACTGGCCGGGCTGCTGGTCGTCGTCGGCCTGCAGCTGGTCAAGCCTGCCGACATCCGCACCGCCCGCTCGCACGGCGAGCTGGCCATCTACCTGGCGACGCTGGCCGGTGTGGTCGTGCTGAACCTGCTGGAGGGCGTGCTGATCGGCCTCGCACTGGCCGGGCTGATGCTGTTGTGGCGGGCCGTCCGGTCGCGCCCGCACCTGGAGCAGCACGCCGACGGGCACTGCGAGCTCGTCGTCGAGGGATCGCTGTGCTTCCTCTCGGTGCCCCGGCTGTCCCGCGAGCTCACCACCGTTCCGCGCGGGGTCGACACCACCGTCCGGCTGGTCACCGACTACCTCGACCACGCCGCCTACGACCACCTGCTGGCCTGGAAGGCCCGGCACGAGGGGACCGGGGCCACTGTCACGGTGATCGAGCCGGACGCCGCCCGGCCCGCCCCGACGCCGTCCTACGCGACCTGGTCGCAGTGGCAGTCGGTGCAGCCGGTGCACCAGGAGCCGCACGAGCCGATGATGGCCGGCGTCGCGGCGTACCACGAGAACACCCGGGACCGGATCCGCCCGACCATGTCCGAGCTGGCCGGGGGCCAGGCGCCGGCCGCGATGATGATCACCTGCGCGGACTCGCGGGTGCTGCCGCACGTGATCACGCACAGCGGTCCCGGCGACGTGTTCACCGTCCAGAACGTCGGCAACCTCGCCGTGGGCCCGGGCACCGCCGCCGCCGTCGAGTTCGCCACCTCGGCGCTCGACGTGCCGCTGGTCGCCGTCTGCGGGCACTCCGGCTGCGGCGCGATGAACGGGCTCCGGTCCGGCCTGGCCGGGTCCGACGGCGCCCTCGGCCGGTGGCTGCTCGAGGCGCGGCCGGTGCTGCGGGCGTTCGAGCAGGGTCATCCGGTCGGCGTCGCCGCCGCCGCGGACGGCTTCGACGAGACCGACCAGCTGGCCATGGTCAACGTCGCCCTGCAGCTGGAGATGCTGCGCGCCAAGCAGTCCGGTCCGGGCTCGGATCCGGGTCCGGGTCCGGCGCTGATGGGGCTGTTCTACGACATCGGGACGGCGGCGGTGCTGGTGCTCGACGAGGAGGCCGGGCGGTTCGTCCCGATCCGGCCGGACGACGCCACCCCCGGCTCCGACCTGGAGCGGATCGCCGCCGGACACGGACACGGGGTGGCCACGACCGCGGCCCGGTTGCTGCGGGTGTGACGCGAGCGGTCCCGGCGCGGACCCGATCGGGTGGTCCGCGCCGGGAACATCCGGCCCCCGCTGCTCGTTGGAGCCGGGCATGGCCACCGTGGAACTGACCACCGACAATTTCAACGACGTGGTGGGCGCGCCGGGGGCGACCGTCCTGATCGACTTCTGGGCGTCCTGGTGCGGCCCGTGCAAGCAGTTCGCACCCGTCTACGACGCCGCGTCCGACAACCACCGGGACGTCACCTTCGGCAAGGTCGACACCGAGGCGCAGCAGGAGCTGGCGGGCGCGTTCGGGATCTCCTCGATCCCGACCGTGATGGCCGTCCGCGACGGTGTCGTCCTCTACTCGGAGCCCGGTGCGCTGCCCGCCGAGGCCCTGGAGGACCTGATCGGCCAGGTGAAGGCCGTCGACATGGACGAGGTCCGCGCCGCCGTCGCCGAGCAGGAGAAGCAGGCCGGCGGGGGCGCCCCGCAGGCCTGATCCGCCCCGCCGCCGTCCCGGCCCCGCACACCACGGTGTGCGGGGCCGGTCGTCGTCGCGCCCCGGTTGCCTAGGCTCCGGGGCGTGATCCGCCCCGACGCGCACCCGCTGGCCTGGCTCGACGAGCGCGCCGCCGCCCGCACCGCGGCCGGGCTGCGCCGCAGGTTGCGGCCCCGCCCGCCGACCGGCGCCGATCCGCCGATCGATCTCGCCGGCAACGACTACCTCGGCCTCGCGGCCGATCCGCGAGTGGTCGCGGGCGGCATCGAGGCGCTGCGGGTGTGGGGCGCCGGCTCCACCGGCTCGCGGCTGGTCACCGGCAGCACCACGCTGCACCGCGACCTGGAGACCGAGCTGGCCGGCTTCTGCGGGTTCGCCGACGCGCTCGTGTTCTCCTCCGGCTACACCGCGAACCTCGGCGTCGTCACCGCGCTGACCGGTCCCGGCGCGCTGATCGTGTCGGACGCGGCGGCGCACGCGTCGCTGGTGGACGCCTGCCGGCTGTCCCGGGCCCGGGTGGTCGTCGTCCCGCACGCCGATCCGGCCGCCGTCGCCGCCGCGCTCGCCGCCCGCACCGAGGAGCGCGCGCTGGTGGTGACCGACACCGTCGGCTCCGCGGACGGCGATCTCGCGCCGCTGCGGGCGCTGCACCGGGCCTGCCGGGAGCACCACGCCGTGCTGCTCGCCGACGAGGCGCACGGCCTCGGCGTGCGCGGGCCGGGCGGGCGCGGCCTGCTCGCCGAGACCGGCCTGGCCGGCCAGGACGACGTCGTCGCCACGGTCACGCTGTCCAAGGCGCTCGGCAGCCAGGGCGGCGCGGTGCTCGGTCCGCCCTCCGTGATCGCGCACCTGGTCGACGCGGCGCGGTCGTTCATCTTCGACACCGGGCTGGCGCCCGCACCGGCCGGTTCCGCGCTCGCCGCGCTGCGGGTGCTGGCCGCGGAGCCGGAGCGGGCGGGCGAGGTGCTGCGGGTGGCCGGGGTGCTGGCGGCGGCCGCCGGGGCGCCGGTCCCGGTCTCGGCGGTCGTGCCGGTGGTGCTCGGCGAGCCCGGTCCGGCCGTCGCAGCGGCCGCGGCCTGCCTGGCCCGCGGGGTGCACGTCGGGTGCTTCCGACCGCCGTCGGTGCCGCCGGGGACCTCCCGGCTGCGGCTCACCGCCCGGGCCGGGCTCTCCGGCGCCGAGCTGGGGCGGGCCGGGTCGGTGCTGGCCGAGGTGCTCGACGGCGTCCGCGCCGGGAGCCCGCGGTGAGCGCGACCGTCGTCGTCACCGGCACCGGGACCGGGGTCGGCAAGACGATCGTGACGGCCGCGCTGGCCGCGGTCGCGCTGGCCGCCGGGCAGCGGGTGGCGGTGCTCAAACCCGCCCAGACCGGGATCGGGCCGGACGAGCCGGGCGACGCCGACGTGGTCGCCGCCCTGGTGCCCGGGGTCACCGTCCGCGAGCTGGCCCGCTACCCGGATCCGCTGGCCCCGGCGACCGCGGCCCGGCGGGCGGGCCGGCCGCCGGTGACCCCGGACGCCGCGGCCGGCGCCGCCCGGGCGCTGGCCCGCGACCACGACCTGGTGCTGGTCGAGGGGGCGGGCGGGCTGCTCGTCCGGTTCGACGACGACGGCGGCACCCTCGCCGACGTCGCCCGGTCGCTCGGCGCGCCGGTCGTCGTCGTCGCGGTGGCCGGGCTCGGCACGCTCAACCACAGCAGCCTCACCGTGCAGGCGCTGCACGCGCGCGGACTGGTCTGCGCCGGCGTCGTCGTCGGGGAGTGGCCGGACACGCCCGATCTCGCGGCGGAGTGCAATCTCGCCGATCTCCCGGCGACGACCGGGGTGCCGCTGCTCGGCGCGCTGCCGGCCCGCCTCGGCACCGCCCCGCCGGACCGGTTCCGCACCGTTGCGTGTCACACACTGGGCCCGTCGCCGCTGGGGCGCTGGCAGGATGCCGGATCATGACGACCGCCCGGACCGACGTCCTCACCGCTGCGCGCGCCCAGGTCCTCGAGCAGGGGACCGGCCTCACCCCGGCCCAGGTGCGCGAGGTGCTCGACCTGCCCGACGAGAGCCTCGACGACCTGCTGGAGCTCGCCCACGAGGTGCGGATGCGCTGGTGCGGGCCGGACGTCGAGGTCGAGGGCATCATCTCGCTGAAGACCGGCGGCTGCCCGGAGGACTGCCACTTCTGCTCGCAGTCCGGGCTGTTCGCCTCGCCGGTCCGCTCCGCCTGGCTGGACATCCCGATGCTGGTGGAGGCGGCCAAGCAGACCGCGAAGACCGGGGCGACCGAGTTCTGCATCGTCGCCGCCGTCCGCGGGCCGGACGAGCGGCTGATGTCCCAGGTGGCCGCCGGCGTCCAGGCGATCCGCGACGAGCTCGACATCAACATCGCCTGCTCGCTGGGCATGCTCACCCAGGACCAGGTCGACCGGCTCGCCGAGATGGGCGTGCACCGCTACAACCACAACCTGGAGACCGCCCGCTCGCACTTCCCGAACGTCGTCACCACGCACACCTGGGAGGAGCGCTGGGAGACCCTGCGCATGGTGCGCGCGGCCGGGATGGAGGTCTGCTGCGGCGGCATCGTCGGGATGGGCGAGACCCTGGACCAGCGCGCCGAGTTCGCCGGGCAGCTCGCCGAGCTGGAGCCCGACGAGGTGCCGCTGAACTTCCTCAACCCGCGCCCGGGGACGCCCTTCGGTGACCTGGAGCCGATGTCCGGCCCGGACGCGCTGCGCACCGTCGCCGCGTTCCGGCTCGCGCTCCCGCGCACCATCCTGCGGTTCGCCGGCGGCCGGGAGATCACCCTCGGCGACCTCGGCGCGCGCAAGGGCCTGCTCGGCGGGATCAACGCGGTGATCGTCGGCAACTACCTGACGACGCTCGGCAGGCCCGCCGAGGCGGACATCGACCTGCTCGGCGAGCTGGAGATGCCGATCAAGGCTCTGAACGAGTCGCTGTGAGCGCTGCGGCCGCGGCCCACCCGCGGGAGGCGGGCGGGCCGTACTGCGACCAGTGCGGGGAGCCGGCGGCCGCGCCGGCGCACCCGCGCTGCGCCGCCCGCCGCGAGCTGGAGCCGCCCCGGTTCTGCCCGTCCTGTGCGCGGCGGATGGTGGTGCAGGTCGATCCGGTCGGCTGGAGCGCGCGCTGCTCGCGGCACGGCGAGATCAGGGCGCGATGAGGACCTTCAGCGCCTCGCGCTCGTTCATCGCGCGGTAGCCGTCCGGAACCCCGTCCAGGCCGACGGTCCGGTCGAAGACCCGGCCCGGCCGGACCGTCCCGTCCAGCACGTCGGGCAGCAGCTCCTCGATGTAGGCGCGGGCGGGGGCGACGCCGCCGCGGATGCCGACGTTGCGCATGAACGAGCCGACGCCCAGCGGGACGTCGGTGTACTGGGAGACGCCGACCCGCCCGACGAGGCCGCCGTCACGGGTGGACTCGATGGCGGTGCGCAGCGCCTCGACGTAGCCGACGCACTCCAGGGTCGCGTGCGCGCCGTCCCCGCCGGTGAGCTCGCGGACCCGCTCGACGGCCTCGTCGCCGCGCTCGGCGACCACGTCGGTGGCGCCGAACGTGCGGCCCAGGTCGGTGCGGTCGGTGTGCCTGCCGAGCAGGATGATCCGCTCGGCGCCGAGCCGGTGCGCGGCGAGCACCGCGGACAGCCCGACGGCACCGTCGCCGACGACCGCGACGGTGTCGCCGCGGCGCACGTTCGCCGACACCGCGGCGTGGTGGCCGGTCGGGAACACGTCGGACAGGGTCAGCATCGACGCGAGCAGGGCGTCGTCCGGCTCACCCGGCATCGGGACGAGCGTGCCGTCGGCGAACGGGACCCGGACCGCCTCGCCCTGGCCGCCGTCCGTGCCGTCGGAGCCCCAGCCGCCGCCGTGCCGGCACGAGGTGTGCAGACCCTGTGTGCAGAAGTCGCAGGTGTTGTCGGCCCACACGAAGGGGGCGACGACCAGCTGACCGGGCCGCAGCGTCCGCACCGCGGAGCCGGTGTCCTCGACGACGCCGAGGAACTCGTGGCCGATCCGGTTGCCGCCGGGGGAGTCCACGGCCGAGTTGTACGGCCACAGGTCGCTGCCGCAGATGCAGGAGCGCAGGACGTGCACGATCGCGTCGGCGTCGTCGCGCAGGACCGGGTCCGGGACGTCGGCGACGCGGATGTCGTGCCTGCCGTGGATGAGGGTGGCCTTCATGGCGCCCGGATTCCCGTATGCGTGCCGGGCCATGCGCGCCGCGTTGCGGGGTGAGACCGGTGCCACCCCCGGCGCCGGACGGCGGATGCCGATACGGCAGGCTGGCGGCATGGCGATCTCGTGGGGCCCGCTGCTGCGCAAGGCCGCCGACCTGGCGTTGCGGCTGCTGAAGGACTCCCAGAAGCAGCAGGGGCAGCAGAAGCAGCGGCCCCGGTCCGCGCGCCCGTCGGCGCCACCGGCGGCGGCGGGCCGGGTGCGCGCCGCGCCGACCGGCGAGCGCGCCCGGCAGGTCGTCTACGCCCCCGAGCCGGACGGCTCCGCCGACCCGGGCGAGATCGTCTGGACCTGGGTGCCCTACGAGGAGGACCCGGACCAGGGCAAGGACCGCCCGCTGCTGGTCGTCGGCCGGTCCGGCGGGGACCTGCTCGCGCTGATGCTGTCCAGCCAGGAGCGGCGGTCCGGTGACCCGGACTGGGTGGGCATCGGCTCCGGGGCCTGGGACCGGGAGGGCCGGGAGTCCTTCATCCGGCTGGACCGGGTGCTGGAGATCGACGAGCACGGCATCCGCCGGGAGGGTGCGGTGCTCGACCGCAGCCGGTTCGACCGGGTCGCCACCGAGCTGAGAAACCGCTACGGCTGGCGCTGAGCACGGTGTAGGGTCCCGATCATCATGAGGCTCTGACGACGTCCCCGACCGCGGCCGTGGCTCTCGCCCCCGCCGGTCGTCCTCCGTGTCCCGGAGCGTCGTCGTGTCCTCCGCTGTTGATCTCCAGGCCCTCACCGCGCACGGCCTGACCCATTCCTACGCCGCCCGGGCGGGCCGGCCACCGGTGCTCGACGGCATCGATCTCACCGTGGCGCCCGGCACCCGGCTCGGCCTGATCGGGGAGAACGGCACCGGGAAGTCGACGCTGCTGCGGCTGCTCTCCGGCGTCGAGCGGCCGGACGCCGGGCAGGTCCGCGCACCGGCCGATCTGGTGTACCTGCCGCAGGAACCGGTGCTCGACGCCGACGGCACCGTCGGTGACCTGCTCGACGACGCGCTGCGCCCGCTGCACGACGCGGTCGCCGAGCTGGAACGCCTCGCCGCCGAGCTGGTCGACGACCCGTCCGCCGCCGCCGGCTACGACCGGATGCTCGCCTGGGCGGTGGCGCACGACGCCTGGGACGCCGACCGCCGCGCCGAGGTCACCGCGGGTGCGCTCGGCGTCGCGGATCTGGACCGGGACCGCCCGGTCGGGACGCTGTCCGGCGGGCAGCGCACCCGGCTCGCGATGGCCGCCGCGCTGGTCCGCCGCCCGGCCTGCCTGCTGCTCGACGAACCCACCAACCACCTCGACGACGCAGCGCTCGACCTGCTGGAACGCTCGCTGAACGAGCTGCCCGGGGTGGTCGTCGCGGCGAGCCACGACCGGATGTTCCTGGACCGGGTCTGCACCGGTCTGTTCGATCTCGACGCGGGCGCGCTCGGCACCGACGGCGACGGCGGCCGCCGGTTCGGCGGGTCGTTCACCGAGTACCTGGGCGCGCGGGCGGCGAGCCGGCGGCGCTGGGCCGAGACATTCGCCGCCCAGCAGGAGGAGATCGGGCGGCTCCGCGAGCGGGCCCGGACCGCGACGTCCGCGATCGCCCCGGGCCGCGGCCCGCGGGACAACGACAAGTTCATCCACGCCTTCAAGGGCGCGAACGTGGAGCGCACCCGGGCCCGCCGGGTGCACGACGCGCAGCGCCGCCTGGAGGTCGCCGAGCGGGCGGCGCTGCCGAGGCCGCCGCAGCCGCTGCGCTTCGCCGGCCGGCTGACCGGCAACGGCAGCGTCGGTGGGGGCCTCGCGGTGCGGGTCCGCGACCTGGTCGTTGCGGACCGGCTGCGGCTCGACAGGCTGGACCTGCCCGCCGGATCGGGGCTGCTCGTCACCGGCCCGAACGGGTCCGGGAAGTCGACGCTGCTGGCGGTGCTGAACGCCGATCTCGCGCCGTCGTCGGGCACCGTGGACGTCCGGGCCCGCCGGACCGGGCTGCTCGCCCAGGACCCCGACGTCGGGCCGCCGGAGCGCACCGCGGCCGACGCCTACGCCGCGCTTCTGGGCCCGGCCCTCGCCGAGCGGATGCCGCTGCGCGAACTCGGCCTGCTGCACCCGCGCGAGCACGGCACCCGGGTCGGCGAGCTGAGCCTGGGCCAGCGGCGCCGGCTGGCGCTGGCGGTGGCGATCGCCGACGCGCCGGACCTGCTGCTGCTCGACGAGCCGACCAACCACGTCTCGCTGCGGCTCGCCGGTGAGCTGGAGGAGGCGCTCGGGTCGGCGCCGGGGACGGTGCTGGTCACCTCGCACGACCGGTGGTTGCGGCGGCGGTGGGAGGGGCCGGTGCTGGAGCTGCGGGCCGCTAGTTGAGGCTCTGCTCGTCCGGGAAGGTCCCCTGTGGTGCCGGCACCGCACGGAGCCGGTCCAGCAGCCCGCGCTCCCGGGCGAGCAGCCGGCGCACCTCGCGCAGCCGCTGCACCGGGTCGGTCTGTTCGAGCAGGTCCTGCCGGTCGGCCAGCGGGAGCAGGCAGTCCTCGGCGAGCAGGTGGGCGAGCTCGGCGGTGGGGGTGTCGTCGCCCGGCTCGGACCAGTCACCGGCCCGCCAGGCGGTCCCGCAGTAGCTGCGGTGCGCCGCCCGCGCCGCCCCCTCCAGCATCGTGACCAGGCGCGGATCGGTCCCGCCGGTGGGGGTGCGGTCGGGCAGGAACTCGACGGTCCCGCACATGTAGGACCGGCTCTCCCGGTCGACGTCGAGCAGCCGGAACCGGCGTCCCCCGCGGGTGACGATGTCGTAGCGCCCGTCGGGCAGCCGGCGCGCGTCGAGCAGCACCGCGGTGCAGCCGACCCGGTGCATCCCGGCCGCGCCGGACCGGTCGGGGGAGTGCCCCTCGCGCACCGCGAGGACGCCGAACTCCTTGTCCGGCACCGTGCCGGTGATGAGATCGACGGTGAGCTGCCGGTAGCGGGGCTCGAAGATGTGCAACGGGAGCGCCGCGCCGGGCATCAGCACCGTCCCCAGCGGGAACAGCGGAATCGTCGCGGCCACCGGTTCACGGTAATACGACGTCGGTCGGCCCGCCCGACCGCCGGTCGGCCGCGCCGCGTGCGGGCGGGCGGAGCACCGCGAAGGCGTCGGTCACCCGCAGCGTGCGGTCGGTGAACCGGAACAGCGCGGCCGGACGCCCGCCGGCCCGGCCGGGCGGCACCGTGCCGCCGGTGGGCTCGAGCAGATCCCGCCGGGTCAGGACGCGTTGCAGGTTGGTCGCCGACACCGGGTGCCCGAGCGCGGCGACGTAGTGCTCGCGCAGCGCCGAGATGGTGAACGCGGCGGGCGCGAGCGCGAACCCGAGGTTGGTGTAGGACAGCTTGGCGCGGAGCCGCTCGCGGGCGGACTCGACGATGCCGGCGTGGTCGAACGCGGTCGGCGGCAGCGCCTCGATCTCGTGCCAGGCGGTGTCCGCGGGCAGCTCCGGATCGGCGTCCGAGGGCACCAGGCCGAGGAAGGCGGTCGCGATCGTGCGGGGTCCGGGGGTGCGGTGCGGGTCGGAGAACACCGACAGCTGCTCGACGTGCGCGATCTCCCGGACGTCGACCTTCTCGGCGAGCTGGCGGCGGACCGAGCTCTCGACGTCCTCGTCGGCGGCCAGCCGCCCGCCGGGCAGCGACCAGCGGCCCGCGTCCGGGGCGAGCGCGCGCTGCCACAGCAGCACCCGCAGCCGGCCGTCCCGGATGCCGAGCACGGCGGCGAGTACCTCGTGCTGGGCCGGCGGGTACGTCACGGGGGGAGCCTAGGGGGCGTTTCGAGAGGCACGGGCGGGTGACGGCCGGGTAGCCACAAGGTGAGGTCCCGGTCACGCCGTGGGTGTCCGGACCCCGGCCCCGGTGCTACGATCCGCCTAGTTTCCGCTCACTAGGCGAAAACCTGATCGGCCCGGGAGGGCGAGATGACCGGAACGCTGACGGCACCGGGGGCGACAGCGGTCGACCCGGCCTGGGCCGACGAGGTCCGCACCCTGGCGCGCAGGCGGGACGCGGTCCTGCTGGCGCACAACTACCAGCTGCCCGAGATCCAGGACATCGCCGACCACGTCGGGGACTCGCTCGCGCTGTCCCGGATCGCGGCCGCGTCGGAGGCGTCGACCATCGTCTTCTGCGGCGTGCACTTCATGGCGGAGACCGCGAAGATCCTGGCCCCGGACAAGACCGTGCTGATCCCGGACGCGCGGGCCGGCTGTTCGCTCGCCGACTCGATCACCGCCGAGCAGTTGCAGGAGTGGAAGGCCGAGCACCCCGGCGCCGTCGTCGTGTCCTACGTGAACACCACCGCGGCGGTGAAGGCCGAGACCGACGTCTGCTGCACCTCGTCGAACGCGGTCGAGGTCGTCGACTCCATCCCGCGCGACCGCGAGGTGCTGTTCCTGCCCGACCAGTTCCTCGGCGCGCACGTCCGCCGGGTGCTCGACCGGGAGAACATGCACGTCTGGGCCGGCGAGTGCCACGTGCACGCCGGCATCAACGGCCGCCAGCTCGCCGACCAGGCGAGATCGCACCCGGAGGCCGACCTGTTCGTGCACCCGGAGTGCGGCTGCGCGACGTCGGCGCTCTACCTGGCGGGCACCGGTGCCGTCCCGGAGAGCCAGGTCAAGATCCTCTCCACCGGCGGCATGATCGACGCCGCCCGCTCGACCGGGGCGAAGGAGGTGTTGGTGGCGACCGAGGTCGGCATGCTGCACCAGCTCCGCCGGGCCGCACCGGAGATCGAGTTCCGGGCGGTCAACGACCGGGCCTCCTGCACCTACATGAAGATGATCACGCCGGAGGCGCTGCTCCGGTCGGTGCGGCACGGTACCGACGAGGTGCACGTCGATCCCGATCTCGCCGCCCGCGGTCGGGCCGCGGTCCAGCGCATGATCGAGATCGGCAACCCGGGGAGCGCGGAGTGACCTGGGAGGCCGGCGCCGATCTGGTCGTCGTCGGGTCCGGGGTGGCCGGGCTGACCGCCGCGCTGGACGCGGCCGCCGCCGGGCTGCGCACCGTCGTCGTCACCAAGGACGGGATCGGCGAGGGCTCCACCCGGTGGGCCCAGGGCGGGGTCGCCGTGGTGCTCGGCGACATCGCCGGGGACAGTCTGGAGGCGCACGTCGCGGACACGCTCGCCGCAGGCGGCGGGCTGTGCGACCCGGTCGCGGTGGACACGATCGTCCGCGGCGGGCCGGCCGCGGTCCGCCGCCTCCGCGAGCGCGGCGCCCTGTTCGACGCCCGCGGCACCCGCCTGGAACGGACCCGCGAGGGCGGCCACTCCGCGCTGCGGGTGGTGCACGCAGGCGGCGACGCGACCGGTGCCGAGATCGAGCGCGCGCTGGTCGAGGCCGCCCGCTCCGAGGGACTGACCGTGCTCGACGGGCACGTCGCGGTGGACGCGCTGCGCGACGCCGCCGGCCGGGTGGTCGGGCTGTCCGTACTGGACGGCGACGGCCGCACCGGGATGCTGCGCGCCCCCGCGGTGCTGCTGGCCTCCGGCGGCTACGGCCAGCTCTACGCCTCCACCACGAACCCGACGACCGCCACCGGGGACGGGATCGCGCTCGCCCTGCGGGCCGGGGCGACCGCGTCCGACCTGGAGTTCGTGCAGTTCCACCCGACGGTGCTGTGGTCCGGCCCCGGCTCGGACACCGCGGGCAGGCGTCCGCTGGTCACCGAGGCCGTCCGCGGCGAGGGCGCCGTGCTGCGGGACCGGACCGGGCACGCCTTCATGGCCGCCGTGCACGAGCGCGCCGACCTGGCCCCGCGCGACGTCGTCGCCGCCGCGATCACCCGGCGGATGATCGAGACCGGCACCGACTGCGTCTACCTGGACGCCACCGGGCTGGACGGGTTCGCCCGCCGCTTCCCGACCGTGCACGCCTCCTGCGCGGCCGTCGGGATCGACCCGGCGACCGACCCGATCCCGGTCACCCCGGCCGCGCACTACGCCTGCGGCGGGGTGGTCGCCGACACCGACGGCCGCACCGGGGTGCCCGGGCTGTACGCGGCCGGGGAGGTGGCCCGCACCGGCCTGCACGGTGCGAACCGGCTGGCGTCCAACTCGCTGCTGGAGGGCCTGGTGGTGGGGGAGCGCGCGGTCCGTGCGGTGCTGGCCGACCGCGGGCTCGCGGCGCTGGCCGCGCCGGTCGAGCCGGCTCCGGCGCTGCCGGTCGCCGACCGGGCGGTGGTGCAGCGGGCGATGACCACCTGCGCCGGCATCGGCCGGGACGCGACCGGGCTGGCGACCGCCTCGGACGCGATCGAGGCCGCCACGGTCACGGCGGTCCCGGTCGCCCGCGCCGGGGTGGAGGACGCCGCGCTGACCCTGCTCGCACAGGCGGTGCTCACCGCGGCGGGCACCCGCCGGGAGACCCGCGGCTGCCACGTGCGCACCGACTTCCCGGACCGCGACGACGTCCACCAGCGGGCCTCGCTGGCGGTCCGGCTGGACGGCTCCGGCCGGCCGGTGGTCGTCGCCGACGCCCTGGTCGGTGCGGCGTGACCGCGCGGATCGCGGCCGGCGTCGGCGGGACCGCGTCGATCGGCGTCCCCGACCCGGACGATCTCGACCGGGTGGTGCGCACCGCGCTCGCCGAGGACCTGCGCTACGGGCCGGACGCGACGACCCGGGCCACCGTCCGCACCGACGCGATGGCGCACGCCGCGTTCACCCCGCGCGCCGACGGCGTCCTCGCCGGACTCCCCGCGGCGCACGCGGTGCTGCACGCGGTGCTCGGCGACGGGATCGGCCCGGGCACCGGGCAGGCGCAGTACGAGGTCGGCTACTCGGTCGTCTCGGCGGCCGCCGACGGGGACCGGCTGCGGGCCGGGGAGCCCGCGCTGGTCGTGTACGGGCCGGTGCAGGGGCTGCTCACCGCGGAGCGGACCGCGCTGAACCTGCTGTGCCACCTCTCCGGGATCGCGACCGCTACCCGGGCCTGGGTGGACGCCGTCGAGGGCACCGGCGCCCGGATCCGGGACACCCGCAAGACGCTGCCCGGGCTGCGGTTGCTGGAGAAGTACGCCGTGCGCTGCGGTGGCGGGGTCAACCACCGGCTCGGGCTGGGCGACGCAGTCCTGATCAAGGACAACCACGTCGCCGCCGCCGGATCGGTGACCGCGGCGCTCGCCGCGGCCCGCGCCGCCGCGCCGGACCTGCCCTGCGAGGTCGAGGTCGACTCGCTGGAGCAGCTCGACGAGGTCCTCGGCCTGGCACCCGAGCTGGTGCTGCTGGACAACTTCACGGTGGCCGACACCGCGACCGCCGTCCGCCGCCGGGACGCCGCCACGGCCGCGTCCGGGCACCGGACGTTGCTGGAGTCCTCCGGCGGGCTGGCCCTGATGAACGCCGGCGCCTACGCCGGGACCGGGGTCGACTTCCTCGCCGTGGGTGCGTTGACGCACTCGGTGACCGCGCTGGACCTCGGACTGGATCTCGTCGCGGGCTGACCGGGCGGTGCCGGGCGCACCCGGGACCGCCCGGCCACCGGCTGCCCGGCCCGTCCGGGCAGCCGGTCCGGTGGGTTGCGCGGGCTCCGGGATCACCGGCCGAGCAGCTCCGGCTGGACCGGCGCCGGATAGCGGACCGAGAACCGCACGTCGCCGAGCAGCTCGCGGATCCGCTGCGCGGCGGCGTCGATCCCGGCGAGCGCCGCGCTGCCGACGTCGGTCCCGGCGCACAGCCGGGTCGCGATCGTGCCGTCCGGGCGCTGCACCCAGCTCCCGGCGATCCGCCCGTCCACCCAGATCGCCGGGCCGCCGTTGCCGTTGCGGTCGAACAGCAGCGGCGCCGCCTCGGGGCCGAGGTACCAGGCGCGGGCCTTCCAGCCCATCGTCGTCGGGTCGAGGCCGGGCAGCAGTGCCACCGAGGGCCCGGGGTCGCCGACCGGGTCGACGTCGTCGGGCAGCAAACGGCCGGTGCCGCCGCCGTCGAGCGACACGGTGACCGCGCCGACGTCGGCCAGCGCGGCCTTCGTGGTCGCCACCGTCCAGCCCGCCCACCAGCGCAGGTCGTCGCGGGTGGCCGGGCCGAACGCCCGCAGGTACACGCGGGCCAGGCCGGCCGCGGCGGCCCGCCGGTCGATCGGCTCGCCGAGCCCGCCGGGCAGCCAGTCCCCGGCGGCCGCCCACCGGTACTGGCCGTTGATCCAGGTCCCGGTCGGGCGGGCCCGCAGCACCCGGCCCTCGAACCCGAGGACCAGCAGCACCCTGCTGTGTGCCGGGTAGCTGCCCGGGCCGATCGGCACCGACGTCGCGGACAGCTCCGGGAGCGCGGTGCCGATCTCGCGGGCGGTGGTCGGGCCGCGCTCGGCCAGCAGTTCGAGCACCGCGCGGGCGGCGGAGTCGTACCACCCGGCGGGATCGGCGATCCCGGCCGTGCCGAGCCCGCCCAGCAGGGCGCGCCGCTGCACGGCGGCGACGTCAATGGTGGCGGCGTGGTGGGCCAGCGCGGCGTGCCGGTGCCCGAACACCCACAGCGTGCGGCGCATCGCGTGGTGGCGGAGCAGGGTGCGCTCGTCGTACAGCGCGGCCGAGACCGGTTCAAGGGTGGGGGAGCGCATCCGCGCCGCCGCCGACAGGTAGACGGTGACCGGATCGGTGGAGTGCAGCGCGACCAGGTCGTCGGCGACGGCCACCACGTCGTCGGTGCGGGCGTGCGGCGCCAGCCGGTGCCGGATCGTCAGCCGGGCCCGGCGCTCGGCGTCGTCGACGTGCCGGACGGGCTCACCGGTGCGCATGGCCGGAAAGGGTGCCACGGGGTACCGACAGTCATCCCACAGCCGGCATCTCAACCGGCATCTCACAGCCGTCAGTCGGGGAGCCGGCGCGCGGCCAGCAGCGCGGCCAGGTTCGTGGTGAGCGGCACCGGGGCGTCGAGCACCAGGTCCTCGCCGGGACGGGCCCGGGCGGTCTCCACCCAGCGGCCCTCGTGCAGCGCGTAGCCGGTGGCGTCCGGCCCGGCCGCGGTGAGGTCGATCCGCAGCAGGTGCCCGATCCCGGCGGCCGCGTACAGCGCGGGTTTCACCTGGTCCTCGGTGCGCCGCCGGTTCGCCCGGTCGATCTCGACCACGAGCCGGACGTGCCGGGCCTCCCACACCACCGCATCCGGGTCGATGCCGGGCCCGGCATCGACCACCGCGAGATCCGGGATGAGGATCCGGTCCGGCCCGAGCCGCACGTTCACCGCCTCGAACACGTCGAGATCGTCCGGGCGGGCCCGTTCGAACAGGTACCAGAGCCGCGACGACAGCTTCTGGTGCGGGCTGCCCGGGCTGGGGCTCACGAGGAGCCCCCCGTCGAGCAGCTCGATCCGGCGCCGGTCGTCGGGCAGCTCGAGGAAGCTCTCCTCGGACCAGTGCTCGGGCGCGTCCGGCTGCGGGTCGTAGGCGGGTGCGGCCATCGGCTGCTCACCTCCGTGGCGTCGGGGTCCATGGTGGCAGCATCGACCGGGGGTACGACAGCTCCGGTGCGGACACGGATCCGATGGGGACACAGGCGGCGGTTCCGGCGGCGGAGCCCGTGCTCACCGCCGGGTCGCGTTCCTGTCGGACCCCCGCCGTACCCTGGGGACCATGCTCCGTCGTCTCGACCTGCGACCCGACGCGTTACCCCGGCCCGCCGTCCTGCGCGCGACGATGCCGCGCGCAGAGCTGGACATCGACGGTGCGCTCGCCGCCGTGCGACCGCTGGTCGATGCCGTGCGGGAGCGTGGCGCCGAGGCCGCGCTGGAGGCCACCGAGCGGTTCGACAAGGTCCGCCCGGAGTCGGTGCGGGTGCCGGCGGCCGCGCTCGCCGGTGCGCTGCGCGATCTCGACCCGGCCGTCCGTGCGGCGCTGGAGACCTCGATCGAGCGGGCCCGGGTGGTGCACCTCGAGCAGCGCCGGGCCGACGTCGTCACCCGGGTGGTGCCGGGCGGCACCGTCACCGAGCGGTTCGTCCCGGTCCGCCGGGTCGGGCTGTACGCGCCGGGCGGGCTCGCCGTCTACCCGTCGAGCGTGATCATGAACGTGGTCCCGGCGCAGGCCGCGGGCGTCGAGTCGCTGGTCGTGGCGTCCCCGGCGCAGGCCGAGTTCGGCGGCCTCCCGCACCCGACGATCCTGGCCGCGGCGGCGCTGCTCGGCGTCGACGAGGTGTGGGCGGTCGGCGGTGCGCAGTGCGTCGCGCTGCTCGCCCACGGCGGCACCGACACCGACGGCGGCGAGCTGGAGCCGGTCGACATGGTCACCGGCCCGGGCAACGTCTACGTCACCGCCGCGAAGCGGATGCTGCGCGGCGTCGTCGGGATCGACGCCGAGGCGGGCACCACCGAGATCGCGATCCTGGCCGACGACACGGCCGACGCCGGGCACGTCGCCGCCGACCTGGTCTCGCAGGCCGAGCACGACCCGAACGCGGCGTCGGTGCTGGTCACCACGTCCGAGGAGCTGGTCGCCCGGGTCGAGGCCGAGCTGGAGACCCGGGTCGGTGCGACCAAGCACGGCGAGCGGGTCCGCACCGCGCTCACCGGTCCGCAGTCCGGGGTCATCCTGGTCCGGTCGATCGACGACGGGCTCGCCGTCGTCGACGCCTACGCCGCGGAGCACCTGGAGATCCAGACCGCCGACGCGGCCGCGGTCGCCGCCCGGGTCCGCAACGCCGGGGCGATCTTCGTCGGCGCCTACTCGCCGGTGTCGCTGGGCGACTACTGCGCCGGATCGAACCACGTGCTGCCCACCGGCGGCTGCGCCCGGCACTCCGGCGGCCTGTCGACCTCGACGTTCCTGCGCGGGGTGCACGTCGTCGACTACACCGCCGAGGCGCTGCGCGAGGTCGCCGACCGCGTCGTCACCCTGGCGAACGCCGAGGACCTGCCCGCGCACGGCGAGGCCGTCACCGCCCGGTTCGAGGGCGGCGCATGAGCACCCCCGGGGACGGCGTCCGGCTCGATGACCTGCCGCTGCGCGACGACCTGCGCGGTAAGAGCCCGTACGGGGCGCCGCAGCTCGACGTCGCCGTCCGGCTCAACACCAACGAGAACCCGTACCCGCCGCCGCCCGATCTGGTCGCCGACGTCGGCGCCGCCTGTGAGGAGGCGGCCCGCGAGCTGCACCGCTACCCGGACCGGGACGCGGTCGCCCTGCGCGCCGATCTCGCCGCCTACCTGACCCGGCAGACCGGGGTCGCGCTGACCGAGCGGAACCTGTGGGCCGCGAACGGCTCGAACGAGATCCTGCAGCAGCTCCTGCAGGCGTTCGGCGGGCCGGGGCGCAGCGCGCTCGGGTTCGTGCCCAGCTACTCCATGCACCCGATCATCTCCTCGGGCACGCAGACCGAGTTCGTGCCGGTCCCGCGCCGGGCCGACTTCTCGATCGACATCGACGACGCGATCAGCACCGTCCGCCGGCAGGCGCCGGACATCACGTTCGTCACCAGCCCGAACAACCCGACCGGGCAGTCGATCGCCCCCGCCGACCTGGCCCGCCTGGTCGACGCCGCACCCGGGCTGGTCATCGTCGACGAGGCCTACGCCGAGTTCGCCGAGGCCACCGGGCGGCCCAGCGCCACCACGCTGCTGGCGAGCCACGGGCACAAGCTCGTCGTCTCGCGCACCATGAGCAAGGCGTTCGCCTTCGCCGGCGGCCGGCTCGGCTACCTCGCCGCCGCACCCGCGGTCGTCGACGCCGTCCAGCTGGTCCGGCTGCCCTACCACCTGTCGGTGCTGGCCCAGGCGTCCGCGCGGGCCGCGCTGCGGCACGCCGACGCGACCCTCGGCTCGGTCGCGCTGCTGGCCGCCGAGCGGGACCGGGTCTCGGCGGAGCTGGCCGCCGCCGGGTACGACGTGATCGGGTCCGACGCCAACTTCGTGCTGTTCGGCCGGTTCGCCGACGCCGGCCGGGCCTGGAAGGGCTTCCTCGAGCAGGGTGTGCTGATCCGCGACGTGGGTATCCCAGAGCGGTTGCGGGTCACCATCGGAACCCCCGAGGAGAACGACGTCTTCCTGCAGGTTGCAGGCGACCTCGCCGTCAAGGAGCTGTTGTGAGCAGAGTGGGCCGCGTCGAACGCGTCACCAAGGAGACCCGGATCGTCGTCGAGATCGACCTCGACGGCACCGGGACGACCGACATCGACACCAAGGTCCCGTTCTACGACCACATGCTGGACGCGTTCGGCAAGCACGGGTCGTTCGACCTGTCGGTGCAGGCCTCGGGCGACATCGAGATCGACTCGCACCACACCGTCGAGGACGTCGCGATCGTGCTCGGCCAGGCGATCCGGCAGGCGCTCGGGGACAAGACGGGCATCCGCCGGTTCGGCGACGCCTGGATCCCGATGGACGAGGCGCTGGCGCACGCCGTCGTCGATGTGTCCGGGCGGCCGTACACGGTGTGCACCGGCGAGCCGGAGATGATGCGCGGCTTCGTCGTCGGCGGGCACTACCCGACCGTGCTGAACAAGCACGTGTTCGAGTCGCTGGCCTTCCACGGGCACCTCGCGCTGCACGTGCGGGTGCTCGACGGGCGGGACCCGCACCACATCACCGAGGCCGAGTTCAAGGCCGTCGCCCGAGCGCTGCGCGCGGCGACCGAGCCCGACCCGCGGGTCAGCGGGGTGCCGTCGACCAAGGGTGCGCTGTAGCGGGTCACTCCGGTCCGCCGGACCGCAGCCAGGCCAGCACCGCCAGCACCCGGCGGTGCCCACCGGTCTCGGCGGGCAGGTCCAGCTTGGTGAACACCGACCGGACGTGCTTGCCCACCGCGGCGCCGGACAGCACGAGCGCCTCCGCGATCTCGCCGTTCGACCGGCCCTGGGCCATCAGGTCCAGCACCTCCCGCTCGCGCGGGGACAGCCGGGCCACCGGGTCCCGCCGCCGTCCGACCAGCCGGTGCACGACCTCCGGATCCAGCACCGTCCCGCCGCCGGCGACCTGCGCCGCGGCCGCCGCGAAGCCGGTCACGTCGGCCACCCGGTCCTTCAACAGGTAGCCGACCCCCGTCCCCCCGCCGGTGTCGAGCAGCGCCTCCGCGGCGACCGGTTGCACGTACTGGGAGAGCACCAGCACCGGCAGCGCCGGATCCTCGGTGCGCAGCGTGATCGCCGCACGCAGCCCGCTGTCGCTGTCCCCGGCTGGCATCCGCACGTCGGTGAGCACCAGGTCCGGGCGGTCCCGGCGGACCGCGCCGAGCAGGGCGGGGGCGTCGCCGACGGCGGCGAGCACGGTGTGCCCGAACCGCTCCAGCAGCGCGACCAGACCCTCGCGCATGAGCACGGCGTCCTCGGCGACGGTCACCCGCACGGCAGCTCCACCCGCAGCAGCGTCGGCCCGCCCGCCGGGCTGGACAGCCGGAACCGGCCTCCGGCCAGCTCGACCCGTTCGGCCAGCCCGTCCAGGCCCGAGCCGGTGGCCGGATCGGCACCGCCCCGGCCGTCGTCGCGGATCTCGAGGATCACCTGGTCGGCGTGCGTCCGGCCGGACACCGAGGCCGAGCGGGCGCCACTGTGCCGGGCGATGTTGGTGAGCGCCTCGGTGAGCACGAAGTACACGGTCGTGGCGACCTGCGGGGGCAGCCGGTCGGGCAGCTGCAGGTCGGCCCGGACGGGCACCGGGCAGCGCCGCGTCCGGTCCGTGACGGCGGCGGCGAGGCCGTGGTCGGTGAGCATCCGTGGGTCCAGGCCGCGGACCAGGTCGCGCAGCTCACCGAGCGCCAGGCCGAGCTGTTCGCGGGCGTCGTCCAGCCGGGCCGCCGGGGCCGAGCCGTCCGCCACGTCGAGCCGGGCCAGTCCCAGCGACACCCCCAGCGCGACCAACCGCTGCTGGGCGCCGTCGTGCAGGTCCCGTTCGATCCGGGCCCGCTCGGTCTCGAACGCCCCGACCAGCCGGGCCCGGGTGGTCGCGACGTCGGCGAGCCCCTCGCCCAGCTCGGTGCCGCGGGGACCGAGCACCGTGCGGGTGAGGGCGGCCCGGGCCCCGGCCCACGCGGTGACCGTCCACGGTGCGGCGACCAGCAGCAGCACACGCAGCTGCTGGCGGTCCTGCACCGTCGGTCCCGACGGCGTCCACCGCGAGTGGTGGACACGATGGCGGGCCGGGTGCTGCCGACAGCTCGGCCCGGACGACGATGGGGACCGGCGATCATCGCCGCAGATCACTCGATACCATCCACAGGCACTCGACGTCCTCCGGACGGTGGCGCTGAAGGACCGTCGGAGTACCCGGTCGCTGTCCGCGTTCGCACCGTGGGCCGGAGCCCGGATCTGAGCCGGATCGAGAGGATCGGTGCGCCGATGGGCGACGTCCTGCAGATCATCGGGTGCGGCTGCTCGCCGACCCGGCACGTGGGGCACCTGGTCGCGTTGGCGCGGCGGGCCGGATGGGCTCCGTACGTGACACTCACACCGAGCGCGACGAAGTGGGCGCCGGTCGCCGAGCTGGAGCGCCTGACCGGCCATCCGGTCCGCTCGGAGCACCGGGCCGCGGTGAGACGAAGCCGGTCCCCGAGTGCGACGCGATCGTCGTCTGCCCGGCGACGGTCAACACCGTCAACAAGTGGGCCGCCGGGATCTGCGACACGCTGGCGCTCGGCGCGCTGGTCGAGGCGGTGGGCAGGCGGCTACCGGTGGTGGCGGTGCCGTACGGGAGTCCGGCGCTCCGCGGGCACCCCGCCTTCGGTGCGGCCGTCCGGAACCTGCGGGAGTGGGGGGTCGACGTGCTGTCGCTCCCGGACGACGCGATGCACGGTCCGAGATGGGTGCCCGGTGGTGACGGCGCCGATCTCTGGCAGGACGTGATCGCCAGGCTGCCCCCTCCGGACTGACCCGCCTGCCGGTCCGGGACGACGCACGGTCAGGCGCGCCGGCAGGAGAGCAGCTCGGTGTCGGAACCGGTCGCGAGGTGCTTGTTCGCGATGTAGGTCTGCCGGACGTGACAGACGAGCGGGTCTCCCGCCCGGACCCCGGGGAGCAGCTCGATCCGGTCGGACCGGACGAAGCCGCTCGGCAGGGCGTCCGGCGGTCCGGGCGGGGACAGGCGCACGGACATGGTTCCGTCCGCCTCGTCGACGTACCTGACCTGGGCCGGGAACTCGCCCTCCCAGTGCTGCACCCGGGTCAGCAGGTGGGCCAGCAGCAGGAGCCCGCCGGACACCAGCGCGGCCGGGATCAGCAGGACGAGCAGGACGGTGCGCGGTCGCGGGCGTCGGACGGCCATGCCCGCATCGTCGCGCGCCGTCCCGGTGCGGGACTCCGTAGCCGTACCGACCCCGGCCGCCGGGTCAGCCGGTCTCGATCGGGAGCGCCGCGTCCGCCGTCCACTCGGACAGCGACCCGTCGTAGACCGCCACCTCGGCCCCGCTGACGACGAACGCGGCGAACGCCGGCAGGGTGGCCGCGATCCCGCCGCCGCAGTAGGTCACCGCCCGCCGGGCGTCGAGGATGCCCGCCTCCTGCAGCTTCGCGGTCAGTCCGGCCTCGTCGAGGAACCGCCCGGTGGCCGGGTCGAGCAGGTCGAACAGCGGCAGGTTGGTGCTGCCCGGGATGCGGCCGCGGCGACTGTAGGGGCTGATCTCCTGCTCGCCCCGGTAGGTGGCCGGGTCGAGCGCATTGACGACGACGCCGGCATCGTCGCCGGTGCTGAGGCTGCGCACCTCGTCGGTGGTGGCGAGCAGCTCCGGCCGCCAGCGCGGGGTGAAGGTCGCCGGTACCGGCTTCGGCTCGCCGGACTCGGTGGGGCGCCCGGCCGCGGTCCACGCCCGCAGCCCGCCGTCGAGCACGGACACCGCGTCGTGGCCGAACGCGCGCAGCAGCCACCACAGCCGGGTGGCCCAGGCGTTGCCTGCGGTGTCGTAGGCGACGACGTGCGTGCCGTCGCCGATACCCAGCGCGCCGGCCGCCGCGGCGAACTGCTCGGCGGTGGGGACGGCGAGCGAGAACCGCGCGGACGGATCGGAGAACGCGCCGGGGATGTCGGCGAACACCGCTGCGGGCAGGTGCGCGTCGCGGAAGCCGTCGATGTCCGGGGCGACCCGGTAGGGCTCCCCTTCGACGGTGGTGGCGAGACGGGTGGTGGCGTCGACGACCAGGACGTCGGGGCGGTCGGCGGCCGCGGCGAGCTCGTCGGCGGAGACGAGCGGGGGCAGGATCGGGGACACGGTGTGCTCCTTCGGTGCGGACTCGATGAGGTCTGGCTCGGTGGGTGTGCGGCGGCGTGTGGCCCCCGGCCGCGCGGCGGCACTGTGGCCCCGGCCGCGCGGCGGCACTGTGGCCCCGGCCGCGCGGCCACGCTGCGGCCCGCCCACGGGCGTTCGTGCCAGTGCCCCGGCCACGACGGTCGCGCCGGTGCCCCGGCCACGACGGTCGTGCCGGTGCCGCGGCTCCGCGCGTCGTCGATCCCGGGATGGGCCCGACGTCGCGGTGCGGGAGGCGGCAGGTCCGCCGTGGGCCGCGGAGCTGTGCGGGCAGGCCGGTGCCGGATCAGCCCGGACAGGCGGTGGCGTGGACCCGCATGAGGTCGAGCCAGCGCCGCTGTGACCGGCAGGGGCGCAGGTACCCGCCCGGCCGCGGTCCGGGGCGGGAGAGCGGAGCGGCGGCCACGGATCGAGGCTAGGCCCGCCGCCACGGCGCCGACAAGCACGCTCGGTGCGACGGTGCCCCCGGCGCGGCCCGGCCGGGAGACTAGGCTGGTCGGCGTGGCACGGATCGTCGTCCTCGACTACGGATCGGGAAACCTCCGCTCGGCCGAGCGGGCTCTGGAACGCGTCGGCGCGGACGTCACCGTCACCCCCGACTTCGACACCGCGGCCGAGGCGGACGGGCTGGTCGTCCCCGGTGTCGGCGCGTTCGCGGCCTGCATGCGCGGCCTGCACGCGGTGCGCGGCCCGCAGCTCATCGGGCGCCGGCTGGCCGGTGGCCGTCCGGTGCTCGGCATCTGCGTCGGCATGCAGGTGATGTTCGAGCGCGGCGTCGAGTTCGACGAGGACACCGCGGGCTGCGGCGAGTGGCCGGGCACCGTCGAGCGGATCCGGGCGGACGTGCTGCCGCACATGGGCTGGAACACCGTCCGCGCCCCGCGGGACAGCACCCTGTTCGCCGGCCTCGACGCCGGCACCCGGTTCTACTTCGTGCACTCGTTCGGCGTCCGGCGCTGGGAGCTCGAGGAGTCGCACGCCATCACCCCGCCCATGGTCACCTGGACCCGGCACGGCGAGGACGTCGTCGCCGCCGTCGAGAACGGCGCGCTCGCGGCCACCCAGTTCCACCCGGAGAAGTCCGGCGACGCCGGCGCCACCGTCCTGGAGAACTGGCTGAAGTCCCTCTCCTGATCGCACCCGGGCCCGTTCGCACGGGTTCACGTGATCCGCACGGGATCCGATCCCGTGCGGATGCGACGGACCCGTGCGAACGGGTGCGCCGGCCGGGTCAGGCGCGCTCGATCGTGCCGGCGACCGGGGTGGCGTTGAGGACGTTGTCGAACATCGGCGAGGTCGCCTCGGTGGCGGCCCGGATCTCGTCCAGGACGGCCTGGTCGGCGTCGGTGTCGACGTGCACGGTGTAGCTGATCCCGGAGAACCCGGGGCGCACCTTCTCGTCCAGCGCGAGGTAGCCGCGCAGGTCGAAGTCGCCGCTGACCTCGATCCGCAGGTCGCGGTACTCGATGCCGCGCTGCACCGCCTGGGTCACCCAGCCGATCGTCAGGCAGGTGCCGATCGCCGCGAGCACGAGCTCCATCGGGTCGATCGCCGCATCGGTGCCGCCGAGCGGGGCCGGCTCGTCGGTCTGCAGCACGAACGACCGGGCCGTGGTCCGCGCGCGGGCGCCGTCCTCCCAGCTGGTGACGGTGGTGAAGGACCCGGAGCCGACGGACGGATCCTCCGCGACGGCCGCCCTGGTGGCTTCGAGGGTGGCCAGGTCCAGCGTCGAGCAGCTCTTGGTCATCGGTGTCTCCTGCATTCGTCCGGACTAATCAGCGGCCAGTCTGTAGCATCCCCGCTCGTGCCGTCCAGTGGAACGCCCGGCCGGGATCCGTTGTGGGCCACCGTGCTCGCCGATCTCCGCGATCGGCTCGCGGCGCGCGAGTTCGACGACCGGTTCCCCACCGACCGCGAGCTGATGGACCGCTACCGGGTCAGCAGGCACACCGTCCGGGAGGCGGTCCGCCGGCTCGGCGTGGTCGAGCGCAGGCCGCGGCTCGGCGGCCGGGTCCGCGCGCCCGCCACCGGGGCGCTCCCCGCGCTCGGCCGGACCCTGGCGGCGCTGGGCGTCCGGCTGGAGCTGCTCCCCGGCCCGCACAGCGGGGACCCGCGTGAGGGCGGCCCGACCGGTCCGGACACCGCGCACGGCCAGGGCGCCGCCACCGCCGCCCGGCACCTGCTGCGCGCCGACGGTCTCCCGCTGGCCGACTCGCACTGCCGGGTCGAGGGCCCCGGACCCCCGGCCGCCGAGCTGGCCCCGGGACTGCTCGGGCTCGGCGCCCCACCGGTCGCGCTGCGTCCCGGTCCGGAGTCGGTGCTGCCCGACGTCCCGCCCGCCGCGGTCCGGGAGGCGCTGGAGCTGGGGGAGGGGATCGCCGTGTACCGGGTCGACACCACGCACACGCTGGACGACGGCAGCACCGTGACGCACCGCGCGTACGTCCGCGCCGACCGCTACCCGTGCATCCTGCGGTTCACCCCGGGCTGAGCATGCCGCCCGACCGGGGTTCGGGGCCCGCTCGTAGGCTGGACCGGTGAGCTTCACGTTGCTTCCCGCGGTGGACGTGGCCGACGGCGCGGCCGTCCGGCTGGTACAGGGCGAGGCCGGTACCGAGACCGGCTACGGCGAGCCCCTGGAGGCCGCTCTGACCTGGCAGCGCGACGGCGCCGAGTGGATCCACCTGGTCGACCTGGACGCCGCGTTCGGTCGCGGCTCGAACGCCCCGCTGCTGGCCGAGGTGGTCGGCAGGCTGGACGTGAAGGTCGAGCTGTCCGGCGGCATCCGCGACGACGAGTCGCTGGACCGCGCGCTGTCCACCGGCGCCGCCCGGCTCAACCTGGGCACCGCCGCCCTGGAGCAGCCGCAGTGGTGCGCGAAGGTGCTCGCCGAGCACGGCGACCGGATCGCGATCGGGCTGGACGTCAGGATGATCGACGGCAGGCGCCGGGTCGCGTCCCGCGGCTGGACGGCCGACGGCGGCGACCTGTGGGAAACCCTCGCCCGGCTGGACGGTGACGGGGCCGCCCGCTACGTCGTCACCGACGTCTCGAAGGACGGCACCCTGACCGGACCGAACGTCGAGCTGCTCACCGAGGTCGCGAAGGCCACCAGCGCCCCGGTCGTCGCGTCCGGAGGCATCTCCGAGGTGGCCGACCTGGTCCGGCTCGCCGAGGTCGCCGCGAGCGGGGTGAACATCGAGGGCTCGATCATCGGCAAGGCGCTCTACGCCGGCCGGTTCACGCTGCCCGAGGCCCTCGAGGCCGTGCGGAAGGTGGGCTGATGGGCGTCGCGGTCCGCGTCATCCCGTGCCTGGACGTCGACGCCGGGCGCGTGGTCAAGGGCGTCAACTTCAAGGAGCTGCGGGACGCGGGCGATCCGGTCGAGATGGCCCGGGTGTACGACGCCGAGGGCGCCGACGAGCTGACCTTCCTCGACGTCACCGCGTCCTCCGGGGAACGCGCGACGATGATCGACGTGGTCCGCCGGACCGCGGAGCAGGTGTTCATCCCGCTGACCGTCGGCGGCGGCATCCGCACCCCCGACGACGTCGACCGGATGCTCCGCGCCGGCGCGGACAAGGTCGGGGTGAACACCGCCGCGATCGCCCGCCCCGAGCTGCTGCACGAGATGTCGCGCCGGTTCGGCTCGCAGTGCATCGTGCTCTCGGTCGACGCCCGGCGGGTCCCCGAGGGGGAGCGCCCGCAGCCGTCCGGCTACGAGGTGACCACGCACGGCGGGCGCCGTTCCGCCGGGGTGGACGCGGTGGAGTGGGCGTCCCGCGGCCAGGAGCTGGGGGTCGGCGAGATCCTGCTCAACTCGATGGACGCCGACGGCACCCGGGCCGGTTTCGACCTGGAGATGATCGAGGCCGTCCGGAAGGTGGTGGACGTGCCGGTGATCGCATCGGGCGGCGCCGGGACGGTCGACCACTTCGCCCCGGCGGTGCGGGCGGGCGCGGACGCGGTGCTCGCGGCGAGCGTCTTCCACTTCGGGACGCTGCGGATCGGCGAGGTGAAGGACGCGATGCGGACCGACGGGGTGGAGGTGCGGTGAGCTCGGCGAGCGTGCGGGTCACCGAGTCGGCGCTGGATCCGGCGATCGCCGCCCGGCTCAAGCGGGACGCCGACGGGCTGGTGTGCGCGGTGGTGCAGTCCCGGGCCGGTGAGGTCCTGATGGTCGGCTGGATGGACGACGAGGCGTTGCACCGCACGCTGACCACCGGCCGGGGGACCTACTGGTCGCGGTCCCGGCAGGAGTACTGGGTCAAGGGCGACACCTCGGGGCACGTCCAGCACGTGCACGAGGTGCGGCTGGACTGCGACGGCGACGCGCTGCTGGTCGTCGTCGACCAGGAGGGCCCGGCCTGCCACACCGGCACCCGGACCTGCTTCGACACCGACGTCCTGCTCGCCGCCGACTGATCACCGGTCGTGGAGCGCAGCACCCGCCTGCGCGGCCCGGCGCTCCACACCCGGTGATCACCCGGTGGTCACCCAGCGGATCCCGGCGGTGATCAACGTCCCGCCGGCCCGGACCACGGTGGCCTCGGTGACCGGCAGCCAGGGCAGCCGCAACGGCAGCCGGGCCCAGCGCGGGAGCAGCCCGACCGATGCGGCGGCCAGCACCGCGTAGGGCACCCGCGCGGAGAGCGGCAGCGGCGGCTGCAGCAGCAGGAACCGGGCCGCGTCCCGGGCCTCGGGGGTGCCCGCCAGCTCGGGCCGGTAGCCGGCCAGCTGCTCGGCCAGCTCGGCGGCGGTCTCCGGCGGGTCGGGTATTCCCAGCTCACGGGCCACCCGTGCGGTGTCGGCGACATAGCCGTCCCGGCCCCGGGCGTCCAGCGGTTCCTTCCCGTAGCGGTCGTGCGCGGCGAGGAAGCTGTCGATCTCGGCGACGTGCACCCAGCGCAGCAGGTGCGGATCGGACGCGGAGTAGCGCCGCCCGTCGGGGGTCACCCCCTGCACCGGTGCGTGCGCCCGCCGGATTCGCTCGATCACCCGCTGCGCCTCGTCGGCCGGCCCGAACGTGGTGGCGGCCAGGAAGTAGGAGGTGCGCTGCAGCCGTCCCCACGGGTCACCGCGGAAGCCGGAGTGCCCGGCGACACCGGCCATGGCGAGCGGGTGCAGCGACTGCAGCAGCAACGCCCGCAGGCCGCCGACGAACATCGACGCGTCGCCGTGCACCCGGCGGATCGGCGCGTCCCCGGCGAACCAGCGCGGCCCCTCCGCGCCGAGGACCCGGGCCCGGCGGCCGGATCCCTCGTCCCCGGCGACCCGGGAGAAGACCGCCGAACCGGCCCGCGACCGCAGGATCGCGAGCCGGTCGGTGACGGCGCCCGGCAGCCGGGGGGTGAGATCGACCATTCGTCCAGTGTGCGGGCCGGGCACCGGCCCGGCCAGGCGGATCAGCGGGTGGCCGGCACGTCGTCGCGGACGCCGTCGCGGGTGAGCAGCAGCGACCCGATCACGACGATCGTGACGTTCGCGGCCAGCCCGACCAGCCCGGCCGGCACTCCGTAGAACGGGCCCCACCCGATCAGCGTCGCGCCACCGGCGACGAGGGCACCCACCAGCATCCCCCAGAACGTCGGCCCGGCGGTCATCCGCTTCCAGTACAGGCCGAGGATGAACACCGGCGCCAGCTGCACGATCAGCTCGAACTTCAGCACGAAGATGCTGAACAGCGTCCCCGGCGGGTTCCAGGCGATCGCCAGCAGGCCGAACACCATCGCCACGCCGACCAGCTTGCCGACGACGACCTTGCGCCGGTCCGACGCGCCGGGGGCGATGTAGCGGCCGTAGAGGTCGCTCGACACCACCGAGGAGAACGCCAGCACCGCGGAGTCCGCGGTGGACACGATCGCGCAGACGATGCCGCCGAACAGCAGGATCATCAGCAGGTAGAACAGCACGTTGGTGGCGGCGACCTCGTTCGCGATGAGGCCGACCAGCTGCTCGGACGCCGCGGTGTCCAGGCCGGGGAACAGCTGGATGCCCGCGATCCCGACGACGAACACCACGCCGGTGGTGACCAGCGGCATCCACGCCATGAACGCGAGCGAGCGCTTGAGGGTGCGCTCGCTGCGGGCCGAGTAGACGCGCTGGATCGCGTGCGGGTACACCGCGGCCCCGAAACCGATCATGACGATCATCGCGAACCAGTTGACCGCGTCGGCGGTCTCCGGCACACCGACCAGCTCCGGCGAGGTATCGGCCAGGTAGGTCGTCAGGGTGCCGAGGCCGCCGGTCAGGTACACCGCGCCGGCCAGCAGCGCGCCGATGCCGACCAGCATCGCGGTGCCCTGCATGACGTCGGTCATCGCGATCGCCCGCATCCCGCCGGTCCACGAGTAGGCCAGCATGACGACGATGAACCCGATCACCCCGATCTCGTAGGGGATCGTCTCGCCGGTCAGCCCGGCGATGCCGTGCCCCATCGCGACGAGCTGTTCGAGGACGTAGTTGCCGAGCCCCCACAGCATCAGCGCGATGGTCAGCAGGCTGAGCCGGGTGCTGCCGAAGCGGTCCCGGACGAAGTCGGTCGGGGTGACGAAGCCCTTCTGCTTGGCGAGCACGTAGAGCCGCGGCGCGAAGAGCAGGTAGACCGCGATGACCGCGATCATGAACGGCACCGACTGCCACCACAGGAAGCCCTCGCGGTAGGCCTGCGGCGGGTAGCCGACGACCGAGTTGCCGCTGTACTGGGTGGCGTAGAGGGTGAAGAACAGGGTCACCATGCCGAGGCCGCCGCCGGCGGTGAAGTAGCCGCGGGCGGTGCCGGTGTTGCCGCTGCGCCCGGCGTACCAGCCGATCAGCAGCATGACGACGGCATAGGCGCAGAGGATCGCGATGCCGCTCGGCCCGGCGAAGATCAGGTCGTTCACCGGTCGTCACCCCGGTCCGCGGCGGCGGCCGCCTCGGCGGTCTCTGCGGCTTCGGCGATGTTCCAGCGGCGCAGGCAGATCCAGGACACGAACCCGGCGAACGCCAGCGTGCTGGCGACCGAGATCGCGAACCAGAACGGCACCCCGAACACCAGCGGCTCGATCAGCCCGGTCGGGTACCAGACCGGGGTGCCGGCGAGCACGATCGCCAGCAGTACCGCGAACAGCCACGGTGACCGGATGGGTTCGCGTTCCCCGGGCGGGGGCGTCGGTGCGGATCGGCGGTGGTCCACGGGCGGTACTCCTCGGCGGCGTCGTCGTCGGGGGTCGGGATCGGTCGGGATCGGTCGGGATCGGACGGGGTCGGTCAGGGGCCGGTCGGTGCGGGATCGGCGGTGACCGCGTCCCGGACGACCTCGCGGGCCGCCCGCAGGTGCGCGGTCATGACGGCGCGGGCCCAGTCGGCGTCGCCGGCCTCGATCGCCGCGACCAGGTCGCGGTGCTGGGCGAAGCTGCGGTCGAGCCGGGCGGGGGTGTAGCGCCGGATGGTGCTCTGCACGAGCGGGGCCTCGACGACGCGTGCGACGAGCTCGGGCAGCACCCGCCGCCCGCCCGCGCGGTGCACCTCGCGGTGGAACTCCAGGTTCAGCCGGGTGATCGCGGGATAGTCCGGCGGGGTGCGCAGCGCCTCCATCCGGTCGCACAGCGCGTGCAGCCGGTCGAGATCGGCCCGCCCGGAGACGGCGGCCCGGGCGGCCGCGTGCCCCTCGAGCACGACCCGCAGGTCGAACAGCTCGTCGAGGTCGTCGGCGTCCCAGGCGACGACGACGGCGCCGCGCCGCGGGGCGATCTCGGCGAGCCCGTCGGCGGCGAGCCTGCGGATCGCCTCCCGGACCGGGGTCCGGCTGGTGCCCTGGGCGGCGGCGATCTCCTCCTCGCGCAACCGGGATCCCGCGGTCCGGACGCCGTCGAGGATCTCGGCGCGCAGCGTGGCGTGCACCCGGTCCGCCGCCTGCTCGCCGGCGCCCGGAACGTCGTCGTCCCAGGTCACGCGACCACCTCCTCGTGATTGTGCACAAAATAAGGCGGACAGTGCCGGTTTTCAACCGTTGACGGCTGGATTGCGATGTGCAGTCGGCTGGATTGTGTACGAAGTGACCGAGTTGCTGACGGCCAGCAGCGCGGCGACGGCCAGCGCGAACCCGCCCAGCAGGCCGGCCAGGTCGGCGAGCACGCGCAGCGGCGGAGCGCTCCCGGGCCCGGCGATGCCCACCGCCGACACGACCACCCACAGCCCGCCGGCGAACGGCACCGCGCTCCCGGTCCACGCGGCGACCACCGCCACCGGTCCCGGACGGCCGGCGGCGAGTGCGAGCACCCCGGCGATCCCGGCGGCGACCAGCGCGGCCTGCACGATGTCCACCACGGCCCCGACCGGCCCGGCCCCGGCGGCGAGGACGAGATGCAGCGTCACCGACCCGGCCGCGGTCAGTGCGCCGCCGACCGCGGTCGCGCGCAGCAGCGGGCGCACCGGCTCCGGCGCCGGGCCGGGCCGCAGCACGGCCGTCCACCAGCGGTCTCCGGCGAACAGCGCGAACGCGGCGAGCAGGAAGAGGCCCTGCCAGGCGAACCCGCCGTAGACCATCGGCGTGACCCAGCCGGCCACCCCGCCGCCCGGCGCGGCGGGGGTGAGCAGGGCGAGCGGGGCGACGAGCGCGGCCGGCACCAGCAGCCCGGTCCCGACCCAGGCCGGCAGCAGGACGACCGCCGCAGGCGCCCGCAGCGCCCACCGCGAGCCGAGCACCGCGGCCAGACCGGCCACGCACAGTGCGAGCAGCACGGTGACCGTGTTGGCGGCGATCCAGGCGTTGTCCCGCAGCAGGGCCGGGTCGTCGATCCCGACCGGGTTCCCGGTCAGCCAGGCGATCTTCAGGGACAGATAGGGCAGCGTGCCCGCCGTCGCGGCGACCCCGAGGGCGCGGCGGGCGGTGATCGTGTCGGTCGTCATGCCGTCGAGCCTGCGCGGCCGGGCCGTCGGGCGGATCCCACCGGCGAGGGGACCGGGTCCCCCGCGGGAGGGAGCCCGCGGGGCCCCCGATCTGCCACGATCGTCGGGTGAGTGCTGGGAGGGCCGCGCGCCGTGCACTGCACGTGCTGCTGGGCGCCGTGGTCCTGCTGCCCTACGCCGGCCTGGCCTGGCTGTTGTCGGAGGTCGTGCGCTCCGGCGCCGGGGCGGCCGCGGCGACGTTGCTGGCGGTGCCCGCGGTGCTGGTCGGTGCCGGGGTGCTGGTGCTGCCCGGGGTCCGGGAGCTGGCGACGGCCGCCGCCCGCACGCTGCTCGATCCGGTCTCCGAGCCGGCTGAGCCACCCGCCGCCACGCTGCCCGGGCCGGCCGCCGCACCGGGCGCCGAGGGCCGGCTGCGCGCCGCCTGCTGGCTGCTGTTCTGCGTCGCCTGCGGGACCGTCGCCGCCGCGGCGGTGCTGCTGGTGATCCCGCAGGCGGCCGGGCTGCTGCTCGCGCCGTGGGAGCCGCTGCCCGGGCTGCCGACGGGTGCGGCGGCGTGGTGGACCCCGCTCGCCGGCCTGGCGCTGCTGCCGGTCGCCGCCGCCGTCCCGGTGCTGCTGGGTGGGGTGCAGGCCCGGATCGCGCCGCGGCTGCTGGGGCCCACCGCGGCCGAACGGCTGGCCGCCGAGCTGGAGCGCTCCCGGCGGTGCGCCGACCGGCAGGCCGGCCAGGCCCGGCTGGCCCGCGAGCTGCACGACTCGGTCGGGCACGCGCTGACCGTGACCACCCTGCAGGCCGGCGCGGCGGCGACCGTGCTGGAGAGCGATCCGGCGTTCGTCCGGCGGGCGCTGGAGGCGATCGAGCACACCGGCCGGGCCGCGCTCGACGATCTCGACCACGTCCTGGGCCTGCTGCGGGACGGTGACACCGCAGCCGGGGACCCGACGGCCGGGGACGCGCCGGCCCCCGGCCCCGCCGCGCTGGACGCCCTGCTGACCGGCGCCCGCACCGCGGGGCTGGAGCTGTCCGCCGAGGTGGACAGTGTGGCCGGGTTGCCCGCGACGGTGTCCCGGGAACTGCACCGGCTGGTCCAGGAGGGGCTGACCAACGCGCTGCGGCACAGCGGCCCCGGGCCGTCGACCCTGCGGCTGGGCCGCACCGGGGACGCGGTGCAGCTGCGGATCGCCAATCCGGCGGGCGTCCGGCGCCGGCGCGGCCGGACCGGCAGCGGACTGGCCGGTGCGGCGGAGCGGGTCGCGCTGCTCGGGGGCACGTTCGGCGCGGGCCCCGACGACGACGGGTGGTGGGTGCTGCACGCGCACCTGCCCACGGGCGGGGGAGGGACATGACGACCGGGGTGCTGCTGGTCGACGACGAGGAGCTGGTCCGCACCGGCCTGCGGGCCGTGATCGGGGCCGAGCCCGGTCTGGAGGTCGTCGGCGAGGCCGTCGACGGGGCCGAGGTCCCCGGCCTGGTCGGACGGCTGCGGCCGGACGTCGTCCTGATGGACGTGCGGATGCCCGCGGTGGACGGGATCACCGCCACCCGGGAGCTGCTGCGCCGGCCGGACCCGCCGCGGGTGCTGGTGCTGACCACCTTCGGTCACGACCGCCACGTCTACGACGCGCTGCGCGCCGGGGCGACCGGCTTCCTGCTGAAGCGCACGCCACCGCGGGACATCGTGCGTGCCGTGCACACCGTCGCGACGGGGGAGTCGCTGCTGTTCCCGGCCGCGGTCCGGGAGCTGGTCGCCGGGTTCGCGACCGGCGACGGCGACCGGCTCGCCGGCGCCGGGCTCACCGCCCGCGAGGGCGACGTGCTGCGGCTGGTGGCGCGCGGCCTGTCCAACGCCGAGGTCGCCGCCGAGCTGCACCTCGGCGTCGAGACGGTCAAGACGCACGTCGCCGCCGTGCTGGCGAAGACCGGTTCCCGGGACCGCACCCAGGCCGTCGTCGCCGCCTACGAGTCCGGCTTCGTCGACCCGCGGTTCCCGGCCGGATAGCGGCCCGGCTTCACCCCGCCGTCCGCGCCCGGCGGGCTCGGGGACAATGGGTCGCATGACCGCGAGCCCCACCACCACGTCCGTCCCCGTGGCCGCGTTGGGTGCGGTGAGCCCGAGCCGCGAGGAGTTCCGGGAGCTCGCCCGGGAGCACCGGGTGATCCCGGTGAGCCGCCGGCTGCTCGCCGACGACGAGACCCCGGTCGGGGTCTACCGCAAGCTGGCACAGGGGGCCGCCGGCACGTTCCTGCTGGAGTCCGCCGAGAACGGGCGGTCCTGGTCGCGCTGGTCGTTCGTCGGCGCCCGCAGCGCCGCCGCGCTGACCGCCGTCGACGGCGAGCTGTACTGGACCGGAGAGGTCCCGGACGGGCTGCCGACCACCGGCGACCCGATGGACGCGCTCCGCTCGGTGGTCACCGAGCTGCACTCCGAGCCGCTGCCCGGGCTGCCGCCGCTGACCGGCGGGATGGTCGGCTACCTGGGCTACGACGTCGTCCGCCGGGTCGAGCGGATCGCCGACCCGGACGATCCGGCCGTCGACGACCTGCACCTCCCCGAGCTGGTGATGCTGCTGGCCACCGACCTGGCCGCGCTCGACCACCACGAGGGCACGATCACCCTGATCGCGAACGCGATCAACTGGGACGCCACCGACGCCCGGGTCGACCAGGCCTACGACGACGCGGTCGCCCGGCTGGACCGGATGACCGGCGAGCTGGGCGCCGCCGCGCCGAGCACCGTGGCGGTCTACCGGCCGGGCGAGCCGGAGTTCACCCGCCGCCGCACCCCGGAGCAGCACCACGCCGCGATCGAGGACGCCAAGGAGCAGATCCGGGCCGGTGAGGCGTTCCAGATCGTGCTGTCCCAGCGGTTCGAGATGCCCTGCGCGGCCGACCCGCTCGAGGTGTACCGGGTGCTGCGGACGACCAACCCCAGCCCGTACATGTACCTGCTGCAGCTGGAGGACGCCGCCGGCGGCGAGCCGTTCTCGATCGTCGGCTCCAGCCCGGAGGCGCTGGTCACCGTGCTCGACGGGCGCGCGACGACGCACCCGATCGCGGGCACCCGGTGGCGCGGCGCCACCGAGGAGGAGGACCTGCAGCTCGAGAAGGACCTGCGCGGCGACGAGAAGGAGCGCGCCGAGCACCTGATGCTGGTCGATCTCGGCCGCAACGATCTCGGCCGGGTCTGCGAGCCGGGCACGGTGACGGTCCGGAATTTCTTCGAGATCGAGCGCTACAGCCACGTCATGCACCTGGTGTCGACGGTGACCGGGCTGCTGCGCCGGGACCGGGCGGCCTTCGACGCCGTCCTCGCCTGCTTCCCGGCCGGGACGCTGTCCGGGGCGCCGAAGGTGCGCGCGATGCAGGTGATCGACCGGCTGGAACCGACCCGCCGCGGGCAGTACGGCGGCATTGTCGGCTACCTCGACTTCGCCGGCAACGCCGACACCGCGATCGCCATCCGGACCGCGCTGATCCGCAACGGCACCGCGTACGTGCAGGCAGGCGGCGGGATCGTCGCCGACTCGGACCCGGCCGCCGAGGACACCGAGTGCCTGAACAAGGCCAGGGCGGTGCTGTCGGCCGTCGCGGCCGCGGGGTCGCTGCGACCGCCCGAGGTCACCGCATGACGGCCGTGCCCGCCGCCCGCGACGACCGCCGCGGCCTGGGTGTCGTGGTGCTCGGGCTGCTCGTCGGCGCCGCCGCCCTGTGGGGGTCGGGCACCGCGCCGTGGTTCACCGTCGACGTGCCGACCGCGACCCGCGGGACGGTCGCGGCCTCGGCGACCGGCGCGCAGCTGCAGCCCGCGGTGACCGCGGTGGCGGCGCTGCTGGTCGCCGCGGTCGCCGCGCTGGTGGCGCTGTCCGGGATCGCGCGCCGGCTGCTCGGGATGCTCGTCGCGCTCGGGGCGGGCGCCGCCGTCGTGCTGACCCTGCGGCTGGTCGCGGTGCCGCCGTCCCCGGCCGAGCTCGCCTCGGCCCGAGCCGGGCTGAACACCGGCGGCGCGCCGGAGGGGATCGGCGCGGTGCAGGCGACCCCGTGGCCGTGGCTGGCGGTGGCCGGGGGCGCGGTCGCCGTCGTCGTCGCGGTGCTGCTGGTGATCCGGGAGCACCGGCTGCCGCGGCTCGGTGCCCGGTACGCCGCGCCCGGGGCGAAGCCGCCCGAGACCGACCCGGACCGGGCGGCCTGGGAGCGGCTCGACGCGGGCGGCGACCCGACCGTCGGGCCGCGCGAGAGCGACAACTAGCATGGCGCCGACGACCGGGCGGAGCGCCGGTGGAGGAGGAATCGACGCGGTGGGCCAGAACGAGGACGGCGGGCGTGTGCCGAGCGTGCTGGAGTCCATCGTGGACGGAGTCCGCGCGGACCTCGCCGAACGTGAACGTGCCGTCGACCTGGCGGAGATCAAGCGGCGGGCCGCTGCGGCGGTGCCTCCCCGGGATGCGATGGCCGCGATGCGCGAGCCGGGCGTCGGGGTGATCGCGGAGGTCAAGCGGGCCAGCCCGTCCAAGGGTGCGCTCGCCGACATCGCGGATCCCGCGGAGCTGGCCGACGCCTACGCGACGAACGGCGCCCGGATGATCAGCGTGCTGACCGAGCAGCGCCGGTTCGGCGGCTCGCTCGCCGATCTCGACGCGGTGCGCGCCCGGGTGGACGTCCCGGTGCTGCGCAAGGACTTCATCGTGACGCCGTACCAGGTGCACGAGGCCAGGGCGCACGGCGCGGACGTGGTGCTGCTGATCGTCGCCGCGCTGGAGCAGCCGGTGCTCGACTCGCTGCTCGACCGGGTCGAGTCGCTCGGCATGACCCCGTTGGTCGAGGTGCACACGGAGGAGGAGTGCGACCGCGCGCTGGAGGCCGGGGCGAAGCTGATCGGGGTGAACTCGCGCAACCTGCACACGCTCGAGGTGGACCGCTCGGTGTTCGGCCGGATCGCGCCCGGCCTGCCGTCGAACGTGATCAAGGTGGCCGAGTCCGGCGTCCGCGGCCCGGGTGACCTGCTCACCTACGCCGGCTGGGGCGCCGACGCGGTGCTCGTCGGCGAGGGCCTGGTCACCAGCGGTGACCCGGCGGCCGCGGTCCGCGGGCTCGTCGCGGCGGGCTTCCACCCGTCCTGCAGCCGCACCGGGGCCTGAGATGGTCACGACCGTCCTCGCGTCCATCCCCAGCCCGGACCGCGGGGTCTGGCACCTCGGCCCGATCCCGATCCGGGCGTACGCGCTGTGCATCATCGCCGGCATCGCGATCGCGCTGTGGTGGGGCGAGCGGCGACTGGTCGCCCGCGGCGGGCTGCCCGGCACGGTGCTCGACGTCGCCGTGTGGGCGGTGCCGTTCGGCCTGGTCGGCGGGCGGCTCTACCACGTCGCCACCGACTGGCACGTCTACTTCGGCCCCGGCGGCGACCCCTGGGGTGCGCTGGCGATCTGGAACGGCGGGCTCGGCATCTGGGGCGCGATCGCGCTCGGCGGTGTCGGCGCCTGGATCGGCTGCCGGCGGCACGGCGTGCCGCTGCCGGTGTTCGCCGACGCGGTCGCCCCCGGCATCGTGGTGGCGCAGGCCGTCGGGCGGCTCGGGAACTGGTTCAACCAGGAGCTCTACGGTGCGGCGACCACGCTGCCCTGGGGCCTGGAGATCTACCGCCGGGTCGATCCGGGGACCGGCCTGGAGGACCCGCTCGGCGGCGTCGCGCTGGACCCGACGCCGATCGCGGTCGTGCACCCCACGTTCTTCTACGAGCTGCTGTGGAACCTCGCCGTCGCGGGGCTCGTGGTGTACGCGGACCGGCGCTTGCGGCTCGGCCACGGCCGCGCCTTCGCCGTCTACGTCGCCGGCTACACCTTCGGCCGGTTCTTCATCGAGCTGATGCGCACGGACCCGGCCACCCGGGTCTTCGGTGACCTGCGGATCAACGTGGTGGTGGCGGCGGTGCTGTTCGCCGGGGCGATCGCCTACCTGGTGCTCGCGCCCAAGGGCCGCGAGGAGTTCTCCCAACCGGATCCGGAGGAGAGTCCCGCGACCCGGGAGGACGCGTGAGCTCCTTCGTGGGCTTCGGCGACGGCGCGGTCGAGTTCTACGACGGCCTGCTGGCCGACAACTCGAAGGCGTACTGGACCGACCAGCGGGCGATCTACGACGCCGACGTCCGCGGTCCGATGGACGCGCTGCTCGCCGACCTGGAGCCCGAGTTCGGCGCCGGGAAGGTGTTCCGCCCGTACCGCGACGTCCGGTTCTCGGCCGACAAGACGCCCTACAAGACGCACTGCGGCGGCTACACCGCGCCGTTCTACGTGGAGGTCTCGTCGGAGGGCCTGCTCGCCGCGGGCGGCTACTACCGGATGGCCCCCGACCAGCTGGCCCGCTTCCGCACCGCGGTCGACGACGAGCGCCGCGGCGAGGACCTCCGCGCCCGGCTGGCCGCCGCCGAGCGCGACGGCCTGACCGTCGACGGGGAAACCCTCGCGACCCGCCCGCGCGGCACCGATCCCGCGCACCCGAGACTGGACCTGTTGCGGCACAAGGGATTGTTCGTGTCCCGCCGCTGGCCGCCGGACGACGTGCTGCACGGACCGCGGGCCCGCGACCGGGTCCAGAAGGTGTGGCGCGCCGCGCGTCCGGTCACCGAGTGGCTGGACGACCACGTGGGGCCCACCGAGCAGCCCCGCCGCTGAGCGGTCCCGCCGGAACCCCGGCCCCGCCCCGAACCGTCACGGGCCACGCCGCGAACGCGCTGTCCCCCGACGAGCGCAGCGCGCACCTGCTCTATCTCAACGCTGACATGCTCGGCTCGCCGAACGGCGGATATTTCGTCCAGGGCGGCACCGGCGACGACGAGGAGGAGACCGGCCCGAGCGGGTCCGCCGCGGTCGCCGGGGTGCTCGCCGAGGAACTCGCCGCGACCGGTGTCACGGTCGAGCGGATCCCGCTCTACGGCGACGACGACGCCCCGTTCGCGGCGGCCGGGATCCCGGTGGCCGGTGCCGTCACCGGTGACGGCGACAGCAAGACCGACGACCAGGCGCGGCAGTGGGGCGGCACGGCGGGCGAGGTGTACGACCGCTGCTACCACGCCGCCTGCGACACCCTCGGCAACGTCGACCCCGACCGGTTCGACCGCTACACCAGGGCGATCGCCGCGACGGTCGCCCGGTTCGCCGACGCCACCGAGCGGCCGTCGGGATGAGGGCTCACCCGGCGCGGGCCCGGAACCGGTCCAGCGCCGCGTAGAGCCCCAGCCCGAGCAGCGCGCCCGCGACGTCGGTCAGCCCGTCGAGCAGGTCCCCGCTGCGGCCCAGCGGCAGCAGCGCCTGCAGCACCTCGGAGGCCGCCGCGTACACCGTGAGACCCGCCAGCAGCGGCCACGGGCGGATCCCGGCCATCCGCCCGGTGACCGCGAGCATCGCGAACAACACCAGGTGGATGACCTTGTCGGTGCCGGGCGGGGCGTCCGGTACCCCGGCCGCGGGGGTGAACAGCACCACCAGGCTCAGCAGCAGCGCGAGGACGAACGGCTGGACACGCACCGGCCCAGTCTGCCGGGCGGCCCGGCCGGCCCGGCCGCCCGGTCGGGCCGCCGGACGCCCGTGGGCGGACCCCGGCGGGTGTCCATCGACGGATCGGCCCGGACCGGACACCGACAGGCCGCGTCGCGGGAACCGGATCGTTCCAGAACGGCGCTAGGGTGGGCGCCGTGACACGTCGAACCAAGATCGTTTGCACCATCGGTCCGGCCACCGCGACGCCGGACCGGATCCGGGACCTCGTCGACGCCGGGATGGACGTGGCCCGGCTCAACTTCAGCCACGGCGACCGCGAGGACCACAAGCGCGTCTACGACATGATCCGTTCCGCGGCCGACGCGACCGGGCGCGCCGTGGGCATCCTCGCCGACCTGCAGGGGCCGAAGATCCGGCTCGGCAGGTTCACCGACGGCCCCACCGAGTGGCGCACCGGCGAGGAGGTCCGGATCACCGTCGACGACGTCGCCGGTACCCACGACCGCGTCTCCACCACCTACAAGGGCCTCGCGCAGGACGCGAAGGTCGACGACCGGCTGCTGGTCGACGACGGCAAGGTCGGCCTGCGGGTCGTCGCCATCGACGGCAACGACGTCGTCTGCCGGGTCACCGAGGGCGGCCCGGTCTCGGACAACAAGGGCCTCAACCTGCCGGGCATGAACATCACGGTGCCCGCGCTCTCCGAGAAGGACGTCTCCGATCTCGAGTTCGCGCTGTCGCTGCGGGTCGACGTCGTCGCGCTCTCCTTCGTGCGCAGCCCCGCGGACATCGACCTCGTCCACAAGATCATGGACAACACCGGCCGCGGCCGGATCCCGGTGATCGCCAAGCTGGAGAAGCCCGAGGCCGTCGACAACCTGGAGGCCATCGTCCTGGCCTTCGACGGGATCATGGTCGCCCGCGGCGACCTCGGCGTCGAGCTGCCCCTGCAGAACGTGCCGCTGGTGCAGAAGCGGGCCATCCAGATCGCCCGGGAGAACGCCAAGCCGGTCATCGTCGCCACCCAGATGCTGGACTCGATGATCTCCAACTCGCGCCCGACCCGGGCCGAGACCTCGGACGTCGCGAACGCGGTGCTCGACGGCACCGACGCCGTCATGCTGTCCGGCGAGACCAGCGTCGGCCGGTACCCGATCAAGACCGTCCGCACGATGGCCGAGATCGTCGAGGCCGTCGAGGCCGGCCCGGCGACCGTTCCGCCGCTGAACCACGTGCCGCGCACGAAGCGGGGTGTGCTGTCCTACGCGGCCCGCGACATCGGCGAGCGGCTCTCCGCACGTGCGCTGGTCGCGTTCTCCCAGTCCGGGGACACCGTGCGCCGGCTCGCCCGGCTGCACACCCGGCTGCCGCTGCTGGCCTTCACCCCGGAGCCGGCGGTGCGCAGCCAGCTCGCGATGACCTGGGGGGTGGAGACGTTCCTGGTCGACAAGGTCGACTCCACCGACGCGATGGTCCGCCAGGTCGACCACGCCATCCTCTCGATCGGCCGGTTCAAGGCCGGCGACCTGGTGGTGATCGTGGCCGGCTCGCCGCCTGCCACGGTCGGCTCGACCAACCTGATCCGGGTGCACCGGCTCGGCGAGGACGACCACGCCTGACGAACCGGCATACTCCGTCCCCGTGAGTCCCGATCCCGAACCCGCGACCGGACCGACCGCCGTCGACGGCGTGCCGCGCGGCCAGGCCGTGCTCGACGACCTGGTCGCGCTGCTGGACCTGGAACGCCTGGAGGAGAACCTCTTCCGCGGGGTCAGCCCACCGGTGTCGCTGCCCAGGGTGTTCGGCGGGCAGGTGGCCGGGCAGGCGCTGGTCGCCGCCGGCCGCACCGTCCCCGACGACCGCGGCGTGCACTCGCTGCACGCCTACTTCATCCGGCCGGGGGACCCGAGCATCCCGATCGTCTACGAGACCGAGCGGGTGCGCGACGGCCGGTCGTTCACCACCCGCCGGGTGCTGGCCGTCCAGCGCGGGGAGGCGATCTTCGCGCTCTCCGCGTCGTTCCAGCTCGATCAGCACGGGCTGGTGCACTCCGAGCCGATGCCGGCCGGTCTGCCGCGGCCCGGCGAGCTGGACGACCTGGGCACCCGCGCGCTGCGCGGGGACGGCAGCTGGATGTCGGGCCTGCCCCGGCCGCTGGACATCCGGCTGATCGACGAGCCGCCGCGCTCGCGCACCACCGGGCCGACCGACGAGCCGACCCGGCTCTGGCTGCGGGCCGACGGCGAGCTGCCCGACGAGCGGCTGCTGCACGTATGCCTGCTCACCTACGCCAGCGACCTGACGCTGCTCGGTTCCGTACTCGCCCGGCACCCGGCACCCACCGGCGAGGTGCAGATGGCCAGCCTGGACCACGCGATGTGGTTCCACGAGCCGTTCCGGGCCGACGAGTGGCTGCTCTACGAGTGCTACTCGCCGGCCGCGTCCGGCGGCCGCGGCCTGGCCAGGGGCCGGTTCTTCACCGAGGACGGCCGGATGGTGGCGACCACCATGCAGGAGGGCCTGGTCCGGGTCCCCGGGTCGAGGGAGCAGTCGTGACGATCGAGGCGGACGTGTCGGTCCCCAGTGTGAACGGCGGGCGGCTGCCCGGGTTCCTGGCCCGGCCGGACGGCGGCGGCACCCCCGGGCCGGCGCTGGTGATGATCTACGAGGCGCTCGGGATGACCCCGGAGATGCGCCGGATCGCCCGCGACCTCGCCCGCGAGGGCTACACCGTGCTCATCCCGGACCTGTTCGCCCGCGGCCGGGTGAAGCCGCTGTGCGTCGCGTCCACGATGACCACGATGGCGACCGGCCGGGGTGCCGCGCTGGGCGACTGCGAGTCGGCCCGGCGCTGGCTCGCCGAGCAGCCCACCGTCGACGCCGACCGGATCGGCGTGATCGGGTTCTGCATGGGAGGTGGCTTCGCGCTGCTGCTGTCGGGCACCGGCCTGTACCGGGTGGCGGTCCCGTTCTACGGGCGCACCGCCGCCCGGGTGGAGCCGCTCTGCCCGGTCGTTGCCAGCTTCGGCGGCCGCGACCTGGAGTTCCGCGACGGCTACCCGCAGCGGCTGGAGGCCGATCTCGCCGAGCGCGGCATCCCGCACGACGTGAAGGTCTACCCCGACGCGGGCCACTCCTTCATGACCCGCACGCCGGGCGTCACCGGCGCGCTGGCCGCCCGGACGCCGATGCACCTGGAGTACCACGAGCCGTCCGCGACCGACGCGACCGCGCGGGTTCTGGCGTTCCTGGCGGAGCACCTGTGACGCCGTCCCGGGCGTGCGGGCAGGATGGGCCGGGTGAGTGAGCGCCAGCAGCAGGACCGCGCCTGGGGTTTCCGCACCCGGGCCGTGCACGCCGGGACGGTGCCGGACGAGGCGACCGGCTCGCGGGCCGTGCCGATCCACCAGACCACCAGCTACGTCTTCCGGGACACCGACGACGCCGCGGCGCTGTTCGCGCTGCAGAAGTACGGGCTGATCTACTCCCGGATCGCGAACCCGACGGTCTCCGCGCTGGAGGAGCGCCTGGCCAGTCTGGACGGCGGCATCGGCGCGGTCTGCACCGCCAGCGGCCAGTCCGCCGAGTTCCTGACCTTCGCCGCGCTCGCCGGCGCGGGGGACCACGTCGTCGCCGCAGCCGGGCTCTACGGCGGCACGATCACCCAGCTCGACGTGACGCTGCGCCGGTTCGGGGTGGACACCACGTTCGTCCCCGGCACCGATCCGGCCGACTACGCCGCGGCCATCCGGCCGGGGACCAAGTGCCTGTTCGCCGAGATCGTCTCCAACCCGGGCGGGGAGGTCGCCGACGTCGCCGGGCTGGCCGAGGTCGCGCACGCCGCCGGGCTGCCGCTGGTCGTCGACGCGACCCTGGCGACGCCCTACCTGTGCCGGCCGATCGAGCACGGCGCCGACATCGTCATCCACTCGGTCACCAAGTTCCTCGGCGGGCACGGCACCACGCTCGGCGGCGTCGTCGTCGAGGCTGGGACGTTCGACTGGGGCAACGGGAACTTCCCCGGGATGACCGAGCCGGTGCCCTCGTACGGTGGGTTGACCTGGTGGGGCAACTTCAAGGAGCTGGGCTTCCTGACCAAGCTGCGCGCCGAGCAGCTGCGCGACGTCGGGGCGACGCTGTCGGCGCACTCGGCGTTCCTGCTGATGCAGGGCGTGGAGACGCTGCCGCAGCGGATGGCGGCGCACGTCGCGAACGCGCGCCGGGTCGCCGAGTGGCTCGACGCCGATCCGCGGGTCTCCTACGTCACCTACCCGGGCCTGCCGTCGCACCCGCACCACGAGCGGGCCGCCCGGTACCTGCCGGACGGGCCCGGCGCGGTGTTCGCGTTCGGGGTCGCCGAGCCGGGCGGGCAGCGGTCGGGCGGCCGGGCGGCGGGCGCCCGGTTCATCGAGGCGGTGCAGCTGTGCAGCCACCTGGCGAACGTCGGCGACGCCCGCACCCTGGTGCTGCACCCGGCGTCCACGACGCACCAGCAGCTCACCCCGCAGCAGCTGGAACAGGCGGGCGTGCCGGGGGACATGATCCGCATCTCGGTCGGCCTGGAGGACCCCGAGGACATCCTGTGGGATCTCGACCAGGCCCTGACCGCCGCGACCGAGGAGACCCCGTGAACCCGGAGCAGACCTGGGAGAACCCGCCCGCCGTGCGGCGGCAGCAGATCCTCGCCGAGACCCGCACCGTCGCGATGGTCGGCGCCTCGGCGAACCCGTCGCGGGCCAGCAACTTCGTCGCGACCTACCTGCTCGCGTCGACCGGGTACGAGGTGTACTTCGTGAACCCGAACGCGACCGAGATCCTCGGCAGGCCGGTGTACCGGTCACTGGCCGAGCTGCCGGTCGTGCCGGACCTGGTCGACGTGTTCCGCAGGCCGGCCGACCTGTCCGGCGTGCTGGACGAGGTGCTCGCCCTCGATCCGCTCCCGCGCACCTTCTGGCTGCAGTTCGGGCTGTTCGACGCCGACCTGGCCCGCCGGGCGGAGGCGGCCGGGCTGGAGGTGGTGATGGACCGCTGCCTCAAGGTGGAGCACGCCCGGTTCGCCGGGGGACTGCACCTGGCCGGGTTCAACACCGGGGTGATCAGCTCCCGGCGACGGGGCTGACGGCGGCGTCCCGGACGGGCTCCGGCCCGTCGTCAACCGTGGCGAAATCCACCCCGCTCCCGTGACAGCGGCGGGGCGTGACGCGACGGTGTCCGGCACACCGCCGACGCCACGGAGGACGCCATGACAGCGACCGTCGACCACCTCGGGGAGCTGCGCTCACGGATGGCCGGTGAGGTCGTCACCCCGGCCGATCCCGGCTACGACGAGGCCCGCCGGGTGTGGAACGGCTCGATCGACCACCGGCCGGTGGCGATCGCCCGCTGCGCCGGGGTCGAGGACGTCGTCGTCGCCCTCGACCACGCCCGGCGCAACGGGCTGCCGCTGTCGGTGCGGGCCGGCGGACACAGCTCGGCCGGGCTGTCGGTGGGCGACGGGACGCTGGTGATCGACCTGGCCGCGCTGAACGAGGTGGTCGTCGATCCGGCGGCCCGGCGTGCCCGGGTCGGCGGCGGGGCGCTGCTGCGCGACATGGACGCGGCCTGCCAGGAGCACGGGCTCGCCGTCCCCGCCGGGGAGGTCGGGCACACCGGGATCGGCGGCCTCGCGCTCGGCGGCGGGATGGGCTGGCTGACCCGCCGGGCCGGGCTGACCGTCGACCACCTGCTCGGTGCGCAGGTCGTGCTGGCCGACGGGCGGGTGGTCCGCACCTCGGCCGACGAGCTCCCGGACCTGTTCTGGGCGCTGCGCGGCGGCGGCGGGAACTTCGGGATCGTCACCGAGTTCGAGTTCTCGGCGGTGCCGGTCGGGCCGCTGGTGTCGTTCGGCATGACCTTCTTCCGGCTCGACGACGGCGCCGCCGTGCTGCGCCTGGCCCGCGATCTGCTCCCCGGGCTCCCGCCCACCCTCGGGTTCCAGATCATCTGCCTGACGGCGCCGCCCGCCCCGTTCGTGCCCGCGGACGTGCAGGGCTGGACCGGCTGGGCGCTCGTCGTCGTCGGGACCAGCGGTGAGCAGCCGGACCCGGACGCCGACGCCGCCCGCGACCGGATCCTGGCCGCCGCACCCGCCCCGCTGTTCGAGTTCCGCACCCCGATGCCGTTCACCGCGCTGCAGCAGATGTTCGACGAGGCCAACGCCCGGGGCGTGCACTGGTACGAGAAGGGCTGCTACCTGCCCGGGCTCCCGGACCGGGCGATCGAGACGCTGGCCGAGCACGCCCGCCGGAAGGTGTCGCCGCTGTCGCTGGTGCACCTCTACACGCTCGACGGCGCCTACTGCGAGGTGCCCGACGACGCGACGGCCTTCGGCGGCGACCGCACCCCGCGGCTCGGCGCGTTCGTCGTCGGCGCGTCCCCGGACGCCGCCGGGCTGCCCACCGAGACGGCCTGGGTGCGCGACCTGCACGCCGGCCTGCTGCCGCACGCGATCGGCGGCGGCGTCTACGTCAACTCGATGATGGCCGACGACGCCCCGCGCACCCGGGCGACCTACGGCGACCGGTACGACCGGCTGGCCGCGATCAAGGCCGTGTACGACCCGGACAACGTCTTCGCCCGGAACGCGAACATCCCGCCGGTCCGCTGATGCCGGGGGAGGTCACCAGCCGAGCAGGCCCACGGCGAGCGCGTGCAGCAGCCAGAACGGTCCGGACGCGAGCGCCACCAGCAGGCCGGGACCGGCCCCTCGGCGGGCCGGGAACACCAGCACCGCCGCGGTGGCCAGCCACGGCAGCACGAGCGCGAGCCCGCGCAGCGGCCACGAACCCACCCCGGTCACCACGGCCACGAGCAGTGCCACGGCGACCCAGCCGGCCGGCGCGGCGAGGCAGCGGGGGAGTGCCGGGCCGGCACCGGCCGGTGCGGTGGGTGCGGCCGGCTCCGGGGCGGTCCCCGGCGGGTACGGCGGCGCCCCCGGCATCGGCTCGTGCGGGGCCAGCCGGTCGGGGTCCACCCCGGACCAGCCCGGTGCGCCCTGCCAGGGGTCGCGCTCCTCGCCCACCCCCGGACGGTAGCGCTCCCACCCACCGCCCGGGATCCCCGTCGGTACGGCCGGTCGGCATCCGGGCCGTCGGGCCCGCGTTCAGGGCGCGCGCCGGGCCGTCCGGCCGTAGGTGAGCGCGCGCAGCGCCGTCTCGGCCGGTCCGCGCAGACCGGCCCGGTCCGAGGCGGCGGCCACCAGCACCGTCACCACCCACACCCCGATCCCGCACAGGGTCGCCGCCCACACCGGCAGCCCGGACCCGAGCCCGAGCGTCCACGCCGGGAACAGCGCGACGAAGGCGATCGACTGGGCGAGATAGGCCGACAGCGACCGCTGCCCGGTGGCCAGCAGCGCCGCCCCCACCGGCCCCGGCCCGCCGCGCCCGGCCCAGCGGGCCGCGACCAGGCCGGCGGCGGCCGCGTACCCGATCCCGGCGGCGTAGCCGGACAGCGCCTGGACCGGCCCCGCGATCAGCCCGGCGGCCGTGCCCGGCACCCAGATCCCGGCGGCGACCAGCGCCAGCGGGATGCCGCCCAGGATCCCGGCCGCGATCCCGGCGGCGGCGGTGCGGGCCAGCTGCCCGCGGTACCTGACCGGGTCGTCCAGCCAGCCGGCGCGGGCCAGCAGCACGCCGACCGCGACCGCCCCGGCGAGCGCGAGCGCGTTGATCGGGAGGAACCCGAAGAGCCACTCGCCGAACCGCGCGGTCAGGGCCGCCGTGGCCGAATCGGTCACCGTCGACGGCGTGCCGGACGCGACGTCCACGCTGGTCGTCGCGACCGGCAGGTACAGCAGGCAGCTGACCGCGATCGTCCCGGCGGCGGTCCCGGCCAGCGCCGCGGTGCTCCCGCGCACCAGCAGCCCGGCCAGCAGCATCGCCAGCAGGCCGTAGGCGGCGACGATGTCGCCGGACCACAGCAGGATCGCGTGCACCGCACCGATCCCGAACAGCGCCGCACCGCGGCGGCGGGCCAGCGCGACGACCGCCTCCCCGGCGACCTGCCCCGGCCCGGTCCGGCGCCGGGCGAGCACCGCGATGCCGTAGCCGAACAGCACGCCGAACAACGGATAGGCCCGGCCGTCGACCAGCATCAGCTGCACCGCGGCGACCGCGGCGTCGGCACCGGACAGGTCCTGCGGGTAGCCGCGGACGCCGATCCCGCGGTCGTGCACGAAGGTGTGCGCGTTCGCCACCGCGATCAGCAGCAGTGCGGCCCCGCGGGCCAGGTCCGGGGCAGCGGAACGCCTCGCCACCGGGAGTGCACGCACCGAGGCGACGCTACCGGGTGTGGTTCCGGACACCTGGAGCGATCCCTGTGCTCCCCGTCGCGGCGATCCGCGGCGCACAGGGCTAGGGTCCCGCTCGTGTCTGCTACCCCAGTTACCGTCACCGTCACCGGAGCCGCTGGCCAGATCGGTTACGCGCTGCTCTTCCGGATCGCCTCCGGTCAGCTCCTGGGGTCCGACACCCCGGTGAAGCTGAACCTGCTGGAGATCCCGCAGGCCGTCAAGGCCGCCGAGGGCACCGCGATGGAGCTCGACGACTCCGCCTTCGGCCTGCTGCGCGGCATCGACATCTACGACGACGCGAAGGCCGCCTTCGACGGCGCCAACGTCGCGCTGCTGGTCGGTGCCCGCCCGCGTACCAAGGGCATGGAGCGGGGCGACCTGCTCGAGGCCAACGGCGGGATCTTCGGCCCGCAGGGCAAGGCCATCAACGACGGCGCCGCGAGTGACATCCGCGTCCTCGCCGTCGGCAACCCGGCCAACACCAACGCCCTGATCGCCCAGGCCGCCGCGCCGGACGTCCCGGCCGAGCGGTTCACCGCGATGACCCGCCTGGACCACAACCGCGCGCTGGCCCAGCTCGCCAAGAAGCTCGGCGTCCAGCTGGACGAGATCAAGAAGCTCACCATCTGGGGCAACCACTCGGCGACCCAGTACCCGGACCTGTTCCACGCCGAGGTCGGCGGCAAGATCGCCGCCGAGCAGGTCGAGCGGGAGTGGCTGGAGAACGACTTCATCCCGACCGTCGCCAAGCGCGGTGCGGCGATCATCGAGGCGCGCGGTGCCTCCTCCGCCGCGTCGGCCGCGAACGCCGCCATCGACCACGTCCACGACTGGGTCAACGGCACCCCGGCCGGCGACTGGACCTCCGCCGCGATCCCGTCGGACGGCTCCTACGGTGTGCCCGAGGGCCTCATCTCCTCGTTCCCGGTGACCTCCGAGAACGGCGAGTGGAAGATCGTCCAGGGCCTGGAGATCGACGACTTCTCGCGGTCGAAGATCGACGCGAGCGTCGCCGAGCTGGGCGAGGAGCGCGACGCCGTGCAGAAGCTCGGCCTGCTCTGACGCAGACCCCACCGGTCCGACTGCCGTGAGCGCCCGGCAACGCCGCACACCCCTCCGCCCCGCCGCACACCCGTTGCAGCAGGTGTGCGGCGAGGTGCAGGGGTGTGGGGCAACCGGGGGCGCGGGTCAGGTGGGGTTGCGTTGTTGCAGGGCCGATCGGATGAGGGTTCGGGCGGCGTCGCCGGTGGTGGCCTGCGCCCAGATCTGTTCGAAGGCGGCGGCGTAGAGCGCGATCTCCCGTGGCTGGGTGATCGTCAGCTCGGCCGAGACGGTCTCCACGTTGACCGTGCGGTCGTCGAACAGGATGAACTGATTGGTCGGCACCCGGTACGGCGCCGACGCGGGGACGATCCCGACGACGACCCGCGCCGTCGACATGACGGTGAGCAGCCGATCGAGCTGGCCGGCCATCACGTCGTCGTCGCCGACCGTGGTCCGCAGTGCCTGCTCGGCGAGCACGAACACGAAACGGCGGCCGCCGCGGTAGAGCACCTGCTGGCGTTGCATGCGGGTGGCGACCCCGCCGGCGACGTCGTCGGGCACACCGTAGAACTCGATCACCTGCCGGAGGACCGCCTCGGCGTACTCGGCCGTCTGCAGCAACCCCGGGACGAGAACCGGCTCGTACCAGCGCAGCAGCCGGGCGTCACCCTCCCGCTTGAGTGAGGCCGGCTGCCGCCGCCGGGTCCCGGTGCCGAGCGTCCGCCGCCACTCGAGATACATGGCGTCGATGGAGCGCAGGCTCGCGACGAGATCGGCGAGCTCCCGGGACGGCTCCACCGGGAGACCGGCGCGCACATCCATCCGGCACAGCCCCGACCCCGGCCGCGCAGCGCCCGGCTGCGCGCTGCACACCCCTCCGCCCCGCCGCACACCCGTTGCAGCAGGTGTGCGGCGAGGTGGAGGGGTGTGCAGCGGCTGGGGCGGCCCCTGGTTCGCGGCCCTTCGCCCCGGTTCGCACCTGCCGCGGCGGGTGCGTACCGGGGCCAGGGGGTGTGGACGTCAGCCGAGGCGCTTCCCGGTGGCGCCGTCGAACAGGTGGGTGTGGGCCGGGTCCGGGACCAGCCGGAGTTGCGCACCCCGGTCGGGCGGGGTGCGCGGGTCCACCCGGACGACGAGCGGGGTGCCGGATCCGGTGAGGCTGCCGTACACGTAGGCGTCCGCGCCCAGCTCCTCGACGACGTCGACGGTCACCTCCAGCGCGTCGGCCCCGGTGGCCGGGACCAGGTGCTCCGGGCGGATCCCGACGGTCACCGTCGCGGCCGCCCGGACCTCGGTCCCGGCGCGGGCCCCGGTCGGGTCGCCATCGGCCCCGGCACCCGGGCGCGCCCCGGCCCCCCGGCGAGCCCCGGAACCCGACCGCGGCAGCGCGATCCGCACCCCACCGAGCGACACCGCGTCGCCGTCGACCGGGACCGTCACCAGGTTCATCGCGGGCGACCCGACGAACCCGGCGACGAACGCGTTCGCCGGCCGGGCGTACAGCTCCCGCGGGGACGCGCACTGCTGCAGCACCCCGCGGTCCAGCACGGCGACCCGGTCGCCCATGGTCATCGCCTCCACCTGGTCGTGGGTGACGTAGACGGTGGTGATCCCGAGCCTGCGCTGCAGCCCGGCGATCTGGGTGCGCGTCGACACCCGCAGCTTCGCGTCCAGGTTGGACAGCGGCTCGTCCATGCAGAACACGGCCGGTGCCCGGACGATGGCCCGGCCCATCGCCACCCGCTGCCGCTGCCCGCCGGACAGCGCCCGCGGCTTGCGGTCCAGCAGCGGCAGCAGGTCCAGGATCGCCGCGGCCTCGCGCACCCGCCGGTCGATCTCGGCCCGCGGCCGTCCGGCGTTGGTGAGCGCGAAGCCCATGTTCGCCGCGACCGTCATGTGCGGGTAGAGGGCGTAGTTCTGGAACACCATCGCGATGTCCCGGTCCCGCGGCCGGACGTCGGTGACGTCCTCCCCGCCGATCCGCACGGTGCCGGCGTCGACGTCCTCCAGGCCGGCGAGCATCCGCAGCGACGTCGACTTCCCGCAGCCGGACGGGCCGACCAGCACCAGGAACTCGCCGTCGGCGATCTGCAGGTCGAGCCGGTCGACGGCGGGCGCCGCCGCGCCGGGGTGGATCCGGGTGGCGCCCTCGAAGCTGACCGTCGCCATCAGAGGTTCGGGGCCACGTCGGCGTCGTGGATGCCCTGCAGGGTGCCCTTCAGCGTGCTCAGCTCGGCGGCCACGTCGGCGCGCTGGTTCAGGATGTTCGCGCAGGTCCGGGCGATCTCCTGGTCCGCGCCCGGGAAGAACGCCCGGGCCCGGTCCTGGGTGCGGGTGACCTCCAGCTGATCGATCGCGATCCGCCGCAGCGGCGACTCGGCGAGCAGCGCCGAGGTGTCCGAGGAGGTGCGGATCGGCAGGTAGCCGGTCGCCCGGGAGAGCAGCACCGCGTTCTCCGGCGAGGTCAGGAACTTGACGAAGGTGGCCGCCGCGAGCTGCCGTTCCGGCTCGATCCCGGCCGGGATCCCGAGTCCGGCGCCGCCGGTCGGGCAGACCGGCCCGGCGACCGGCCCGGCGGGCAGGAAGCCGGCGCCGAGCTCGAAGTCGGCGGCGTCGAGGATGGTGACCAGGCTGCCGGTCGAACCGACGGTGGCCGACGCCGCACCCGCCGCGAGATCGGTGGTGGACTCGGTGGCCGCGACACCGGCCCAGCCGCCGGTGTACACCGCGTCGGCGAGGAACCGGATCGCCCGCACCGCCTCCGGGGCGTCGCAGGTGACCTCCCAGTCCCGGCTGAAACCGCCGCCCTCGCCCCACAGGTTGTTCTGGAAGGTCCAGCCGGCGTAGTCGGCGAGCGCGGGCAGCTGGAACGCCTTCTGCACCCCGGTGCCGGCGGCCTGCAACCGCGGACCCCACTCGCCCAGCTCGGCCCAGGTCCCGGGGGCCCGGTCGGGCAGCCCGGCGGCCGCCCAGTGCGCCTTGTTGTAGTAGAACAGCGGCGTCGAGCGGGCCCACGGCAGCGCCCACAGCCTGCCGTCGTAGCGGTAGTCCTCGATCAGCTGCTCGCGGTAGTCGGCGGTGTCGATGCCGACCGCGTCGATCGGCGGGTCCATCGGCACGATCGAGCGCTGCATGTAGTAGCGGAACCACCAGACGTCGGACAGTACGACCAGATCGGGCAGCGTGCCGCCGGCCTGCGCGGTCTGGAACCGCTGCGCGATCTCCTCGTAGTTGGTGCCCGCGGTCACCAGGTCGACCCGGATGCCGGGGTGCTCCCGGTGGAACGCCTCGATGATCTGCCGGGAGACGGCCTCCGAGCCGCCCGGGTTGTTCGACCACCAGGTGATCTCGCTCGCCGGCTGCAGCCCCGTGTAGTCGATGTCGGTCGCGGCGGCGTCGTCGCCGCCGGAGGTGGAGGGCCCGCCGCAGGCCGCGAGTGCGGCGGCGGCCCCGGCGATGCCGGCGAACCTCAGGAACGAGCGGCGGTCGACGGACAGGGTCATGTCAGGGTCCTCTTTCCGGGATGACGGGTGGCGACGGGGGAGCGGTTCCGCTCAGTCCTTGACGGCGCCCTGGGTGAGTCCGGCGATGACGTGCCGTTGCAGGGCGATGAAGACGATCAGCACGGGGACGATCACGGCCACCGACCCGGCCATCAGCTGGCCGTAGGCGGCGGCCCGGTTGTCCACGTTGGACAGTAGGGTGAGCCCGACCGGGAGGGTCATCATCTCCGGCCGGGAGATGATCACCAGCGGCCAGAGGTAGTCGTTCCACTCGGACACGATGGTGATCAGCCCGACGGTCGCGACGGTCGGCGCGGACACCGGCAGCACCACCCGGGTGAGCCGCGGCCAGTGCCCGGCGCCGTCGAGCTCGGCGGCCTCGACCAGGCTCGGCGGGATCGTCCGGAAGTGCTGGCGGAGCAGGAACGTGCCGAACGCGGTGCCGAGACCGGGCAGGATGATCCCCCAGTAGGTGTCCGCCCCGCCCAGCGACGTGATCAGCGTGTAGTTCGGCAGCAGCGCGACCTGCGGCGGCACCATCAGCGTCACCAGCAACCCGGCGAAGATCAGGTTCCGGCCGGGGAACCGGACGAACACCAGCCCGTAGGCGGTGCACACGGCCAGCGCCACCTTGATCACCGAGCCGACCGCGGTGACCAGCACCGAGTTCGCGAACACCCGGCCGAACGGGAGCCGCTCGGCCGCCGTCGCGTAGTTCTCCCAGGTCGGGTCGAGCGGCAGCAGCGTCGGGGTCCGGGTGATGATCTCGGGCAGCGGCTTGATCGAGGTCAGCGCCATCCAGACCAGCGGGAACGCCACCACCAGCACCGCGAGCAGCAGCGGCAGGTAGGCGGACAGCGCGGCGTCGAGCAGGCTGCGGGCGGACAGCACCCGGCGCGGTGCGGCGGGGGTGCTCATGCGTAGTGCACCCGCTTCTCCAGCCAGCGCAGCTGCACCATGGTGAACACCACGAGCAGCACGAACAGGATCGTCGAGACCGCCGCCGAGTACCCGGCCCGGTTGTACCCGCCGAACGCCTGCAGGTACGCCTCGTAGATCAGCGTCGTGGTGCCGTTGCCGAGCGGGGTCATGATCCGGATCAGGTCGAACGCCTGCAGCGAGTTCAGCACGCTGGTGACCAGCAGGAAGAACGTCGTCGGCGACAGCAGCGGCAGCACCACCCGGACGAACGCCCGGACCGGTCCTGCGCCGTCCAGCGCGGCCGCCTCCAGCAGGTCGCGCGGGATCGACTGCAGCCCCGCCAGGTAGATCACGGCGGCGTAGCCCATGTTCTTCCAGACGTAGACCACGCAGATCATGACCAGCGACAGCGTGGGGTCGTTGAAGAAGTCCGGGGCGGTGCCGCCCAGGGCGCGCAGCACCGCGCCGAGCACGCCGATCGTCGGGTCGAACACGAACAGCCACACCAGGCCGACGCCGACACCGGACAGCACGTACGGCGAGAACACCGCGGCCCGCGCGAGGCCGGTGCCGGGCACCCGCCGGTTCAGCGCCAGCGCGACGAACAGGCCCAGCACCATCGACCCGCCGACGGTGACGACGGTGAACACCAGCGTCGTCCAGAGGATTGTCCAGGACGACGGCGAGGTCAGGAACCGGACGTAGTTGTCGAGCCCGGCCCAGCTCGCCGTCGGCGACCCGAGTGTCCAGTCGAGCAGCGAGTAGCGGACGTTCTCGATCACCGGCCGGTAGGCGAACACGATGATCAGCGCGACGTTCGGCGCCACCAGCGCCAGGAACACCCAGAAGTCGTGCCGGTCACGCCCGCTGAAGCGGCGCCGGCGCGGCACCGGCCGGTCCCGCGCCGTCACGTCGGAACGGGTGATGGTGGACGTCATCGGACCTCACGGCGGGTCGGGGGACACGGTCGGCGGACCGCGTCCTTGCGACCCCCGTGACCGTGTCAGCCCGATGTGGACGATCGGTGTCGAACGTCCGGCGCCGTGTGGAACGACGTCCCTCGAACGGGTGACCCGCTACCCCGCGATGCGGCAGATCGCGAACGCCTCCGCGGGCACGGTGAACGAGTCGTCGGCGCTGCGGGTCGGCTCCGAGGCGAGCAGGATCCGGGTGATCGTCGCGCCCAGCGACAGCGTGACCGGCTCCGGGCCGAGGTTCACCACGACCCGCATCGAGCCCCGGTTCACCACCAGCGTGCGCGCGTGCGCGTGCACGTCGACGCCGACCGAGTCCAGCCACGGATCGGACAGCTCCGGCCAGGCCCGGCGCAGCGCGATCAGCTCGCGGTGCATCCGCAGCAGGGTGGCGTGCGGCTCCTGCTCGGGTTCGGACCAGTCGAGCGTCGAGTCGGCGAAGGTGGACTCGGCGTTCGGGTCCGGCACCTCGTCGGCGTCGGACCAGCCGTGGTCGGCGAACTCCGCGCGCCGCCCGTCGCGGACCGCCTGCTGCAGGCCGGGATCGGGGAACCGGGAGAAGAACTGCCACGGCGTGCGGGCGCCCCACTCCTCGCCCATGAACAGCATCGGGGTGAACGCCGAGGTGAACAGCAGCGCCGCCCCGCAGGCCAGCAGCCCGGGGGAGAGCGTGTGGGTGAGCCGGTCGCCGGTGGCGCGGTTGCCGATCTGGTCGTGGTTCTGCAGGTAGGTGACGAGCCGGCTGCCCGGGATGCGGGCGGTGTCGATCGGGGCGCCGTGGCTGCGCCCGCGGAACGACGACCAGGTGCCCTCGTGCAGGAACCCGCGGGTCAGCACGTGGGCCAGCCCGTCCAGCCCGGCCTCGGCGAAGTCGCCGTAGTAGCCCTGGCCCTCGCCGGTGAGCACGGCGTGCAGGCAGTGGTGCACGTCGTCGGCCCACTGGGCGTCCAGGCCGTACCCGCCGCCCTCCCGCGCGGTGATCATCCGCGGGTCGTTCAGATCGGACTCGGCGATCAGCGACAGCGGCCGCCCGACGTGCGCCTCCAGCGCGGTGACCTCGATCGCGAGCTGCTCGAGGACGTGCTGGGCGCGGGTGTCGCGCAGCGCGTGCACCGCGTCGATCCGCAGCCCGTCGACGTGGAAGTCGCGCAGCCACATCAGCGCGTTGTCGATCACGAACCGGCGGACCTCGTCGGACCCGGCGCCGTCCAGGTTCAGCGACGGGCCCCAGATGTTCGAGCCGGCGAAGTACGGGCCGAACCGGTCCAGGTAGGCGCCGGACGGGCCGAGGTGGTTGTAGACGACGTCGAGCAGCACGCCGAGCCCGCGGGCGTGGCAGGCGTCGACGAACCGCTTGAACGCCTCCGGACCGCCGTAGTTCTCGGTGACGGCGTACCAGCCGACGCCGTCGTACCCCCAGTTCACCGGGCCGTCGACGGCGTTCACCGGCAGCACCTCGACCAGGTCGACGCCGAGCGAGACGAGATGGTCCAGCCGCCCGATCGCGGTGTCGAAGGTGCCGCCGTCGGTGAAGGTGCCGATGTGGCACTCGTAGAGCACCGCCCCGGCGAGCGCCCGGCCGGTCCAGCCGTCGTCGGTCCACCAGAAGGTGTCGTGCTCGTACACCCGGGAGCGGCCGTGCACCCCGCCCGGCTGCCAGGCCGAACGCGGGTCGGGCAGCGGGGCCGGGTCGTCGTCGACGACGAAGGCGTAGTCGGTGCCGTGCCCGTGGTCGGGCAGCTCGGTCCGCCACCACCCGCCGGGGGCCGGATCCAGCGCGATCCGGTCCTCGCCGATCACGACGCTGACACGGTTCCTGTCGGGGGCCCACACGGCGAACTCCGTCACGGACGCCGATCCTTCCGCACCGGGCCGGGTTCCCGCCCGCCCGGGCCGGGGTGGGGCCCCTCACGCCGCGCCGCGGATCGTTCTACGCTGCACCGATGACGGACCCGGACTCCGGCGTCGAGGTCGGCGACCTCGACCAGTACGCCCAGCTCCAGCCCGAGGACACGCTCGACGGCAGCGGCCTCACCGACGTCCTGGACGAGGGCTACTCGCCGCCGGAACGCCCGTGGAACGACCGCGACCACGAGACCCTCGACGAGCGCCTCGCCGACGAGGAGCCCGATCCGTGGAACGCCACCGACCCGGCCGCCGAGCCGGACGACCGGCGCGACGTCGACGACGCGACGGGGGAGTACCTCGGTGACGCGACCGACACCGACGGCGAGCTGCGTGACGACGAGGTCGGCGACCGCCGGGCGGGCCGGCTGACCGTCGACGATCCGACCTTCGACGGCAGCGAGGGCGGCACCAAGGAACTCACCGCGGGCGATGCGGGCATCGACGGCGCCGGGGCGTCCGCCGAGGAGGCCGCGGTGCACGTGATCGGCGACGACGAGGTCAGAGCCGGCCGGGCGCGGCGGCCCGCCGCGCCCGGCGTCGCGGGACTCAGGCCGGGCGGACCAGCAGCGCGACCGGATAGCGGTCCAGCAGCTCCCCGAGCCGGGGCGCCGCGCTCCCCACCGGCCGGTTCGCGATCATGTCGTGCCAGTCGTCGAACCCGCCGGGCAGCGGCAGCGTGGTGTCGCCCCACCCGCCGCGCCGGTCGAGCCCCTCCGGCAGCCGGGTGGCGACGGCCACCAGCGCGCCGCCGCCCCGGGAGAACGCGACGGCGTGCTCCGCGGCCGCGCCCTGCGCTGGCAGCGGCCCGTAGCCGCTGAACAGCTCCGGCCGGAACCGGCGCAGCCGCGCCGCCGCCGCCGTGACCAGCAGCTTCGCCCCGCCGTCGACGTCCACCGGCGGCTGCCAGCCGGCGTCGATGCGCTCCAGCAGCCGGTCCCGGGCACCGAAGTCGACCGGCCGCCGGTTGTCCGGGTCGACCAGCGAGTACTCGAACAGCTCGGTGCCCTGGTAGACGTCCGGCACACCCGGTCCGGCCATCTGCAGCAGCTTCTGGCCGAGCGAGTTCGACCGGCCGGGCCCGGCGATCCCGGCGACGAACGCCTCGATCTCCTCGACCAGCTCGGTGTCGGCGAGCACCGCCGAGGGCCAGTCCGCGATCGCGGCGTCCGCGTCGGCGTCCGCGTCGACGTGCGAGGTGACGAGCTTCGCCTCCTTCGCCGCCTTGTTCAGGTAGCCGGCGAGCCGGTCGGCCGGGATCGGCCACGCCCCGACCAGCGACTGCCAGGCCAGCAGCTCCAGCGACCGGTCCGGCAGCGGATGGCGTACCGACCAGCGGCGCACCCGGTCCGCCCAGTCGGCGGGCCGCTCGGCGAGCACGGCGAGCCGGGCGCGGACGTCCTCGGAGCGCTTGGTGTCGTGCGTGGACAGCGTGGTCATGGTGCGCGACCGGCCGGCCTCGCGGTGCGCGAGCCCGGCGTGGAACTCGGGCACGGAGACGCCGAACCGGGCCGGGGCGCCGCCGACCTCGTTCAGCGCGACGAGCCGGTTGTACCGGTAGAACGCGGTGTCCTCGACGCCCTTCGCGGTGACCATCCCGGAGGTCTGCTGCAGCCGGGTCGCGTACTCCGAGCCCGGGTCGTCGACCAGCCCCCGGTACAGCCCGGTGAGCAGCGCCGCGAGATCGGGCCGCCGGGTCCGGGCGACACCGACCGCGACGTCCGCGGCGGCGCGCCCCTCGGCGATCGCCGGGGTGAGGTAGGACCGGTACACCGGGAACCCGCACAGCAGCTCGCCGACGGCGTCGTGCAGGTCCGCGGCGGTGACCGTCGTCAGGTCGACGCCGGTGAGCCCGGCATCGGCGCCCGGGCCGGCCCGGAACGCGTCGGCGATCCGCTGCACCTCGGCGACCAGGATCTGCCCGACGACCAGGTGGCGCCCGTCGTCCTCGACGGAGTGCGCGGAGCGCTTCTCCCCGGTGTGCTCGGCGGCGAACTGGGTGAGCAGCCCGGCGCCGTCCGGGTCGACGAACACCCCGCACACCTCGCGCAGCGCCTCGTAGCCGGTGGTGCCGTCGACCGGCCAGGACGCCGGGAGGTCCTCGCCGACGCCGAGGATCTTCTCCACCAGCAGCCACTTCCACGGCCCGATCTCCGTCCGGAGCCTGCGCAGGTAGCCACCGGGATCGGACAGGCCGTCGGGATGGTCGACGCGCAGGCCGATGATCGTGTCGTGCTCGCGCAGCAGCCGCAGCACGGTCGCGTGGGTGTCGGCGAAGACCTGCGGGTCCTCGACCCGGACCGCGGCGAGATCGGAGACGTCGAAGAACCGCCGGTAGGTCAGCTCGGCGGCGGCGCGCCGCCAGGACACCAGCCGGTAGTGCTGCCGCTCGTGCACATCCTGCGCGGACCCCTCGCCAGTGCCGGGCGCGATCGGGAAGCGGTGCTCGAAGTAGTGCAGCTCGTCCCCGACGACGGTCAGCTTCTGCAGCGCGTCGTCCTCGTCGGCGTCGAGCACCGGGATCAGCAGCGGCCCGGCGCCCCGGTCGATGTCGAAGTGGCCCGCCCAGCGCGACGCCGGCCCGTGCATCAGCACGTCCCACCACCACGGGTTCTCGGCGGGCGTCGCGACCCCGACGTGGTTGGGGACGATGTCGAGCAGCAGCGCGAGGCCGCGCTCGCGCAGCGTCGCGAGCAGTGCGCGCAGCCCGTCCTCGCCGCCGCGCTCGGCGGAGATCCGGGTCGGGTCGACGACGTCGTAGCCGTGGTTCGAGCCGGTGCCCGAGGCCAGCAGCGGCGACGCGTACAGCGCGCCGACGCCGAGCCGGTCCAGGTAGCCGGTCAGCGCCCGGGCGTCGGTGAACGTGTGGTCCCGGGAGAACTGCAGCCGGTAGGTGGAACCCGGAAGGCGGTTCATGCGGTGCGCCTCAGACCTTCGATCGCAGGACGAGCAGGGAACGGGCGGGCAGGGTGAGCACCGAGCCCGCGGAGACCGGATCGAGGTCGGCGCCGCCGTGACCGGCACCGGCCGGCGGGTGCACCTCTCCCGAGTGGGTGTCGACGACGGTCTCCCAGGCCGCACCGAACTCGGCCGGCGGCAGGGTGGCGTCGATGTCCTCCCAGTAGGAGTTGAAGCACAGCAGGAACGAGTCGTCGGTGATCCGCTGCCCGCGCTGGTCGACGTCGGCGATCTGCTCGCCGTTGAGGAACACGACGACGGCGCGGCCGAGCTCGTTGTCCCAGTCCTCCTCGCGCATCTCCCGCCCGGCCGGGGTGAACCAGCCGATGTCGGCGATCGCGTCGTCGGCCGAGGACCTGCCGATCGGCTTGCCGGCGAAGAACCGGCGGCGCCGGAACACCGGGTGCGCGTGCCGCAGTGCGGTCACCCCGGAGACGAAGCCGACCAGGTCGTCGTGCTTGTCGCCGAGCTCCCAGTCCTGCCAGGCGATCTCGTTGTCCTGGCAGTAGACGTTGTTGTTGCCGCCCTGGGTGCGGCCCAGCTCGTCGCCGTGCAGCAGCATCGGGGTGCCCTGCGAGAGCAGCAGGGTGGCGAGGAAGTTGCGCTGCTGCCTGGCGCGCAGCTCGAGCACCTCCTCGTCGTCGGTGGGGCCCTCGACGCCGCAGTTCCAGGAGCGGTTGTGGCTCTCGCCGTCGTTGCCGTCCTCGCCGTTGGCCTCGTTGTGCTTCTCGTTGTAGGAGACGAGATCGGCGAGGGTGAAGCCGTCGTGCGCGGTCACGAAGTTGATCGAGGCGTAGGGCCGCCTGCCGTCGGCCTGGTACAGGTCCGAGCTGCCGGTGATCCGGGAGGCGAACTCGCCGAGCGAGCCGGCCTCGCCGCGCCAGAAGTCGCGGACGGTGTCGCGGTACTTGCCGTTCCACTCGGTCCACAGCGGCGGGAAGTTGCCGACCTGGTAGCCGCCGGGCCCGACGTCCCACGGCTCGGCGATCAGCTTGACCTGCGAGATCACCGGGTCCTGCTGGACCAGGTCGAAGAAGGTCGACAGCCGGTCGACGTCGTAGAACTCGCGGGCCAGAGTGGAGGCGAGATCGAAGCGGAACCCGTCGACGTGCATCTCGGTGACCCAGTAGCGCAGCGAGTCCATGATCAGCTGCAGGGTGTGCGGGTTGCGCACGTTGAGCGAGTTGCCGGTGCCGGTGTAGTCCATGTAGTAGCGGGGGTCGTCGTCGACCAGCCGGTAGTACGCGTGGTTGTCGATGCCGCGCATGGACAGCGTCGGTCCCATGTCCGAGCCCTCGGCGGTGTGGTTGTAGACGACGTCGAGGATCACCTCGATGCCCGCGTCGTGCAGGTCGCGCACCATCGCCTTGAACTCCGCGACCTGCGACCCGGACCGGACCGAGCCCGCCGAGTAGGCGTGGTGCGGGGCCAGGAAGCCGATCGTGTTGTAGCCCCAGTAGTTCGACAGGCCCTTCTCGGTGAGGTGGTGGTCCTGCACGAACTCGTGCACCGGCATCAGCTCGACGGCGGTGATCCCGAGCCGGCGGTAGTGCTCGATCATCGCCGGGTGCGCGACGCCGGAGTAGGTGCCGCGCAGCTCCTCCTCGACGTCCGGGTGCAGCGTGGTGAGCCCGCGGACGTGCGCCTCGTAGACGACGGTCTCGTTGTACGGGATCTTCGGCGGGCGGTCCGAGCCCCAGTCGAAGTAGGGGTTCACCACGACCGACTTCGGGACGAACGCCGCGGAGTCGGTGTCGTTGCGCGAGTCGGGATCGCCGAAGTTGTAGCCGAAGACGGCCTCGTCCCAGTCCACCGGGCCGTCGAGGGCCTTGGCGTAGGGATCGATGAGCAGCTTGTTGGGATTGCACCGCAGGCCCTGCGCCGGGTCGTACGGGCCGTGCACCCGATAGCCGTAGCGTCGGCCCGGTTCGACGCCGGGCAGGTAGCCGTGCCAGACGAAGCCGTCCACCTCGGTCAGCTTCACCCGGGTCTCGGTCAGCGCGCCCGGGTCGTCCGGGTCCGGGTCGAACAGGCAGAGCTCGACCGCCTCGGCAACCTCGGAGAACAGGGCGAAGTTGGTGCCGGTGCCGTCGTAGCTGGCGCCCAGCGGGTAGGCGTGCCCGGGCCAGGGCTGCATGCTGCGGTCCTTTCCTCGCGTGCGGCCGACGGCCGTGCGCGCGCTCAAACCTATCGGGGCCGGCACCGTTGCCGCAGGGACGCGTGGGTCACCCGCGACCGCGTGACGTGCACGTCACAGCGCTGGGTGTGCGTTCGGCTCAGCCCAGTGTCCCAGGAGGGACGCGCGGAGCCGGGAGCCGGGCTCAGGTGTCCGCGAGCCGGGCGGGGAACCCGCCGGTCGCGACCGGGCTCCATCGGGTCGGGGTGATCCGGATGAGGGCCTTGCCCTGGTCGGCCATCGCGCGCCGGTACTCGTCCCAGTCCGGGTGCTCGCCGGAGATCGACCGGAAGTAGTCGACCAGCGGCTCCAGCGCCTCGGGCAGGGTGAGCAGCTCGGCGTCGCCGTCGACCTGGACCCAGGCGTCGCCGAAGTCGTCGGACAGCACGATCACCGAGGCGGTGCCGGTCCGCCCGACGTTGGTGGCCTTCGCCCGCTCCGGGTAGGTGGAGATCACGATCCGGCCCCGGTCGTCGACGCCGCCGGTGACCGGCGATCCCTGCACGCCGCCGTCGGAGCGGGCGGTCAGCAGCACCATGTGGTGGCGCGGCCGGACGAACTCGAGCAGCTCGTCGAGCTCGACGCGGGTGGCGGTGGCGATGGTGCGCGGCATGCGGGTCAGCGTATGGCCGCGGCCCGGCCGTCGCCCGGCGTACTAGGGTCCGGACCCGTGACCAGTGTCTTCTCCAAGATCATCGACGGCGACATCCCCGGCCGGTTCGTCTGGTCCGACGACCGGTGCGTGGCCTTCCTCTCGATCAACCCGCTCGGCCCGGGCCACACGCTGGTCGTGCCGCGCACCGAGGTCGACCGGTGGGTGGACGCCGACGTGGAGCTGAACGCGCACCTCACCCGGGTGGCGCACGCCGTCGGCGGCGCGGTGCGCGACGTCTGGGACCCGCCGCGGGTAGGGCTGCTGGTGGCCGGCTTCGAGGTCCCGCATCTGCACGTGCACGTGTTCCCGGCCTGGGACATGGCGTCCTTCGACTTCGCCAACGCCGCCGCGACGGTGGACGCCGCCGAGCAGGACGGGCACGCCGAGGCGCTGCGCGGCGCGCTGCGCGCCGCCGGCCACGGCGACCACGTCCCGGCCTGACCGGGCCGTGCAGCTCATCCTGGTCCGGCACGCACTCCCGCAGCGGGTCGAGCACGGCGACGGCACGTTCGCCGATCCCGGCCTGACACCAGAGGGGCACGCCCAGGCGGAACGGCTGGTCACCGCGCTGGACGGCGAGCCGGTCGACGCGCTCTACACCAGCACGATGCGCCGCGCGGTGGAGACGGCGGCGCCGCTCGCCGCGGCCCGCGGGATCACCGCCATCACCCGGGCCGACCTGCGGGAGTTCGACGCCGAGCGGACCGAGTACGTCCCGATCGCGCAGATGGCCGAGGCCGATCCGGAGTCCTGGGAACGGATGCGCGCCGGGCACCTGCCCGCGCACGTCGACGTCGACGGGTTCGTCGGCCGGGTGCGGGCCGGGATCGAGGAGATCGTCGCCGCCCATCCGGGCCGGGCGACCGCCGTCGTCGTCGCACACGCCGGTGTGGTGAACGCCTACCTGGCGACCGTGCTGAGGACCGACCGGATGCTGCCGTTCCCGCTGGACTACGTCGGCGTGACCCGGGTCTTCTGCGCCAGGGACGGACTGCGAAAGGCCCGTACGGTCAACGACATCTCGCACGTCAGGGGCCTGGTGTGAGTCCGAAGTGACCGGTCGGACGGGCCCGCGGGCGGGCACGGCCCGTCCGGGGAGGGCGACCGTCCGGCGACGGCGGGCCGTGCATCCGTCCGGTCGTGCGCCCCATCGGGCAACCGGATGCGACCCGTTGTTGCCGTTCGTCGCCGTCGTGCTGCCGTCCGTCGGTACGCACCCTCGCTGACCTGACGTTCTCGGGCCGTATACATACGCTCGACGAGAATCCCGGTGGCCGTTTGCGAGCCCGACGGCATCCGAGTCGGATCGACGGGCGGAGAAACCGCCGGACCCTCCCATGGCTCGTCGAAGGGATCCGTACCGGATGGCAGTGACCGGCAGTGGGGGGAGTGCGGCGTCCGGGAACCCCCGGGGCACCGGGCCGTCCACGACCGGGAGCCCGTTCCGGGTCCCCGACTTCCGCGCGCTGTGGTCGGCCGAGATGCTCTCGGCGGCCGGGGACCAAGTCGCCCGCGTCGCGCTCACCGTACTGGTGCTGGAGCGGACCGGCTCGGTGGCCTGGTCCGCCACGTTCTACGCGCTGACCTTCCTTCCCGCGCTCGCCGGGGGCCTGCTGCTGGGTCAGCTGGCCGACCGGTTCCCGCGCCGGCTGGTGATGGTCGCGACCGATCTGGTCCGGGCCGGGCTGGTCGGGGTGATGGCGCTGCCCGGGCTCCCGCTGCCGGTGCTGTGCGCGCTGCTGGTCGTCGTCGTGCTGCTCGGCGGGCCGCACAACGTGGCCCGGTCGGCGGTGCTCCCGGACCTCCTCGGGGGCGCGCTGCTGGCCCGCGGCATCGCGCTGCGCCAGGTCTCGGTGCAGGTGGCGCAGGTTGTCGGCTTCGGCACCGGCGGGGTGCTGGTGGCGCTGCTGACGCCGTCCGGCGCGCTGCTGGTCGACGCGGCCACCTTCGCCCTGTCCGCCGCCGTCGTCGGGTTCGGGATGCGCTCGCGCTGGGCGGTCCGGCGTGCCGGGGACGGTTCCGTGGACCCGGACCCGAACCGGGATCCCGGGCCGGGGAGCTGGCTGGAGGGCGCCCGGTCGGGGCTCTCACTGGTGTTCCGGCACCCGCGCCGCCGCTACCTGGTGCTGGTGGCCTGGCTGATCGGGATCTACGTGCTTCCCGAGGCGCTCGCCGCGGCCTACGCCGTCGCGATCGGCGCCGGGCCGATGGCGACCGGGCTGCTGATGGCCGCCGATCCGGCCGGCAGCGTGATCGGCGCGCTGCTGTTCGCCTTCGTGCTCCCGGCGCGCTTCCGGGAACGGTGGATCGTGCCGCTGGCGGTCGGCGCGGCGGTCCCGCTGGCGCTCACGCCGTTCGCACCGGGGCTCTGGTCCGCGGTGGGGCTGTGGGCCGTGTCCGGCGCCTGCGCGACGGCCTGCCTGGTGCAGGCACAGGCCGGCTTCGCCCGGGAGACGCCGACCGCGGTGCGCGGCCGGGCCACCGGTGTCGCGGCGTCCGGACTGGTCGGCAGCCAGGGGGCGGTGGTGCTGCTCGGCGGGGTGCTCGCGCAGTGGACCGAGCCGGCCACCGCGCTGGGGATCTTCGGGGTACTCGGGGTGTTCCTGGCGCTCGGGGCGCGCAGGCTCGTCGGGTGCCCGTCGGTCGGCGAACCGGGAGCAGCCGGGTGACCCCGCAGGAACGGGGTCCCGGCTCGCCCGGGAGCCGATGTCGCTCCGTCGGTTCTCACCAGCCACGGTTGCGCATGATGTCACCTCCTGTACGACAGGTGCCGGGGTGGATCACTGTGCGCGATCAACTCGTCACCAGTGTACCCGTTCGGGTGACGCCACCACGAGAAATCGATCGTGCTGTCCCATTTAGGGTGTGTTCGGTGTCACGGTGGGGGGCGGTCCGATGACCGGAGAGCGACGACGGCGCCCCCGCTGTCCGACCCTGGAACTGCCCAGACCGATGCTCCTGGTGCTGCTCACCGTCGAGCTGCTCACCGTCGTACTGGTCATCGGCGGCCTGGCGGCGCTGCCCGCCGACCGCTCGACCGGCCTGGCCGCGCTCGGCGCGCTCGGCCTGATCGCGCTCGGGGTGGTGCACACCGAGCTCGCCACCGGGATCGAACGGGTCCGGCGGCGGGTGGCGCACGCGTCCTACTTCGACCTGTCCAGCGTCTGGACGTTCGCCGGTGCGCTGCTGCTCCCGCCGGGGCTGGCCGGCGTGGTGGTCATCGGCGTCTACAGCCACCTGTGGTGGCGGGTCTGGCGGCCCGCCGGCGCCGGCTTCTACCGGCACGTCTACACCACCTCGACGGTCGTGCTCGCCGCCATCGCCGCGTCGACGCTGGTCGCGCCGCACGGGCTGGAGACGGTCGCCGGGGCCGGCACCGGGCCGGGCGGCATGCTCCCGGCGGCCGGCCTGCTGCTGCTCGCGATGGCCGTCTACGTGGTGGTCAACCAGCTGCTGGTCGCCCTGGCACTGGCCCTGACGACCGGGCGCCGGTTCGCCCTGCGCGGCGTGCTGGGGGAGTGGGACGACCACATCCTCGAGGGCGCCACGCTGTGCCTGGCCGTGCTGGCGGCGCTCGCCGCGCTCCGCCAGCCGCTGCTGATGCTGCTCGTGCTGCCGCCGCTGCTGGTGCTGCACCGCGCGGTGCTGATCCGCCAGCTCGAGGAGCGCGCCAACACCGACGCCAAGACCGGGCTGCTCACCGCCGCGGCCTGGCGGGGCCGTGCGCACCGCGGGATCGCCCGCGGCCGCAGGCACCGGGACGCGGTCGCCGTGCTCATCCTCGATCTCGACCACTTCAAGTCGGTGAACGACGGCTACGGCCACCTGGCCGGTGACGAGGTGCTCACCGCGGTGGCCCGGACGCTGACCGCGCAGGTCCGCGAGGTCGACCCGGTGGGCCGGTTCGGCGGCGAGGAGTTCGTCGTGCTGCTGGCCGGACTGCCGCGCGGGCCGGAGGGCCGCACGCTGGCGCACGCCGCGGCCGAGCGGATCCGGCGCGCCGTGCGCGGGCTCGCCGTGACCGTCGACCTGCCCGGCGGGCCGCTGACCATCACCGACCTGTCGGTCTCGGTCGGTGTGGCGATCACCGGGCAGGACGGCGAGTCGCTGGAGGAGCTCATGCAGGTCGCCGACTACGCCCTGTACGCGGCGAAGCGGGCCGGCCGCAACCGGGTCCGGCTGGGCCGCACGGCGGCCGAGCCCGGCTCGGAGGTCTAGCCGCCGGCGCGGATCAGGGCCGCTCCGGGGCCGGGAACTGCTGCCGGCCGATCCGCACCGAGTCCCGCCCGGCCCGCTTCGCCGCGTACAGCGCGGAGTCGGCCACCTCGAGCAGCGCCGTCGTCCCGGTGCCGTCGGCCGGGAACAGCGCTCCGCCGATCGAGACGGTGATGCCCAGCCCGCCGCGGCCCGGGTCGGGCCCGCCTTCGGCAGCACCGTCGGCAGACCCTGAGCCGTTGGTGGGGCCGGCGCCGTCGGGGGGACCGGTCTGCCGCCCGGACACCCTGGCGCGCAGCCGCTCCGCGATCTGCCGGACCTCGTCGCGCCCGTCGTGACCGGAGAGCCGGGGGAGCAGCACCACGAATTCCTCGCCGCCGAACCGGCCGACCAGGTCGTGGTCGCGCAGCTCCTCGCGCAGGACCTGCGCGGTCGCGGCGAGCACCTGGTCGCCGTAGAGGTGCCCGTGCGTGTCGTTGATCTCCTTGAAGTGGTCCAGGTCGAGGATCAGCAGCGCGGCCTGCCGCCGCTCACGCTCGGCGACCTGCAGCGCGTGCGCGCTCCGCACGCTCCACGCGGAGTGGTTGAGCAGCCCGGTCTTCGCGTCAAGGTCGGCCTTCTCCCGCAGGTGCCGGACCTGGATCGTACGGTGCAGCACGATGATCGGCGGGACCGCCAGCACCGCCGCGAGCGGGCCGACGGCGAGCAGCGCGACCGCGGTCAGCGCGCCCAGGCAGAGCGTCGCCAGCTCCAGCACCAGCTCGTCGCCGCCGAAGAGGATCTGCAGGATGCGGGTCTCCGGATTGACGATGGCGACCGCCCCGAGCACCAGGCAGGTGTTCACCACGGTGTACACGAGCAGTGCCAGCACCAGCCCGAGCACCGGCGGCAGCCCCTCGTAGACGCCGCCGGGGCCGGTGGCACCGACGATCGCCGAGGCGCCGTGCACAGCCACGATCACGGTGCTGGCGTTGTAGACCTCCCGGTAGGCCGGGCGGCGGTCGGGTAGCGGCACCGGGCGCAGCACCCGCCAGTACAGGTGGGTGTAGACCACCACGACCACGACGGCCCCCAGCGCCGGCGGGAGCAGCAGCGCCGCGGCGAGCGTCCAGACCGACGTCAGGTTCACGTGGTGGGTGTCGGCCGTGTAGCGCCGGATCCGCTCGATCCCGACGACGATCTCGGTGTGCAGCACCCCGGCCACCGCCAGGGTGACGAGCAGCCCCAGCGTCGCCGGGTCGAGATCGGGGCGCAGCACCAGGTCGCTGAACGTCAGCGCGCCGGCCAGCAGCTCCACCGCCAGCATCGCGCCCAGCAGGCTCGACGGGACCCGCCACACCTGCCAGCGGTCGACCCGGAACAACGGGGCGGGCGGCGAGGTCATGCCGCCCCCTCTCGTCGTGCCGCGGGCTGGAGCCGCCGTGGAGGCGGTGGTGCGACCGATCGTAGCGGGCCGCCCGTCGCTCGGAGTGGCCGAAGTCGCCTTTCGCACAGTGCCCCAGCAGCTCACGCCCCGGCCCGACTACCCTGCGTAATGTCGCGAAGTGGATAGTGCGGAGCGCCTGCACACAATGGTGCCTGCTGCATTGTTCGCACCGGCATACCGCGCGATTCTGGACCCGCCGCCTATTCGTCTTCCGGCTCCGCCGGCAGCGACCCGTCCGGCAGAGGGTCGCCAGGTGGGGGCCGGGAAAGCGCGCCACGCAGGAGTTCGATCACGAAAGCGAGGGTGTCGTGCGCAACTGGGGTTTCTGAGTCCGCCCGGCGGACGTGTCGAATGCATTTCGCGGCCGATCGACAAGGCGAGGGGAGCGATCATGCGCAACTGGGGATTCTGATCTTGCGAAACCGGACCCGCCGGTGACGGGATGCGGCGCGCCGGGTGGTGACCACCACCCGGCGCGCGCCCGCGGGCCCGTTCGACGACCGCTCCGTAGAGTGTGGGCGTGAGTCGATGCCGGGGCGTCGAGGGCGGTTCCCCGCCTGCGGGAGGTCCCCGGCGGCGAGGAGGCAGTACGTGACGACGAACCGGGGGCTCACCGCGATCCGGCGCCCGGCCGACCTGCGCGGGCTCGGTGCGGACGAGCTCGCCTCGCTGGCGGCCGAGATCCGCGGGTTCCTGATCAAGGCGGTCTCACGGACCGGCGGTCACCTGGGCCCGAACCTGGGTGTGGTCGAGCTGACGATCGCCCTGCACCGGGTCTTCGACTCGCCACGAGACACGGTGATCTGGGACACCGGGCACCAGGCGTACGTGCACAAGCTGCTGACCGGCCGGCACGAGGGCTGGGACCGGCTGAAGAAGACCGGCGGACTGTCCGGGTACCCGAGCCGCGCCGAGTCCGAGCACGACCACGTGGAGTCCAGCCACGCGTCGTCGTCGCTGTCCTGGGCCGACGGCATCGCCAGGGCGAACGAGCTCGCCGGGCGCGACCGGCACGTGGTCGCCGTCATCGGGGACGGCGCGCTCACCGGCGGGATGGCCTGGGAGGCGCTCAACAACATCGCGGCCGGCGACGACCGCAACGTCGTGATCGTCGTCAACGACAACGGCCGGTCCTACTCGCCGACGATCGGCGGGCTGGCCGACCGGCTCGCCTCGCTGCGGCTGCAGCCCGGCTACGAGCGGATGCTCGAGGCGGGGAAGCGGACGGTGCGCGGCACCCCCGTCGTCGGACCGGCGCTCTACGCCGGCCTGCACGCGATCAAGGCGGGCGTCAAGGACGCGGTCAGCCCGCAGGAGCTGTTCGGCGATCTCGGGCTGAAGTACTTCGGCCCGGTCGACGGGCACGACATCGCGCAGGTCGAGTCGGCCATGCGCCGGGCGAAGCGGTTCGGCGGGCCGGTCATCGTGCACGCGGTGACCCGCAAGGGCAACGGCTACCCCCCGGCCGAGAACGACGACGCCGAGCAGATGCACAGCCCGGCCGCGTTCGATCCGGCGACCGGTGAACCCACCGGCACGCCGTGCACCGGCTGGACCGACATCTTCGCCGAGGAGGTCGTCGAGCTGGGCGGCCGCCGCAGCGACGTCGTCGCGATCACCGCCGCGATGCTCGGCCCGACCGGGCTGGCCCCGTTCGCCGCGGCCTACCCGGACCGGCTGATCGACGTCGGCATCGCCGAGCAGCACGCGCTGACCACCGCCGCCGGCCTGTCCCGGGCCGGGATGCACCCGGTCGTCGCGCTGTACTCGACGTTCCTCAACCGCGGGTTCGACCAGCTGCTGATGGACGTCGGCCTGCACACCGAGCGGCTCACCCTGGTGCTCGACCGGTCCGGCGTCACCGGCAGCGACGGGCCGTCGCACAACGGCATGTGGGACCTGTCGCTGCTCGGGATCGTGCCCGGCATGCGGGTCGCCGCCCCGCGCGACGAGGACACCCTGCGCGAGGAGTTCCGGGAGGCGGTCGCCGTCACCGACGGGCCGACCGCGCTGCGCTACCCGAAGGGCGCCGTCGTGTCGTCGGTGCCCGCCGTCCGCCGGCTCGACGGCCCGGCCGGCGTCGACGTGCTGCACGAGCCGTCCGACCGGCGCGCCCAGGTGCTGATGGTCTGCGTCGGCGCGTTCGGCGCGCTGGGCGTGGCGGCCGCCGAGCGGCTCGCCGACCAGGGCGTCGACGTGACCGTGGTGGACCCGCGCTGGGTGCTCCCGGTCCCGCGCGAGGTCCTCACCCTCGCCGCGGACCATCAGCTCGTCGTCACGGTGTCCGACTGCGGAACGCACGGCGGCTTCGGCTCGGCGCTGTCCGACGCGCTGCGGGCCGCCGACATCGACGTCCGGCAGCGGGACCTGGCGCTGCCCCAGGAGTACCTGGAGCACGGCAGCCGGGACGACGTGCTGGCCCGGACCGGCCTGACCGTCCAGGACGTCGCTCGGCGGGTCACCGAGTGGGCCGCCGCCTCCGCCCCGGCGGTGCCGGAGCTGGGCGCGCCCGGCCGGGCGGTCCGGGGGGCCTGAGATGCGTGTGATCGTGGTCGAGGACGAGCCCGCCATGGCCGACGCGGTCGCCCGCGGGCTGCGCCGGGACGGGATCGCGGTCGACGTCGCCTACGACGGCGACGAGGGCTCGGAGAAGCTGTCGGTGACCCGGTACGACGTCGCCGTGCTCGACCGAGACCTGCCCGGCCGCAGCGGCGACGAGCTGTGCGACGAGCTGGTCGCCGCCGGGGGCACCACCCGGGTGCTGATGCTCACCGCGTCCGGCACCCTGGCGGACAAGGTCGCGGGCCTGTCCCGCGGTGCCGACGACTACCTGGCCAAGCCGTTCGACTTCCCCGAGCTGGTCGCGCGGGTCCGCGCACTGGGCCGCCGGGCCACCCCCGCGCTGCCGCCGACCCTCGCCGCGGGCGATCTCGTGCTCGACCCGGCCCGGCGGACCGTCGTCCGGTCCGGGCGCCCGGTCGAGCTGACCCGAAAGGAGTTCGGGGTGCTGGAGGTGCTGCTCGCCGCGGGCGGCGCAGTGGTGTCGTCGGAGGAGCTGTTGGAGCGGGTCTGGGACGAGAACGCCGACCCGTTCACCACCACCGTGCGGGTCACCGTCATGACGCTGCGCAAGAAGATCGGCGAGCCGGCCCTGATCGAGACGGTGGTCGGCGCCGGCTACCGGGTGCCGGACGCCGCGCACACCGGCATCCCGCCCGGGTCGGCCGCGGGCTGAGCCGGTGCACCGCCTGCGGCCGCGGCTGACCGCGCTGGCCACCGTGCTGGTGGCGGTGGTCGCAGCCCTGCTGCTGTGGCTGGGCTGGATGCTGGTCGGGTCGGCCGTCGCGGGGACCCCGGCGCTGCCGGGGACGGTCGTCGTCGACGGCGTGCCGGTGCCCGCCGAGACGGCCCGGGACGCGATCGCCGCGTCCGCCAGGGACGAGGTGCTGCGGGCCGGGCTGATCGCGTTCCCGTTGGTCGTGCTGGCCGGGGCGGTGACGGCGTGGGTGCTCGTCGGGCGGCTGCTCGACCCGCTGCGCCAGGTGGTCGACACCGCGTCGCGACTGTCGGCGAACTCGCTGGACGAGCGGGTGGCGCTCGGACCGGCGCGCGGCGAGGTGGCGGAGCTGGCGATGGCGTTCGACGCGATGCTGGACCGGCTGCAGGCGGCCTTCGACGCGCAGCGCCGGTTCGTCGCGAACGCCGGGCACGAGCTGCGCACGCCGCTCGCGGTGCTGCGCACCGAGGTCGACGTGACCCTGCAGGACCCGGACGCCGACGCGGCCGAGCTGCGCAGGATGGCCGAGGTCGTGCGGGACGCGGGCCGCCGCTGCGACGAGCTCGTGACCGGGCTGCTGCTGCTCGCCCGCACCGAGGCGACCGGGCCGCTGAGCGGCGCCGACCGCGATCCGGTGGACCTCGCCGAGCTGCTGACCGGCGAGCTGTCGGTGATCGCGCCGGACGTGACCGCGCGGGCGCTGACCGTGCGCGCCGATCCGCGGACCGCGCCGGTCGCCGGGAACGAGCCGCTGCTCCGCAGGCTGGTGGCGAACCTGCTGGAGAACGCCGTGCGGCACAACCGGGACGGCGGATGGATCGAGGCGGGCTGCGCGCCGGGGCCGGTGGCGCAGCTGCGGGTGGTGTCGTCGGGCCCGGAGCTGGCGCCGGACCAGGTGGCCGAGCTGTTCGAGCCGTTCCGGCGGGGGCCGGTCGCCCGCACCGCGCACACCCGCGGTTCCGGGCTGGGGCTGTCGATCGTCCGGGCCGTCGCGGAGGCGCACGGCGGCGCGGTGACCGCCGAGGCGGTGCCGGGCGGCGGGCTGGAGGTCCGGGTGACGCTGCCGGGCGTCGACGACCGGGACACCGTGCCCGCGGCCGACGACGGATCGCCGGTCACCGGCCGGCGCTCCGCGGACCGGCGGCTGCCGGCGTTCCCGGACCGCTGAATCCCGGGCCGCTCAGCCGGTGACGAGCACCGGTTCCAGCAGCGGGGCCAGCAGATCGACCTGCCACGCGCGGGCCCCGCCCGCGGCCAGCGCGCCGCGGAGGTCGCCGCCGGCGGGCGGCGCCCAGCACAGCCGGCGCAGCAGATCGGGTTGCAGCAGGTTCTCCACCGGCACGCCGTGCTCCTCGGAGACGGCGGCCAGTGCGGCGCGCGCGGCGGTGAGCCGGGCGGCGGCGTCCGGATCGCGGTCGGCCCACCGGGACACCGGCGGCGGCCCGTCCGAGGGCGCCGATCCGCGGGGCAGCTCCGACTCGGGCAGCTCGGCGGCGCGGCGCAGCGCGTCGAACCAGTAGCGGGCGAGCCGGCGCTGCGAGCGGCCGCGGAACACCGGCAGCTCGGCGAGCGCCTGCGGCGACTCCGGGTTCCGGACGGCCGCGTCGACGATCGCGGCGTCCGGCAGCACCCGGCCGGGGGCGATGTCCCGCTCGGCGGCCAGGGAGTCCCTGGCGTGCCACAGCTCGCGGGCCGCGGCCAGCGGACGCGGCCGGCGCACCTTGTGGATCCCGGAGGTCCGCCGCCAGGGCTCGGCGCGCGGACCCGGCGGCGGCGCGGTGCGCACCGCCTCGAACTCCTGCCGCGCCCACTCGGTCTTGCCCTGCTCCTCGAGGAGCCCGGCGAGCACGTCGCGCAATTCGATCAGGACCTCGACGTCGAGCGCGGCGTAGACCAGCCAGTCCTCCGGGAGCGGACGGCGCGACCAGTCGGCCGCCCCGTGCCCCTTCTCCAGGGACAGCCCGAGCAGGTTCTCGACCATCGGGCCGAGACCCACCCGGGGGAGGCCGGCGAGCCGTCCGGCCAGCTCGGTGTCGAACAGGGACGCGGGGAGCAGGTCGATCTCGGCGAGACAGGGGAGGTCCTGGGACGCCGCGTGCAACACCCATTCCGGACCGTCGAGCGCGGCGGCGAGGGGAGCGAGTGCGCCGCGCAGCGGGATGGGATCGACGAGTGCGGTCCCGGCGCCCGCCCGCCGCAGCTGCACCAGGTAGGCGCGCTGCGAGTAACGGAAACCGGACGCGCGCTCGGCGTCCACCGCGATCGGGCCGGTGCCCCCGGCGAACCGGTCGGCCACCTCGGCGAGAGCGTCCGGGCACGCCGTCACCTCGGGCAGGCCGTCGGCCGGCCGGAGCAGGGGAACCGGATCGGGTGAACCATCCGGGGACGGACGACCGGGCGACCGGACCTCCGCACCGCCTGTCGTCCGCGTCCCCTGGTTCAGCGAATGACCCCCGCACGCATCGCCAGCGCCACCATCTGAGCCCGGTCACCGGTGCCGAGCTTGCGCCCGATCCGGGACAGGTGGCTCTTCACGGTGAGCGCGGAGAGGTTGAGCGCCTCGCCGATCTCCTTGTTGGACTGCCCGTCCGCGACGAGCTGGAGCACCTCGACCTCGCGGGCCGACAGCTCCCGCGGGGTGTTGTCGGTGCCCGGCACCCGGGAACCGGTCGCCAGCAGCGGGGCGACCGTCGGGTCGGCGTAGACGCCGCCGTCGAGCACCCGCTTCACGCCGTCGGTCACGACCGACGGCGATGCGGACTTCAGCAGGTACGCCTGCGCTCCGGCCTGGAACGCCGAGCGGACCGCGTACGGGTCGTCCGAGGACGCCAGCACCACGAGCCGGTTCCAGCCGAGCGACCGCAGCTCGCTCACCAGGTCCAGACCGCTGCCGTCCGGCAGGGTCAGGTCCAGGATCGCGAGATCGCACGGCCCTGCCGCGTGGGCGCGGGCCCGTGCCTCGGTGACCGAGGCGGCCTCGTGCACGGTGCCGGCCCCCATCGAGCGGAGCCTGCCGGCGATCGCCTCCCGCAGCAGCGGGTGGTCGTCCACGACGAGAACCGTGAACAGCTCCTCCCGTGGCTGCGGGACGATCCCCGGCGAGAGCACGGCTCCACCGATCGGAGCGCCACCTGCGGTGGTGCTGCCGGAGCTCTGCGCCGGCACTTGCTGGCCAAGTACAGCCACGTCGTCAACCTTCCTGGAGTCGGTCGTCAGCCCCCGACCAACACCGGAACCCGAGGGACGGAGAGTGGCGCTCGGCCGCCCGGGTGGGTGCCATGCGGGAGATGGTATCCCTCCATGCGGCCTAACGTCGCGTGTGCATTCGAACTTCTGCCCCGGAAAGTTACATGGATGTGGGTGCGCTCCCACTCCGACGGGTGACATTTCTCGTCAACGCGCCGCTGACCTGCATCTATCAGCCGGGTGACCGACTCAACGGTACGGCGCCCACCGGCGGCAGTCCGGCCGCGGTGGCCACCAGGGAACCGAACGCGACGGCGTGTCGGGACAGGTCGGCGTCGCTCTCCGTAGGCGTCCAGGAGGCCCGCAGCTCGACGTCGTCCTCCCGCGGAGGGTCGTCGCCGGCCCCCTGGAGCCCCCCGAAACGGACCGACGAGGTCTGCGTGACGGTGCCGCCGAGTGCGGTGAACTCCGCGCCGGAGTGCTCGAGCGCGTCGGTCAACCAGGACCAGCCGATGCTCGGCAGCATGTCGTCGCCGAGCTGCCCGATCTCCAGCCGGGCCTGGACGAAGCAGACCAACCGGAAGGTGCCCTGCCAGCGGTCCTGGCCGTCCGGGTCGTGCAGCAGGATCAGCCGGCCGGAGGTGTCCGGCTCGTCGAGGTCGTCGGTGCCGTCGCCGCGGTGGCCGATGTCGGCCTCGACGCTCGTCGCCCAGCTGAACGGGGCGAGCCGGGGCGGCGCCTCGAGCGCGCGCACCACGAGCTCCGGGCGCGGCGCCACCGAGGCGAGTGAGGTGACCGCATGGTGGAACAGCGGTGGTGGGGAGATCGCGTCCGGCACGGCGGGAGACTCTAGGGCGAACCGCCCGTCGTCGCAGGCAGGCGCGCCGGGGTGGGCGGCAGGTCGGCGCCGGGGACGTGGGAGGATGGCGGGGTCATGACAGCAGGTACCGCAGGCACCGTTCCCGCCCCCTCGACCGCCGCCGCCCGGCGGGACCTGGCCGGGTCCCCGTTCCTGGACGCCGTGCGCGGCCGCAGGCCGTCCCGGCTGCCCGTCTGGTTCATGCGCCAGGCCGGGCGCTCGCTGCCCGAGTACCGGGCGCTGCGGGCCGGCAACGGGATGCTCGAGGCCTGCCTGACCCCGGACCTGACCTGCGAGATCACCCTGCAGCCGGTGCGCAGGCACGGCGTCGACGCGGCGATCCTGTTCTCCGACATCGTGGTGCCGCTCTACCTGGCCGGGATCGGGGTCGACATCGTCCCGGGTACCGGCCCAGTGGTCGACTCTCCGGTGCGCACCGCCGCCGACGTCGAGGCCCTGCCGGAGCTGGCCCCCGAGCAGGTGGCCCGGGTGGCCGACGCCATCGCGCTGCTGCTCCCCGAGCTGGGGGAGACGCCGCTGATCGGTTTCGCCGGCGCCCCGTTCACCCTCGCGTCCTATCTCATCGAGGGCGGTCCCAGCCGCAACCACGAGCGGACCAAGGCGCTGATGCGCTCGCAGCCGCAGGTGTGGCACGCGCTGATGGCCAAGCTGTCCCGGTCGACCGGCACCTTCCTGCAGCAGCAGGCGGCGGCCGGGGTCGACGCCCTGCAGCTGTTCGACTCGTGGGCGGGCGCGCTGTCCGAGCGGGACTACCGCGAGTTCGTCCTGCCGTACTCGGCGGCGGTGCTCGGCGCGCTCGCCGGGACCGGCCTGCCGCGGATCCACTTCGGGGTCGGCACCGCCGAGCTGTACGGCGCGATGACCGAGGCCGGCGCGGATGTGATCGGGGTCGACTGGCGCACCCCGCTGGACGTCGCCGCCCGCCGCGCCGGCGGCGCCGTGCCGGTGCAGGGCAATCTCGACCCGGCGGTGCTGTTCGCCGGGCAGGAGGCGATCGACGCCGACGTCGCCCGGATCGCCGCGGAGGGTGCCCGCTGCCCGGGCCACGTGTTCAACCTCGGGCACGGCGTCCTCCCGCAGACCGATCCGGACGTCGTCACCCGCACGATCGAGACCGTCCACGCCCAGCCGACCGGGTGAGCCGGTGACCCGGGTCGCCGTCGTCGGCGGCGGGATCTCCGGGCTGGCCGCGGCGCACCGGCTGCGGACGCTGCTCGGCCCGGACGCCGCGATCACCGTGCTCGAACAGCGGGACCGGCTCGGCGGGGTGCTGCGCACGGTCGACCTGGCCGGTGCACCCTTCGACGTCGGCGCCGAGGCGTTCCTGGTGCGCCGCCCGGAGATGCTCGACCTGCTCGGTGAGCTCGGCCTGTCCGGCTCGCTCACCCACCCCACACCGGCGACGGCCACGATCCGGGCCGGCGGGCGGACCGTGCGGCTGCCGCGCGGGACCCTGATGGGCGTCCCCGGCCGCGCCGCCGAGCTCTCCGGGGTGCTGTCGGCGGCCGGACTGGCCGGGGTGGCCGCCGAACCGTCGATGCCGCTGCACTGGGCGCCCGGGGACGACGTCGCGCTCGGCGGGCTGCTGCGGGAGCGGTTCGGGCCCGAGGTGGTCGAGCGGATCGCCGATCCGCTGCTCGGCGGGGTGTACGCGGGGCGGGTGGACACGCTCGGACTGCGGGCGACCGTCCCGGCGCTGGCCGCGGCGCTGGACGCGGGCGCGTCGTCGGTGACCGACGCCGCCACGGCCGGCATGACCTCCGGCGGGCAGCAGCCGGGCGGGACGCTCGCCGCCGGACCGGGCCCGGCGCCGGCCGGACCGGTCTTCGGTGCGGTGCGCGGCGGCTACCGGGAGGTGGTCGCCGCGCTGGTCGCGGCGTCCGCGGCGACCGTCCGCACCGCGACGGCGGTGCGCGCCCTGGAACGACGCCCCGCGGGCTGGCGGCTGGTGCTCGGCCCGGTCCCGGCGCCCGAGGTGCTGGACGTCGACGCGGTCGTCCTCGCCGTCCCGGCGCCCGCCCTGCGCAGGCTCCTCGAGCCGGTCCTGCCGGCCGCGGCCGCCGCGGCCGCCCGGATCGGCCTGGCGTCGTCGGCCGTGGTTGCGCTCGCCTACCGGCGGTCCGACCTGCACCCGCCCGCGACCAGCGGCTGCCTGGTCGCCGCCGACGAGCCGCTGTCGATCAAGGGGGTGACCCACGCGTCGACGAAGTGGGCGCATCTCGGCGAGGACGGCCTGGTCCGGCTGCGGGCCTCGCTCGGCCGGTTCGGCGAGGAGGCCACCCTGCAGGTCGACGACGCCGAGCTGGTCGCCCGGGTCCGCGCCGACCTGCGCGAGCTCGACGGGATCGACGCCGACCCGGTGGCGGTGCACGTGCAGCGCTGGGGCGGCGGGCTGCCGCAGTACGGCGTCGGGCACGGCGGCACGGTCGCCGCGCTCGAGTCGGCGGTCGCCGCCGAGCCCGGGCTGGCCGTCGCCGGGGCGATGCTGCACGGGGTCGGCGTGCCCGCCTGCGTCGGCACCGCGCGGGCCGCCGCCGGGCGGATCACCGACCGGGTGGTGAGGGCGCCCTGACCACCCGGCGTAGCATGCGCTGCATGGCCCGCGTCGACGTCAAAGCGATCAACGACACCATCCGGTACACCATGTGGTCGGTGTTCCGGGTCGAGCCCGGCCGGCTCGGCGACGAGCGGTCCGAGGCGGCGCGGCAGGCGACCGAGTACCTCGAGTCGCTGGCGAACAAGGACGTCGCGGTGCGCGGCGTGTACGACCTCGCGGGTGTCCGGCACGACGCCGACTACATGATCTGGTGGCACGCCGCCGAGATCGAGTCGCTGCAGGCAGCCTACGCCGACCTGCGCCGCACCACCGCGCTCGGCCGAGCCTCGGTCCCGGTCTGGAGCCAGACCGCGCTGCACCGCCCGGCGGAGTTCAACAAGAGCCACGTCCCGGCTTTCATGGCCGGCGAGGACCCGAAGCGCTACGTCTGTGTCTACCCGTTCGTCCGCTCCTACGAGTGGTACCTGCTGCCCGACGCCGAGCGCCGCACGATGCTCGCCGACCACGGCAAGGAGGCCCGCGACTACGCCGACGTCCGGGCCAACACGGTGCCGGCGTTCGCGCTGGGCGACTACGAGTGGATCCTCGCCTTCGAGGCCGACGAGCTGTACCGGATCGTCGACCTCATGCGGCACCTGCGCGGCACCGAGGCCCGTCGGCACGTCCGGGAGGAGATCCCGTTCTACACCGGCCCGCGGGTCGAGGTCGGCGACCTGGTCGCGTCGCTGCCCTGATCCGGGGCTACTCGCCCGGCTCCAGGGTCAGCGACACCGAGTTGATGCAGTACCGCAGGTCGGTCGGGGTGCCGTAGCCCTCGCCGGCGAACACGTGCCCGAGGTGGCTGTGGCAGTTCGCGCACAGCACCTCGGTGCGCGTCATGCCCATGCTGGAGTCGGTGCGCTCGATGACGGCCTCACCGGCCAGCGGGGTGAAGAACGACGGCCACCCGCAGTGCGACTCGAACTTCGTCTCGCTGCGGAACAGCTCCGCCCCGCACGCCCGGCAGCGGTACACGCCGGTCCGCTTCTCGTCGGTGTACTCGCCGGTGAACGGCCGCTCGGTCCCGGCCTCGCGGAGCACGTGGTACTCGGCCGGGCTCAGCTGGGCCCGCCACTCCTCGTCGGACTTGACGACCTTCGGTGCGGGCTCCGTCCCGGAGCCGGTGTTGCTGCTGAACAGACCCATGCACCCACGCTAACCCTTCTCCGGGCGCGCTGCCTCAGAGCCAGGTGGAGACCACGAAGACCACCGCGTTCGCGATCACCCAGGCCGCGAACAGCAGCAGCACCGTGGTGACCGCGACGGCCACGGTGCGATGCGGTCCGCGTACCCGGTTCGCCGCGTCGGCGAAGTCCCCGACCCCGCGGATGTAGCCCTCCACCGAGCAGGACGGCACCCGCTGCATCCGGTCCAGGTGGGCGGCGAACGCGCGCGCCTCCGGATCGTCCGGATCGAGGTCGGCGAGGTCGTCGTCGAACCGGGGGGACCGGTCGTCGTTCATGGCACCACGATAGTCGTCGCGGTAGGTTCCCCCGCGTGGCGAGCCGAGACGTGGTGATCCTGCAGGTCGACGGGCCGGACGGGACCCGGGACGTCCGGCTGACCAGCCCGGGCAAGGTCACCTTCCCGAAGCTCGGGATCACCAAGCGGGAGGTGGTCGAGTACTACCTGGCCGTCGGCGGGCCGATGACCCGTGCGCTGCGCGACCGTCCGACCAACCTCAAACGCTTCAACGACGGCGTCGACGGCGATCCGTTCTTCGTCAAGCGGGTGCCGAAGGGCGCCCCGGACTGGGTGCGGACCTGCACCGTGACGTTCCCGAGCGGCCGGACCGCCGAGTCGGTCGCGATCACCGAGCCGGCGACGATCGCGTGGGCGGCGAACCTCAACACCCTCGACTTCCACCCCTGGCCGGTCCGCTGCCGGGACACCGACCGGCCCGACGAGCTGCGGATCGACCTCGACCCGCAGCCGGGGACCGGTTTCGCCGACGCCGTCGCCGTCGCCGGGGTGCTGCGCGAGGTGCTCGACGAGGCGGGCCTCACCGGGTGGCCGAAGACGTCCGGCGGGCGCGGCCTGCACGTGTTCGCCCCGATCCGGCCGGAGTGGGACTTCATCGAGGTGCGCCGCGCGGTGATCGCGATCGCCCGCCGGGTCTGCCGGCGCATCCCGGAGCGGGCCACCGTCGACTGGTGGAAGGAGGAACGCGGCGAGCGGGTGTTCCTCGACTTCAACCAGGCCGCGCGGGACCGGACGATCGCCTCGGCCTGGTCGGTGCGCGGGCTGCCGGACGCGACCGTCTCCATGCCGCTGACCTGGGACGCGCTCGCCGACGTCGATCCGGCCGAGTTCACCCTGCGCACCGTCCCCGGGATCCTGGAACGGCACGGCGACCCGCACGCGGCGATGGACGATCATCGCGGGGACTGCGGGACCGCGCTCTGCTGGTACGCCGAGGACGAGAGCGAGCGCGGGCTGGGGGAGATGCCCTACCCGCCGGAGTACCCGAAGATGCCCGGCGAGCCGATGCGGGTGCAGCCGTCCCGGGCGAAGCGTCCGGCCGGCGACGACCCCCCGGCGTGAGGGCCCCGGAAGCGTGAGCTCCTGACCGGTCCGGCTCCGGTCCGGGTCCGCGTCCGGCTGTGGCCGGCGGACGACCGGTGCCGCCGTGGCGTGCCCCGGGGCCCTGTCGTGCACGCCGACCCGCGCCGGGCGGGTGCTCGTTTCCGGTGCCCGGAAGAAGCGCCGCCCCGGCCGGTCCGGCCGGAAACAGCGGCCCGCGGGTGTCCGTTCCCCCGCCGGATCGTCCCGGGGCGGCCGGGGCCGTGCGCCCCCGCCCGGCCGCGGGGTCGATCCGTCCGAGGGGACCGACGGAAAGGAACGACACATGCTGAGCCACATCCGGCGGCACTGGATCCGGTGGAGCATCGGCGGGGTCCTGCTCGCCGTCCTCGCGGTGACCGCCGTCCCGTACGTCTACACCACTTACGTCGCCGAGGCCGCCCCGGCCGGGCTGGCCACCGAGCGCCTGCAGCCGGCCACCGACGGGCCCGAGGCCCCGCTCGACGGCAGCTGGCGCGCCGCGGACGGATCCGAGGCCGAGTACCGGATCGACGAGATCCTGTTCGGCCAGGAGGTCACCGCGGTCGGCCGGACCGGCGAGGTCGACGGGGAGATCGAGATCGAGGGCACCGCGGTGCGGACCGGCCGGGTCGAGGTGGACATGGCCTCGGTCGCCACCGACAACCCGCGCCGGGACCGCCAGTTCCGGGACAACCTGATGGACGTGACGGGCAACCCGACGGCCACGTTCGCGCTGACCGGGCCGGTGGAGCTGCCCGGCAGTCCCGCCGTCGGGTCCGAGTTCACCGTCCCGGCGCGCGGCGAGCTGACGCTGCGCGGGGTGACCAGGCCGGTCACCGTCGATCTGACCGTCGGCCGGGGGGCCTCCGAGGTCACCGTCTCCGGCGAGGTCCCGGTCGCGCTGGCCGACCACGGGATCCCCCGCCCGTCGGTCGGCGGGATCTCGGTCGCCGACCGGGCCATCGTGGGGTTCGCCCTGCGGTTCGAACCCGCCTGAACGGCACAGGACCGTCGAGATGCGGCTCAGCGCTCCGTGGAGATCGACAATTCGCGCTGAGCCGCATCTCGACGAGTGGCTGTCCGGGCCGTCCGTGCCGGGTCAGCGGAGTGTCAGGAGGTCGGCGTCGACCGCTGAGTCGGATCCGCCGAGCGTCGTGTCGTAGGCGAGCAGCCCGTTGATCTCGATCTCGGCGTGCACCGTGTCCCCCTCGGACAGGGCGAGGACGTCTCCGCGCAGCGCGAGCGTGGTCGGATGGTCGAACGACGCGGCCGGCACCGGTCCGGCAGAGAGCAGTACGAGTTCGGTTCCGGTGTTCGCATCGGCCTGACGCACGGTCCCGTGGACGACGATCCGTTCCCCGGCGTGCGAGTCGGGATCGCGGACGATCGCGTTCCACTCCGCGACGGTGACCTCTCGTGGCGCCTCCGGTGCGACGACGAGTGCGCCCTTCCCGCCGGGAGCGACCGACCAGTCGGACGAGCCGATGATCATCGCCAGGAAGGCGACGCCACTCAGCACCAGCGCCACGACGGCGGTGCCCCGTCCGGCGCTCCGACCGGACTGTGCCCGGCGCAGCGCCACCGCGGCGAGGACGGTCGCGATCAACCACACCGACACCGTGAACGGGCCGAACCCCAGCACCGGGCCGATCAGGACCGCGCAGCCGGAGAGCCCCAGCGCCCACGTCGCGAGCCTCGTCCTGCGCCGCGGCACCCCAGGTTCGTACGGCGACCGTCCACGGCGCAACGGCGGCGGGTACGACGGCGACGGTGGACGCTGACGGCTGGGCACATCCGGTTGTCGGAGATGTCCACGGGCATGTTGCGCCAGGTGGCCGATCCTCATCAGTTCTGACTATCCGCAGGTCGGAGCCCGCCGAGCAGGTAACGACTCCGGGTCGCCCACCGGACATGCCCGGCGTGAACATCATCCCGCCCCCGCCGGAAGGCGACGAGTACGTACCGCAGGCGAACCGGCCGGCCGGAGCACGGCGGGAGCGCCCGCTGTGGCAGTGGGTGGCGGCGAGCAGCGCTGTCACCGCCGTCCTCGTCGCCGCGCTCGTGGTCGCCGTGATGTCGGCGGTCGGGAGCGGTGGGACGGCAACCGCATCATCCGACACCCGGACGTCTCCCACGCCGGCGCCGATACGGACGACGACCCGCACGACACCTCCGCCGACCACGACCGTCGCTCCGCCGCCGCCCGCGCCGGCCCGCGAGATCTCGTCCCGGGACTGGCAGAAGATCGCCCGGGAACCGGGCTCCCATTTCGGCGAGAGCATCGTCGTGCACGGACACATCACCCAGTTCGACTCCGGCACGGGGCTGGACACTTTCCGCGCCAACGTCGACGGGGTCCGGCAGGGTCAGTGGTACGACTATCAGACCAACACGCTGCTCACCGGAGGACGGGGCGCGGTCGCGGATCTGGTCCAGGGCGACCTGTTCCGTGCCGAGGTGGTCGTCGGGCAGGCGTACACCTACACCAACACGATGGGCGGCTCGACGACCGTGCCGACCCTCGCGATCACCAGCGTGACCCGGACGGGCTCCGCGGACTGACACCCGGCGGGTACTGCGGCGGCGAGCCGGATGCGTGCGCGCGCGGTGGCAGAATCACCGCTCGTGTACGCGTTCCTGGACGACGGCCCCTACGCCGGTGAGCTCGTGCGCATCGACCCGGAGCCCTCGGGCCGCCCGCCTCGGACGATCGAGCTGACCGACCCGGGCGGCGAGCCGGCCGATTACGACCTGATCGGCCCGCACCACGACCCGGACCGGTGGATCTACCGGCGGGCGCGCTGAGCGTCAGCCCTGTCCCCCGGCCCGCTTGCGGCGCTTCCCCTCGTGCATGGCCTGCACCCGGGGGACCGGGATGGCCCGGCCCTCGTCGAGCAGGACCTCGGGCAGCAGCGCGGGCGCCGGGCGCAGCGTCCGCCAGGGGTCGGTGTCGCCGAGCAGCCCGGCGGCGGTGCGCAGCGTGACGTCGGTGGGGGAGAGGCCGTCGAGGGCGTCCCAGGGCACCGGGAAGGAGACCGGGAGACCGGGCCGGGCGCGCGGGCTGTAGACGGCGACCAGGGTCGCCCAGCCGGCACGGGTCGGGTCCAGGAACACCCGGCCGCCGCGGTCGTCCCGGATGAAGGCGGTCGTCGCGACGTCCGGCCCGCGGGCCTCCGCCCGGGCACACAGCGCGCGGGTCGCGGCGAACGCGTCGTCGACGCCGAGCGGTGCCGACAGCGGCACGACCAGGTGCAGTCCCTTCGCCCCGCTGGTCTTGACGACGGCGTCGAGCCCGAGCTCGTGCAGCGCCGCCCGGACCAGCCGGGCGGCGGCGACGACCGCGGCGAACGCGCCGTCCGGCGGCGGATCGAGGTCGATCACGAGCTCGTCGGCGCCGGTCGCGCCGGTGCGCAGCAGGGTCGGGTGGAACTCGATCGCCCGCTGGTTGCCGAACCACAGCAGGGTCCGGCGGTCGGCGCACACCGGGTAGTGCACGGTGCGCTGCGAGCTCTCCGCCCACACCGGCAGCGTCGGGATCCAGTCCGGCGCCCCGCGCGGGAGGTTCTTCTGCATGAACGGCCGCTGCCCGGGCCGGGCCCGGACCACCGACAGCGGGCGGTCGGCGAGCGCGGGCAGCATCCGGTCCGCGACCGCGTCGAGATGGTCGAGCAGCTCCCGCTTGGTGACTCCGGCGCCGTCGAACACCGGATCGTCCAGGCTGGTCAGCTCGACCCCGTCGCGGACCTCCTGCACCTGCCGGCGGGCCATCGCGGGATCCTCCCTCAGCCGATGAAGCCGCGCTCGGCGAGCCAGTCCCTGGCGACCTCGCGGGCGTCCCGCCCGTCGGCCGAGACCTGGCCGTTGAGCTCCTGGACGGTGCGCTGGTCCAGCGCCGCGGCGATCGGCGCGAACACCTCGGCCACCTGGGGCGCGCGGTCGAACACGTCCTGGCGGATCGTGGGGACCGCGCTGTAGGTGATGTGGTAGCCGCGGTCGTCCTCCAGCACGGTGAGCCCGAGGCCGGGGATGCGGCCGTCGGTGGCGGCGACCTCGCCGAACAGGCACACCCCGTCGGCGGTCGACTGGAAGATCAGGCCCTGCTCCAGGACGGAGATCCGCTCCCGGGGGACTTCGACGTCGTAGGCCTGCTGCAGGCCGCGCAGCCCGTCGGCCCGGGAGTGGTACTCGGTCTCCACACAGACCGTGCCGGGCTGGCCGGACCGGATGTAGGCCGCCATGTCGCTGATCGTGCGCAGGCCGAGCCGGGTGGCCTCGGCGCCGTCGACGACGAACGCGTAGGTGTTGTCGAAACCGGCCCGGTCCAGCCAGACCACACCGTTCTCCGCCAGGTCGCGGGTGCGCAGCTCGCGCAGCACCTCGTCGTCGGGCAGCTTGCGGGTCTCCTGCAGGAACGACGCCCACGCCGTGCCGGTGTACTCCCAGTACAGCGAGATGTCGCCGGAGAGCAGCGCCTGCCGGGTCACGTCGGAACCGCCGACGTTGCAGCGGTCGGTCACGGTCGCGCCGACCGACTCCAGCGCGGCGACGGAGATCTGGCAGAGCACGATCTGCTCGTCGAAGTTCTTCGAGCCGACGACGTAGGTCTGACCGGTCAGGTCGACGGCCTCGGCGAGCGAGCCGGAGGCCGCCCGCGGACCGCTGCCGGCCAGTCCCGCGCATCCGCCCGCCACGAGGGCGACGACGGACAGCATCGCGCCGAGCATCGCGGCCCGCCGGGGGGATCGGTCCGGATGCATCCTCACGCGGCGTCGTCCCAGGTCGCAGGTATGTTGCGGGTCAGCCGATCACGGAACGCCCCGCCGTGCAACACCGCCGCGCCACCGGTTCCGGCACCGGCCGGACGCAAACCCGGCGAACAGGACGCGGCCCCGCACACCACCCGCGGACGGGGTTGTGCGGGGCCGCGTTCGAACCGGTGGACCGGTCAGCCGGTGAAGCCCTCCTCGGTCAGCCAGGTGCGTGCCACCTCGCGGGCGTCACGACCCTCGGACGAAACCTCGCCGTTGAGCCGCAGCATGGTCTCGTAGTCCAGCGCGGTCGAGATCGGCGCCATCACCTGACGGATCGCCTCGTTCTGGGTGTAGGTCTCCTCGCGGACGATCGGCGCCGCGTTGTAGGTGACGTGGTACCGCTCGTTGTCCTCGAGCACGGTCAGGCCGAGGCCCGGGATCCGGCCGTCGGTGGTGAACACCAGGCCGAAGGTGCAGTCGCCGTTCTGGGTGGCCTGGTAGATGGCGCCGGTGGCGAGCACCTGCAGCCGGTCGGCGGGCACCTGGAAGTCGTAGGCCTGCTGCAGCCCGCGCAGACCGTCGTCACGCGAGTTGTACTCGGTCTCGACGCACACCGTGCCGGGCTTGCCCTCCCGGATGTAGGCGGCCATGTCGGAGAGCGTGACCAGGTTCTCCTCGCGGGCCCGGTCGCCGTTGACGGCGAAGGCGTAGGTGTTGTTGAAGTCCGCCTTGTCCAGCCAGACGAGCTGGTTCTCCTGCAGGTCGCGCTCGGCGACCAGGCGGTAGAGCTCGTTGTCGTCGGGGATGCGCTCGGTCTCCTGGAAGAACGACGCCCACGCGGTGCCGGTGTAGTCCCAGTAGATGTTGATGTCACCGGAGAGCAGTGCCTGCCGCGCGACGTCGGTGCCGCCGAGGTTGCAGCGCGGGGTGACGTTGCCGCCGACCGACTCCAGGGCGGCGACCGTGATCTCGCAGAGCACCAGCTGCTCGTCGAAGTTCTTGCCGCCGACGATGTAGTCGACGCCCTCGAGGTTGCCGGCCTCGGCGAGCGAGCCGCCGGAGGCCGAGGGGCCGCTGGCGTCGAGGCCGCCACAGCCGGCGAGCGCCACCGCGGTGACGGCCGCCATGGCCGTCCACGCGATGCGCCGGGATCGTCGTCCGAATCTCAAGGTGTCCTCCAGGAAGTGCGGTACTGCGAACGGCACGGAACGTCGGGGGAGATCAGGGTGGCTCAGCCGGCGGAGCGGCCGACCAGGTACTCGGCCAGTCCGGCCAGCCAGTCGACGATCAGGGCGAGCGCGGCCACGATCGCGGCCGCGATCAGGGTCCCGGTGGGCCGGCCGAGCTCGAGCATGCCCTTGATCGGCTCGCCGAGACCGCCGGCGCCGATGAAGGTGGCCAGCGCCGCGGTGCCGACGTTGAGCACCAGCGCGACCCGGACACCGGCCACCATCACCGGCGTGGCCAGCGGCAGCTCGACCCGGAGCAGGGTCTGCCGGGCGGACATCCCGATCCCGCGGGCCGCCTCGATCAGCGCCCGGTCGACCTGCTGCAGCCCGACGACGGTGTTGGTCAGCACCGGCAGCAGCGCCGCCAGCGCGAGCGCGACGACGGCGGTGGTCAGGCCGAGCCCGAGCGGGGAGAACGCGAGCAGCACGATCACACCGAAGGCGGGCAGCGCCTGCATGAAGCCGGTGAAGGCGAGCACCGGCCGCTGGATCCGGCGGGCGGCCGGGCGGCTGATCGCGATCCCGGCCGGGATCGCGATCACGATCACGACCAGGGTGGACAGCCCGGTGAGGACCAGGTGCTCCCAGAGCCGGGTGCCCAGCGCCTGCGGGTTGATCACCGAGCGCTCGACCTCGTCGAGGCCGGTCGCCGCCGCGTAGCCGAAGACCAGGGCCAGGCCGAACACCGCGATCAGCGGGTTGACGATCAGCGTCTTGTCGAGCCTGCGGCGTTCCCGGCGGGGGACGTCCTCCCCCTCGACGGAGCCGGTGGCGACCTCGGGGGCCGGGGCGCTCACGACGCCGCCTTCGTCTTGAGGCCCTCGACGAGGTCGCGCCACCAGAGCGCGCCCTGCAGCTTCTGCTGGTCGTCGACGACGGCGACCAGCTCGGTCTGCGAGTCCAGCATCACGTCGACGGCGTCGTAGACGGTGCCCGAGTGCGGCACCGTGACCAGCTGCGGGAGCACCTCGGTGCCGGGGAGGTAGGCCCAGCGGACCGGGCGGCCCTCGGCGTCGGCCTCGTAGGTAGGGGAGCCGTTGCGCTCGGCGGTCCCGTCGAGCCCGACGGTCTGCAGCTCCAGCCGGGACAGCTCGAGCAGCGACAGCCGGCGCACGGCGGCGCCCGATCCGACGAACTCGGCGACGAACTCGTTGGCCGGGTGGGTGAGGATCATGTCCGGGGTGTCGTACTGCTGGAGCGTCCCGCCGGGGCCGAAGACGGCGATCCGGTCGCCCAGCTTGACCGCCTCGGTGAGGTCGTGGGTGACGAAGCAGATCGTCTTGGCGATCTGCTGCTGCAGCTCGAGGAACTCGTCCTGGATGCGCTCGCGGGTGATCGGGTCGATCGCGCCGAAGGGTTCGTCCATCAGCATCACCGACGGATCGGCGGCGAGGCCGCGGGCGACCCCGACCCGCTGCTGCTGACCGCCGGAGAGCTGGCGCGGGTACCGGTCCCGGTAGTCCTTGGGCTCCATGCCGACCAGGTGCAGCAGCTCGTCGACCCGGGCCGAGATGCGGTTCTTGTCCCAGCCGAGGATCCGCGGCACGACGGCGATGTTGTCGCCGATGGTGAAGTGCGGGAACAGGCCGACCTGCTGGATGACGTAGCCGATCCGGCGGCGCAGCTCGTCGGCGTTGACCTCGGTGACGTCGTCGCCGTCGAGCATGATCCGGCCGGTGGAGGGTTCGATCAGCCGGTTCATCATCTTGAGCGTGGTCGTCTTGCCGCAGCCGGACGGGCCGATGAACATCGAGATGGTGCCCTCGGGCACCTCCAGGTTGAGCTCCTGGACCGCGGGTGCGGTGGCCTTCGGGTAGGTCTTGCTGATGCCTTCGAGGGCGATCATGGTTTTGCCGGAATCAGACACGGATCCCCCTCGGGGTGGTGAAGCGCTGCACGAACCAGAACACGAGCTCGTAGACGGCAGCCACGACGAGGCAGCCGAGCGTGGCCGCCAGAACCTGGTTGAACGAGTTGACCGATCCGAGCCGCTGCAGGCCCAGCAGGAGCGACGAGCCGAAGCCCGGGCCGTTGATGGCCCCCGCGACGACGGCGATGCCGATGATGATGAGCACGGCCACCCGGATCCCGGACAGGATCACCGGCCAGGCCAGCGGGAGCTGGATGGTCAGCATCCGGCGGACCGGGCCCATCCCCATCCCGCGGGCGGACTCGAGCACCGCGTCGTCGACCGAGGAGAGGCCGGCGACCACGTTGCGCAGGATCGGGTAGGTCGCGTAGATCGTCAGCGCGACCAGCGACGGCGTCGCGCCCAGGCCCAGGATCGGCTGCAGCATGCCGAACAGGGCCAGCGACGGAATGGTGAGTGCCGCCGAGCTGGCGATCAGCAATCCCTCCCGGGTGCCCATCCGCACCGGCTTGCTCCACGAGTCCGGGGTGAGCCGGTTCGTGTGCAGCAGGGTCCCGGCCGCGAGCGAGATGAGGGCGGCGATTCCGACTGCAATGCCGACCAGCAGAAAGTGCTGCTGGCCGTAGAACACCAACTGGTTCAGCTGTGTCGCGACATAGGTGAAGAAATCCACCGTGCTCCTTCCGCCCGGATCCCGTGCCCGCCGAGCGGCTCAGGCTGATCGGTCCTTCTGCGCCACTCGGCGACTGGTGCCACCGGCGTTACACCCTCCCGAACGACGTGCCGGCCTTCGGCCGCGCGCCCCCCGGCGATCCGGTACGACCTGCGGTGACCCTGTCGCCGAACGGAGCCTAGCGGGACGGGCACGGCCGGGGTAAGTCGAACGGTCCGTTCCGTGACGGCGTGGTGGCGGTTTGGAAAAACGATTCCCCGAACGGTTTCTGCAGGTCGCGCCGCGCGCGGCGGTGGCTCGCGCAACCGGCGCGGAAACAGCTGGATACGGAATCGTGACCTTCGGTGTCGGTTCGGTCGCACCGGTGGTGACTCCGTGTACACCGTCGGCCGCAAGCGGTTACGGCGGACAGACGACGGGCTCGGCCGGTGCCCGCCCGTCGACGAGTGCCCGATCGACCGCGGCGGTCACGCACGGGGTGCGCCCGTAGGCGCCGGTCCCGGCACCCTGCCAACGGACCACCCGGCCGTCGCCGAGCTGCTCGGCGGTGCGTTCGGCGCCGCTCTGCGCGGTCCGCGGGTCGTGCGCGGTCCCGAGCACCAGCACCGGCGGCGGCGCGCCGCCCTGCGGCGCGGACGGCGGCACCGGTCCGCCGGAGGGCCACGGCCCGCAGGACACCAGCTGCTGCGCCGCGGCGCTGCCGAACAGCGGGAAGCGCTCCGACCAGTCCCCGGCCAGGTCGGCCGCCTCGCCGGGGGTGACCCGGACCCGGCTGTCGTTGCACCGGGTCGCCAGCGCCGCGTCGAACCGGCCCTGCGGCCCGCCCAGCGGCGCCAGCAGCCGGACCAGCCCGGCCGCGTCGCCGCCGTCCGCGGCGGCCAGTGCGGCCTGCAGCTCCGGCCAGCGCGCCGGCTGGGCCAGCACCGACCGGACGGCCCGGACGGTGGCCCCGGCGGTGACCGCGTCGCCGTCGCCCACCGGGAGCGCGGTGCGCCCCAGCCGGTCCAGCAGCCCGGTCACGGTGGCCCGCGGGTCCGGCCCGAGCGGGCAGTCCGGGCCCGCCGCACAGGCGGTGGCGAAGGCGTCGAACGCGGCCTCGGCGGCGGCGGTGGCCGCCTCGGTGCGCGCCGGGTCGTCGAGGGTGGGATCGCCGGGGCCGTCCAGTACGACCCGGCCGACCGCGCCGGGATGCCGGGCGACCCAGCCGGCGGCCGCGTCCGCGCCGTCGCCGATGCCGAGCAGGTTCAGCCGGGCCGGGCCGAGCGCGCTGCGTAGCGACTCCAGGTCGTCGGCGGTGGAGGTGGCCCGGTAACTGGTCAGCGTGCCGGACAGCAGCAGGTAGCAGTCCTGCACGATCGACCGGGACCGGTCGAGCAACGCCGACATCGCAGGCTCGTCCCAGCGGTCCGGTGCGGCGTCGAGCAGCGCGGCACGGGCGTCGATCGGCGCGCAGTCCAGCAGGTCCTCGCCCGCGCCGCGGCGGTCCATGCCGACCACCTGGTAGGTCGCCAGTACCTCGGCGGGCATCCGGGCGGCGACCGCCGCGGCGGCCCGCGCCGAGCCGTCGGTCCCGGTGTCGCCGAGCACCACGAGTGCGGGCAGGTCGGCCGGCGCGCCCGGCGTGGTGACCCTGGTCAGGCCGAGCCGGGCCGGGCCCAGATCGGGCCGGCTCCGATCGGCGGGCACGGTGAGCCGGCCGCAGCCGACCGCCAGCTCCCGGTCCGGCGGCACCGGCGTCCCGGCGGCGGCGAGGCCGGCCAGCACGTCGGCGGTGCAGTCGGTGAACGCCGGTCCGCCGCGGACCTCCTCGATCTCGGGCAGCGCCTCCGGATCGGCCGCGGGCCCGGCGGCGGTGGGCGGGGGAGCGGCGGGCAGCAGCTCGCCGCGCACCGCGACCGGTGGCCGCTGCGACGGCCCGACCGCGCAGCCGGCGAGCAGCGCCCCGCACAGCGTCAGGACCAGCAGCACCACCGGCACCCCGACGGGGGTGCCTCCGCACCGCTGCCGCACCGTGATCCCCCGCTCGTCGTCCCGCCGGTGCACCAGTGTGCCCGCGGCCCGGTGAGGACCGGGTGAGACCGGCGGATCAGCGCGCGGTCCAGCCGCCGTCCTGGGTGAGCGAGCCACCGGTGATCGACGCCGAGGCCGGGCCCCACAGCACGGCGGCCAGCTCGGCGGTCTCGGCGGGCTCGATCAGCCGCTTCACCGCGACCGGGGTGAGCATGATCTTCTCGATCACCTCGTCCTCGGAGATGCCGTGGGTGCGGGCCTGGTCGGTGATCTGCGCCTCGACCAGCGGGGTCCGCACGTAGGCCGGGTTGATGCAGTTGCTGGTGACGCCGTGCTCGGCGCCCTCCAGGGCGGTCACCTTGGACAGCCCCTCCAGGCCGTGCTTGGCCGACACGTAGGCCGACTTGTACGGCGAGGCGCGCAGCCCGTGCGCGCTGGAGATGTTCACGACCCGGCCCCAGCCCCGGGCGTACATGTGCGGCAGCGACCGGCGGATCAGCCGGAACGGCGACTCGAGCATCAGCCGCAGGATCGCCGAGAAGATCTCCGGATCGAACTCCTCGAGCCGGGAGACGTGCTGGCGGCCGGCGTTGTTGACCAGCACGTCGGCGTCGGCGGGGAGCTCCTCGACCGCGTCGAGATCGGACAGGTCGCAGGTCAGCGGCGTGATCAGGGGGGTGTCGGCGGCCAGTGCGGCGATCCGGTCCGGATCGCGGTCCACCGCGTACACCGATGCGCCGTCGGCCACCAGCCTGCGGGCCACGGCGGCCCCGATCCCGCTCCCGGCGCCGGTGACGAGAGCCTTCTTGCCGTCCAGCAGAGCACCCATGCCGCCGACCGTACGGCGCCCGGCGCGCCGGTCCGCCATGAGGCGGATCACACTGGTGCGACGGGGTGTCTCAAGCGACCCGCGGGCCCCGGTCCCGGGGGCCGGAGTCCAGCTCGAGGCGGACCGCCACCGGCAGGTCCGGGAAGCCGAGCGAGTCGCGCACCTGCGGGAGCACCTCGCTGTCGAGCCGGCGGCAGATCTCGGCGACGCCGGTGTCGGCGACGTCCTCCTCCACCCACACGGTGGCCCGCACCGCGGGCGCCGACGCCCGGCCGACCATCCGGGCGCGGGCCCGGGTGACGCCGGGCAGCGCGGCGGCGCCCTCGGCGAGCGCGTCCGCGGCGGCGGCCGAGTCGATCCGGATCTCGGAGCCGGATCCGGCGTCCAGCACCAGGTCGGGCCGCGGCTCCGGGCGCAGCCCGCGGGCCGCCCAGAGCAGGCCGAGCACGAACAGCACGATCCCGGCGACGATCGCGGCCACCCGGGCCGCCGTACCGTGCGCGACGAGGAACTCGCTGATCAGCGGATCGAGCAACGGGCGCTGCGGGCGGTTCTGCCCGAACACGCCGGTCACCAGCAGCACGGTGAGCACGCCGGCGGCCAGCAGCACGACGCCGAGCAGGGTCAGCCCCCAGCGGGCGCCGCCGGCCGAGCGGTACTGCGCCCGCCGGGCCGCCCTGGCCGCCCGGCGCGGGTCGGCGGGGGCGACGGTGCGGCCGCCGGCCGAGGGCTGCGGGCCACCGGAGTGGGGGCGATCGGCGTCGGTTCCGCCGTCGTCGGTGCCGCCGGCCGGGGCGGCCGGGGTGGTGTCGGTCGTCATCAGTGCACTCCCGAGCGGGTCGAGCCCGGCGTCTCGGCGGTGGCGCGCACCGTGAGCCGGGGACGGCGGGTGAGCGGCAGCGCGTCGAGCACGCCGGAGGCGGCGGTGCGGGCCTCGTCGCGCAGCGCGCCGGTCTCGCCGCGCCCGCGGGCCCGGACGACGACCGAGCGGGCCGACGCGGTGACCGAGGCGGCGGTGACCGGGTCCAGTGCGCGGACCCGGCTGCCGACCAGGCGGGCCAGCACCCGCGGCGCGGTCGCGACGGTCAGGCCCGGCGACGGCGAGTCGAGCGCGACGTCGTGCCGGCGGGCCAGCAGCCCGATGACCAGCAGCAGCACGCCGGCGACGATCGCGGCGACCGCGATCCACAGCACCGGCTGCGCGGTCCAGAGGGTGTTCTCGGCGGTGCCGCGCCAGTCCCGCCACGGGACGAGCAGGCCGGAGCCGGTCCCGGGGCTCACCCAGGCCGCCACGACCTCGGTGACGACCAGCGCGCCGAGCCCGGCGAGCGCCAGGCTGACCAGGGGCGCGAGCACGCGGAGCAGGACACGCACGGTGTGCCACCTGCCTTTCTGGGTCGGGGAGGGCGGGTCAGCGGACCCGGGTGGTCTCGGGCCCGGCGGCCCGGTCGGCCTGCAGCGCGTCCACCTCGACGGTGAACCCGCGCAGCCGGCGTCCGGTCATCCGGCGCAGGTCGGCGGCGACCCGCTCGCGCACCTCGGCGACGGCCGCCCGGACCGGGCCGGGGTAGACCAGCGTCAGCCGCAGCCGGACGTCGATCTCCTCGGCGGAGCGGGTGGTGATCCGGGCGCTCGGCCCGGACTCGCCCATCCCCAGCCCGGCCACGGTGCGGGCGCGGTGCCGGGTCGCCGGTGCGGTGTCGGCGGCGTACTCGACGATCTTCTTGAGGACCGCCGGGTCGATGTCGAGCGAGCCGCGGTCGTCCGGCTCGGGCAGCTCGGTCACGGTGCGGTCACCGGTCGCGGCCGCGGCCGAACACGCCGCTGATGTCGAGCTCACCGTCGAGCACGCGCCCGGCCAGCAGGCCGATGACGCCGAGCACGAGGGTGATGACGAAGGCCAGGAATCCGGCGGTGGAGCCGGCGACGCCGAGCAGGAGACCTGCCAGCAGGCCGGTCTGGGTGGCGTTCATGTCGTTTCCTCCGAGACGGGCACCCGTGCCGTGTGACCGGCGCCGGTGCCGGGGATCAGGGCTCGCTTCGGTCGGTCCGGCCGGGCCGGTCGACCCGGGGATGTGTGCGGCGGCGCACGGTGCGGATCAGCGCGACCAGCACCCGGGTCGGCAGCGGCAGGTCGGGGACGATCTCGATCGGCGCGTCGTAGCGCCGGTCGTCGTACCGGTCGTGGGACCGGGCCCCGGCGCCCGCGTCCGGGTCGTGCCCGGCGGCCAGCGCCCGGTACCGGGCCAGGCCGGCCCGGAACACCTCGGGATCGCCGCCGCGGTCGGGATGGTGGGTGCGGACGAACGACCGGTACGCCGCGCGCTGCTCGGGCGTGAGCCCGGCCCGGCCGTCCCGAGCGTCCATCCGTACCTCCGTGCCGCGGGTCATCGGGCGCCTGCCGGGTCTCCGGCGCCGCCGGCACCGGGGCCGATCGGGCCCAGCGGGACGACGTCGGACACCGTGACGTCGACCGGCGTCGCACCGACCAGCGGTGTGACGGTCCGGCGCAGTGCCGCGACGGTATCCGGGATCGGCCGGTCGAGGTGCAGCACCACGCCGATCTCCACCGGCTCGCCCGGTCCGCCGACGTGCACCCCGACCAGTCGCCGGCCCGGCAGCCAGGTCGCGACGGCGCCGAAGATCCCGCCGTCCAGCCGGACGACCGAGGGATGCGCGGCGACCGCCTCGGCGACCAGCTCGGCCAGCGCGGCCGGCTCCGGGTCGGCAGCGGGCCCGGCCGCACCGGCGGCCGGGGCCGGACGGCCGGTGACCACGGCCGCGGGAGAGTCGGGGGACTCGGGCACCGTCGTCACTCCACGACGCGGCCGGTCGGCGCGGGCGCGCGGTCGGCGGGGGCGTCGGCGTCGTCGTCACCGGCGAGGTGGATGTCGTTCACCGAGATGTTGACCTCGATGACCTCCAGCCCGGTCATCCGCTCGACGGCGCCGATCACGTTGCGGCGGACCGCCTTCGACAGCTCGGAGATGGCGACGCCGTACTCCACGACGAGATCGAGGTCGACCGCCGCCTGCTTCTCGCCGACCTCGACGGCGACCCCGGCGACGTTCGACGCGCCGGTGGCGCTGCCGCCCGGGATGCGCTCGCGCAGGGCGCCGAACGCGCGGGACGCGCCGCTGCCCATCGAGTGCACGCCGGAGACCTCGCGGGCGGCGATCCCGGCGATCTTCTGCACGACCGACGCGGCGATCGAGGTCTTGCCCTGGGTGGTGTCGTCGCCGATCTTCGCCGGGCTCGCGCCGGAGGTGGTGGCGGGGCTGCTGGAGGTCATCGTGGTGCTCCTCTCGCGGCGGCCCCGGGCGTGGCCCGGGCCGCCGACTCGTCCTGCGGTCCCTCGTGTGATGCCCAACGCGCGACGGCCCTCACGGGACTTCACTCGTTCGGCGGACGTGTGGCCCTCCGGTAGTGCAGCAGCAGGGTCCCGTCGGGCGCGGCGAGCTGCCCGACCGGCTCCATCCGGCGCAGCGGGACGGCGTCCGGGCCGCCGGCGATCCGGCCGGCCGGGCCGCCGGCGAGCACCGGCACCAGGGTGAGCCGCAGCTCGTCGATCGCGTCCGCGGCGACCAGCGCGCCGAGCAGCGTGGGGCCGCCCTCGCACAGCACCTCGCGCAGGCCGCGCCTGCCCAGCTCGGCCAGCAGCGTGCCGGGCGCGAGATCGGCCAGCGCGACGACGTCGGCACCGGCCGCCGCCAGCGCGGCCCGCCGGGCCGCGGGCGCGGCCGCGGTGGTGAGCACGATCGGCGCCGTGCGGGTGTCGGTGAACAGCGGTGCCGCCGGATCGAGCGCGGCCGACCCGGTGACCACGGCGACCGGCGGGGGTGGCCCGGGATCGGCGCCGTCCGGGCCGGGCCGGCGCGGACGCACGCCCCGGTAGTTCTCGTCCCGTGCGGTGCCCGCGCCGACCAGCACGACGTCGGCGGCCCGGCGCACCGAGCGGAACAGCTCGCGATCGGCCGGGGTGCTCAGCCCCTGCGAACCGCGCCCGCCCGCGGCGACCGCGCCGTCCAGCGAGGTGACCATGATCGCGGTGACCCGTTGGCCGTTCCGGTGTCGCTGCACGTCGTGAGCATGCCGGGTGCCCGCGGCGTGATCAGGACGTGGCCCACGGGGTGTTCTGTCGTAGGTCAGGCTCACTTATGGTGAGCGGAGCCGCGCCAGACGGGTGCGCACCGCAACCACGCGCAGGGAGACCGCAGCCAGGTGAACGCGATCCGCGTCCGATCCCGTCCGACGGGGCCTCCGGCGCCACCGAAGCGCTCGTTGCGGCGCAGACGGCTGATCGGCCTCGCCGGCCTGACGGCGGCGGTGCTGGCCGCCGTGCTGGCCAGCATCGCGATCGGCACCAAGGTCATCCCGCTGAGCGAGGTGGTCTCGGCGCTGGTCGCCCCCACCGGCACCGAGAACGACGTGGTGGTGCGCGCGCTGCGGATCCCGCGGACCGCTCTCGGGGTGCTGGTCGGGATGGCGCTCGGCCTGGCCGGTGCGCTGGTGCAGGGCTTCACCCGCAACCCGCTCGGCGATCCCGGCCTGCTCGGGGTGAACGCCGGTGCCGCCTTCTTCGTGGTGGTCGGCATCTACGTCTTCGGGGTCACCTCACTGTTCGGCTACGTCTGGTTCGCCTTCGTCGGTGCGCTGGTGGCCAGCGTGGTGGTGTTCGTGATCGGCACCCGGGCGCCCGGCGGGGCCACCCCGGTCACCCTCGCCCTCTCCGGGGCCGCGGTGACCTTCCTGCTCAGCGCGCTGACGTCGTCGATCGTGCTGCTCGACGAGACCAGCCTGGACGCCTACCGGTTCTGGAGCGTCGGTTCGCTCGCCGGGCGGGACGCTGCCGTCGGCGGGCAGGTGGTGTGGTTCATCGTGGCCGGCGCGATCCTGGCGCTGGCCAGCGCGCCCGCGCTGAACGCGCTCTCGCTGGGCGACGACGTCGCCACCTCGCTGGGGCACTCGGTGCGCCGGACCCGGATCGTCGGCGTCGTCGCGATCACCCTGCTCGCCGGTGCCGCGACCGCGGCCTGCGGGCCGATCGTGTTCCTCGGCCTGATCGTGCCGCACGTGGTGCGCGCCTTCACCGGACCGGACCACCGCTGGCTGCTGCCCGCCTCGGCGCTGGCCGGTGCGGTGCTGCTGCTGCTCGCCGACGTCGTCGGCCGGGTGGTCGCCCGGCCCGGTGAGCTGCAGGTCGGCATCGTGGTTGCGCTGATCGGCGGGCCGTTCTTCATCGCGCTGGTGCGCCGCCGGAAGCTGGGGGCGGTGTGAGCGCCACGACCGAGTCCCGCCCGGCGCCCGCGGTGCCCGGCCGGCGCCCGATCCGCTACGGCCGGTTCTCCGGCGTGCTGCGGGTCCGCCCGCTCGTCGTGCTGCTGGTGTGCGCGGCGGTGCTGCTGCTCGCGGCCGCGGCGAACATGGGCCGCGGCGACTACCCGATCGCGATCACCGACGTGCTGGCCACCCTGTTCGGCGCCGGCGATGCCGGCCAGCAGCTGGTGGTGCTGGAGCTACGGCTGCCGCGCACCCTGGTCGGCGCGCTGGTCGGGGGCGCGCTCGCGGTGTCCGGCGCGATCCTGCAGTCGATCGCCCGCAACCCGCTGGCCAGCCCGGACATCATCGGCGTGCAGTGGGGGGCGAGTGCGGCCGCGGTGTTCGTGATCGTGCTGGGCGGTGGCGCGGTCGGCGTCGGCGGGATGTTCGCCTCGCTCGGCATCCCGCTGGCCGCGCTGGCCGGCGGGCTGACCAGCTCGCTGGTCGTCTACGTGCTGGCCTGGCGGCGCGGCATCCAGGGCTTCCGGCTGGTGCTGATCGGGATCGGCATCCAGGCGGTGCTGGTCGCGGCGGTGCAGTGGCTGCTCACGGTCGCCCAGATCTACCAGGCCGCGCAGGCCCAGGTCTGGCTCAACGGCAGCCTGAACGCCCGCAGCTGGAACGAGGTGGTGCCGCTGTCCATCGCGATGGCGGTGCTGGTCCCGGCCGCGCTGATCCTGGCGCACCTGCTCGGCGGCCTGCGGTTCGACGACGACACCGCCCGCGGCCTGGGCATCCGGGTCAACGGCGCGCGCACCGGGCTGCTGCTCGTCTCGGTCGGGCTCGCGTCGGTGGCGACCGCGGCCGCCGGGCCGATCGCCTTCGTCGCGCTGGTCTGCCCGCAGATCGCCCGGCGGATCTGCCGGGTCGGGAGCCCGCCGATCGCGGTGTCGATGATGCTCGGCGCCGCGCTCACCGTGCTCGCCGACCTGATCGCACGCACCGCGCTCGGTTCGATCGAGCTCCCGGTCGGCATCGTGACCGCGGTGCTCGGCGCGCCCTACCTGCTGTACCTGCTCGCCCGCTCCCGTCAGGAGGCCCGCGCATGACCGCGCATCTCGAGGCTCGGACCACCACCGGGGGTGACCCGGTCGATCCCGACGTCGTGCGGCTGCGGGCCGAGGGCGTGGAGCTCGGCTACGGCGACCGCACGATCGTCGAGAACCTCGATCTCGACGTGCTGCCCGGCCGGGTCACGACCGTGATCGGCCCGAACGGCTGCGGCAAGTCCACCGTGCTGCGCGCGCTGGGCCGACTGCTGCCGACCCGGTCCGGCCAGGTGCTGCTGGACGGCAGGCGGATCGACCGGACCCCCACCAAGGAGGTCGCCCGGGTGCTCGGCGTGCTGCCGCAGTCGCCGCTGGCACCGGAGGGGCTGACCGTCGGCGACCTGGTGGCGCGCGGGCGGCACCCGCACCAGGCGTGGTACCGCCAGTGGTCCGGCGACGACGAGCGCGCCGTCGCGGACTCGCTCGCCTGGACCGGACTGTCCGATCTCGCCGACCGGCCGGTGGACGAGCTCTCCGGCGGGCAGCGGCAGCGGGCCTGGATCTCGATGGCGCTGGCCCAGGAGACCGACCTGCTGCTGCTCGACGAGCCGACCACCTTCCTCGACCTGGCGCACCAGGTCGACGTGCTGGAGCTGGTCCGCAGGCTGCAGTCGGAGGCCGGCCGCACCGTCGTCATGGTGCTGCACGACCTGAACCTGGCCGCCCGCTACGCCGACCGGCTGATCGCGATGAAGGACGGCCGGATCGTCGCCACCGGGACCCCCGCCGAGGTGGTCACCGAGGAGCTGCTCGCCGAGGTGTTCGGCCTGCGCGCCCGGGTGCTGCCGGACCCGGTCACCGGGACGCCGCTGGTGGTGCCGGACGCCGGTCCGTCGCTGCACGCACCGGGCCCGGTGGCGCAGGGCTGAGGACCACCCCTGCCGTCAGCACGATGATCAAGCAAATGGACACTGCTCCCGGCTGGAACGGGCGAAGGGGGCACACGTGGACGAATGGGAACAGACACTGGGTGCGGGGCCGCTGCTCGGCATGGCCGCGGCGGCGATCGCACTGATCCTGGTGCTGATCATCCGGTTCCGGGTGCGCGCCTTCCTGACCCTGATCCTGGTCTCTGCTGACCGCGCTGGCCACCGGCGTCCCGCTGGGCGCGGTCGTCGACGTCCTGACCGACGGCCTGGGCGGCACGCTCGGCGCGCTCGCCCTGCTCATCGCGCTCGGCGCGATGCTGGGCAAGCTGATCGAGCACTCCGGCGGGGCGAAGGTGCTCGCCGAGTCGCTGGTCGACCGGTTCGGTGAGCAGCGCGCCGTCCTCGGGCTGAGCCTGGCCTCGCTGCTGATCGGCTTCCCGATCTTCTTCGACGCCGGCCTCGTGCTGATGCTGCCGATCATCTTCGCGGTCGCCCGCCGGGTCGACGGCGGCCGCAACGTGCTGCTCTACGGCATCCCGGCGGCGGCCGCGTTCTCGGTCATGCACGTGTTCCTGCCGCCGCATCCCGGCCCGGTCGCCGCGACCGACCAGTTCGACGCGAACCTGGGCCTGGTGCTGCTGATCGGCCTGATCATCGTGCTGTCCGTCTGGTGGCTGGCCGGCTACCTGTGGGGCACCTGGATCGGCCGCCGGATCGTGCACCCGGTCCCGGCGCTGTTCGGCACCGTCGACGACGACCAGCCCACCGATCCGCCGCGGCTGGGCACCGTGGTGCTGCTGCTCGCGCTGCCCATCCTGCTGATCCTCGGCAACACCGGGCTGGACGCGCTCGCCCAGGTCGGCGTGGTCGACGCGGACGCGGGCTGGGTGCAGTTCCTGAGCATCCTCGGCTCGGCCGGCATCGCGCTGCTGATCGGCGTGTTCGTCGCGATGATCGTGCTCGGCAGCCGCCGGGGCACCGACAAGAACGCGATGGAGAAGCTGCTCGAGTCCTCGCTGGGCCCGATCTCGTCGGTCGTGCTGATCACCGGCGCGGGCGGGATGTTCGGCGGCGTGCTGCGCGCGTCCGGGATCGGCGACGCGCTGGCCGACGCGCTGGACGCGGTCGGGCTGCCGGTGATCGTGGCGGCCTACGTGATCGCGGTGGTGCTGCGGGTCGCGCAGGGCTCGGCGACGGTGGCGCTGGTCACCTCGGCCGGGCTGGTCGCGCCCGCGGTGCTGGCCGGCGGGTTCAACTCGGTCGAGGTCGCCTGCATCGTGCTGGCCACCGCGGCCGGCTCGGTGTTCGCCGGGCACGTCAACGACTCCGGATTCTGGCTGGTCGGACGCCTGATGGGGCTCGACGTGGCGACCACGCTCAAGACCTGGACGGTGCAGCAGACCATCCAGTCGGTGGTCGGTTTCACCGCGGTGCTGCCGATCTTTCTGCTGGCGGGTGTCGTCGGCTGATCCCCGGTCGGGCAGGATCGGGCGGGTGAGCCCGCACGACCCTGCCGACCGTCCTGCCGACCGTCCGCCGTTCCTGGCGACCCGCGCCGTGCACGCCGGGAACGACGTCGATCCCGGCACCGGGGCGATCCGCCGCCCGATCGTCGCCGCGAACTCCTACGCGCTGCCCGACGATCCGTCCGAGCTGGACTGGTCGGGCACCGGCACCCGGCTCTACACCCGCAACGGCGGCGCGAACCAGGCGTGGCTGGAGGAGAAGCTGGCCGCGCTGGAGGATCCGTCCGGGGTGTCGCCGGGCGGCTGCGCGGCGGTCGCGCTGGCCTCCGGCGTGGCGGCGCTGCACGCGGTGCTGTTCACCTTCCTGCGCACCGGCGACCACGTGGTGAGCTCGGACGTCACCTACGTCGCCACCCACCGCCTGCTCACCGAGCTGCTGCCGGACCGCTACGGCATCACCGCGACGCTGGTCGACTCCTCGGACCCGGAGGCGGTGCGGGCGGCGATCCGGCCGGAGACCCGGCTGGTGCACGTCGAGACGCCGGCCAACCCGACGACCCGGATCACCGACGTCGACGCGGTCGCCGCCGTCGCGCACGAGCACGGCGCGCTGCTCAGCGTGGACGCCACGTTCGCCACCCCGGTGCTGCAGCGGCCGCTGGAGCGCGGCGCCGATCTCGTCGTGCACTCGCTGACCAAGTACGTCAACGGGCACGGCGACGCGATGGGCGGGGCGGTGCTCGGCAGGCGCGAGCTGGTCGACCGGATCCGGGCCGACGCGATGGTCGACGCCGGCGGGGTGATCAGCCCGTTCAACGCCTGGCTGATCATGCGCGGCTCGGTGACGCTGCCGATGCGGATGCGCGCGCACTGCGACGCCGCGCTGCAGATCGCCCGGTTCCTGGACGACCGCCCGGAGATCGCCTGGGTGGCCTACCCGGGCCTGCCGTCGCACCCGCAGCACGAACTCGCCGCCCGCACCCTGGACGGCGGCTTCGGCGGGATGCTCGCCTTCGCCCTGGACGGGCCGCCGGAGCTGCAGAACCGGTTCGTCGCGAACCTGCGGATCATCACCTCCGCGGTGTCGCTCGGCCACGACGAGTCGCTGATCGTGCACGTCGGCGCCGGGGCCGAGGGCCGAGCCGCGCACTTCCCGCCCGAGTTCCGCCGCTACGGCCACCTGCGCTTCTCGGTCGGCCTGGAGGACCCGCGCGACCTGGTCGCCGACCTGGAGCAGGCACTGGCCGCGCTCAGCCGATGAGCGACCGGCCCACGATCTCCTTCATGATCTCGTTCGTGCCGCCGTAGATCGCCTGCACCCGCGAGTCGACGAACGCGCGGGCGATCGGGTACTCGAGCATGTAGCCGTAGCCGCCGTGCAGCTGCACGCAGCGGTCGACCACCCGGTTCTGCAGGTCCGAGCACCACCACTTGGCCTTCGCCGCGTCCGGCACGGACAGCTCGGAGGTGACGTGCTCGCGCAGGCACCGGTCCACGAACACCCGCGCGATCGACACCTCGGTGTCCATCTCCGCCAGCTCGAAGCGGGTGTTCTGGAAGTTCGCCACCGGACGCCCGAACGCCTTGCGTTCCTTGGTGTACTCCAGCGTGAGCCGCAGCGCGGCCTCGGCGCCGGCCACCGAGGCGACGGCGATCGACAGCCGCTCCTGGGCGAGGTTCTGCATCAGGTACACGAAGCCCTGGCCGGCCTCGCCGAGCCGGTTCGCGTCCGGCACCCGGACGTCGGTGAAGCTCAGCTCCGCGGTGTCCTGGGCCTTCATGCCGACCTTCTTGAGCCGCCGTCCGCGCTCGAAGCCGGGCATCCCGCGCTCCACGACGAACAGCGTGAAGCCCAGGTGCTTCGCGTCCGGGTCGGTCTTCGCGACGACGATCACCAGGTCGGCGAGGATGCCGTTGGTGATGAAGGTCTTGGAGCCGTTGAGGATCCAGTCCCCGTCGGCGTCCTGCTTCGCGGAGGTGGCGATTCCCTGCAGGTCGGAGCCGGTGCCCGGCTCGGTCATCGCGATCGCGGTGATCAGCTCGCCGGAGCAGAACCCGGGCAGCCAGCGCTGCTTCTGCTCCTCGGTGCACAGTCGCAGCAGGTAGGGCGCGACGACGTCGTTGTGCAGCGGGTAGCCGACCCCGCTGGTGCCGGCAGCGACGATCTCCTCGTCCAGCACGGCGTTGTAGCGGAAATCGTCGACCCCGCCGCCGCCGTACTCCTCGGGGACGGCCATGCCGAGCAGCCCGGCGGCACCGGCCGCGGTCCAGATCGACCGGTCGACCTGGCCCTCGTCCTCCCACCGCTCGTGATGCGGGGTGATCTCCTTCGCGATGAAGGTGCGACACAGGTCGCGGAACGCGTCGTGCTCGTCGTCGAAGATCTCGCGCAGCATGGCGGTGAGTGTCACATACCCGTCGGTAACAACGGGAGTCTCCACGGGCCGTCGGTGACCCCCGAGTGCCGTAGGGTGCGCGCGTGCACCTCGTCGACGCTGTCGCCAACGTCTGGGACCGGACCGTCGTCGGGCATCTCGCCGATCTCGAACGGATGCCGCGCGAGGCCGTCGTCGGCTCCCCGGCCGGGATCCTCTACCGCTACCGGCCGCTGTCCGGGGTGGACGCCCAGGACTGCGCCCCGGTGCTGCTCGTGCCGCCGCTCGGCGCCCCGGACTTCGCCTACGACCTGCGGCGCGGCTGCTCGCTGGTGGAGCACCTGCTGCAGCAGGGGCGCACCGTCTACCTGATCGACTACGGCCCGAAGTCGTTCTCCGACCGGAGCCTGGGCATCGAGCACTGGGTGGACGACCTGCTGCCGTCGGCGGTCCGCGAGGTCGCCGACGCCGAGGGCTCCGACGTGCACCTGGTCGCCTGGTCGCTGGGCGGGATCTTCGCGATGCTCGCGGTCGCCGCCGCCGTGCAGTCCCGGGCGCCGCTGCCGGTGCGCAGCGTGGCCGCGATCGGCACCCCGGTCGACATCTCGCGGGTCCCGCTGGTGGCGCCGCTGCGCCCGCTCGCCGAGGTCGCGGGCGGCCGGATGGTCTCCTCGATCTACCGCGGCATCGGCAGCTTCCCGGCGCCGGTGGTGAGCTGGGCCTTCCACCTGACGGCGGTGGACCGGCTGGTCACCCGTCCGCTCGCGGTGCTGTCCCGGATCGACGACCGGGACTGCCTCGCCCAGATCGAGGCCGTCGACCACCTGATGGCCAACATGCACGGCTACCCGGGCCGGGTGTTCGGCCAGATCTTCCATCTGCTGCTGCGCAACAACGACCTGGCCTCCGGCGGGCTGCGGCTGGCCGGGCGCGACGTCGAGCTGTCCGACGTGGACGTGCCGGTGCTGGTCGTCGCCGGCCGGGACGACGTGATCGCCCCGCTCAAGGCGGTCCGCAGCGCGGTGCCGCTGCTCTCCGGCAGTCCGGAGGTGCGGTTCACGACGGCGCCGGGCGGGCACCTCGGCGTGCTGACCGGGCGGCGGGCCCGGACCAGCACCTGGCCGGAGCTGGACCGGGCGCTCGCCGACTGGGACGACGACGCGACCGGTAGCAGCACCGGCGACGCGGTCGCCGGCGGCTGACCCTTCCCGCCCGGCCCGGCCTTGACCGCGTCGGAGCGAAGTGATTTAGTCACTTTATGAGTTCGGGGCAGATGGCGGGGCAGCTGTCGCTGTCGGAGCGGCTCGCCGACGACATCATGCGGATCATCCGGGTCGAGGGGCTCGGCCCCGGCGACCAGCTGGCGTCCTCCCGCGATCTCGCCCGCCGGTTCGAGGTCACCACCCCGACCGTGCGCGAGGCGCTGCGCCGGCTGGAGGCCACCGGTGCCGTCGAGTTCCGGCACGGCTCGGGCACCTACGTCGGCCCCGGCGCCGACCGGCGCCTGCTCGCCAACCCGCACGGTCCCGCCGCCACCCGGGAGAGCGTGCTGGAGCTCGTCGAGGCCCGGCTGGTCCTCGAACCACCGATCGCCGCCGCGGCCGCCCGCACCCGGGAAGCCGAGGGGCTGCGGCTGATGGAGCTCAGCGTCACCAACGCGCTGCATCCGCCGCAGGGTGATCTCCGCCCCGCCGTGCACTTCCACGTCGCGCTCGCCGCCACCAGCGGCAACGCCGTGCTGCGGGAGACCGTGCAGGCGCTGCTCGACGTCCGAGCCCGGGACCAGATCGAGATCCGGCACCGTTACGACGACCGTGAGCGCGACCACGCCGAACACGTTCGGCTGCTCGACGCCGTCCGCGCCGGCGATCCGGAGCTGGCCGCGTCGCTGACCGCCGAGCACCTGGCCGCGATCCGCTCGGCGGTCGGCGGCTGAGCCGCACCGGCCGACGGCCGGAGCACCCGCACCCCGTCCCGCACCAGCGACGGCGCCGACCGGTGCCGCCGCCCCCCCGCCCTGCCCGGACCACCCGGGCGGGCCGAACCGGGCGTCGACGACGCCGTCCGAAGGGAGCCGGTATGCCCGGAACGAGGAGAGCACGGTTGCTCGCGCTCGCCGCCTGCCTGTCCGTCGCGGTGGCGGGGGTGATCGGCACCGCCGCGACGGCGTCCGCGGGGGAACGGCCGCCGCCGCGCAGCCCCGGCTGCGGCACACCCGCGCCGCAGCAGCCCGGCACCAGCGTGGACCGGACCGTCCGCTCCGGCGGGCTGGACCGCGCCGTCCGGCTGCACCTGCCGCCGGACTACACCGCGGACCGAGCGTGGCCGGTGGTGCTGGTCTTCCACGGCCGCGGCAACAGCGGCCCGACCACCGAGGAGTTCAGCGAGCTGTCCGCGCCGCCCGCGATCCTCGCCTACCCGGACGGCGTGCCCGGCGGCGAGGACCGCCGGGCCTGGCAGGGCGCCCCGTACTCGGCGCCGGGGGTGGACGACGTCGCGTTCACCGGCGACCTGCTCGACGAGCTCGAGTCCACGCTGTGCGTCGACACGAAGCGGGTCTACGCGACCGGGAAGTCCAACGGCGGCGGGTTCACCGAGATCCTGGCCTGCCGGCTCGCCGACCGGATCGCCGCGTTCGCCCCGGTCGCCGGCGCGTACTACCGGGCGGGGGAGCCGCCCTGCGAGCCCGGCCGGGCGGTGCCGGTGCTGTCGTTCCACGGCACCGGCGACGTCACGATCCCCTACGCCGGCGACGCCGCCCGCGGGCTCCCCGCGATCCCGGACTGGGTGGCCGGCTGGGCGGACCGGAACTCCTGCACGCCGCAGCCGGCGACCCGCCGGATCGAGCCGGACGTCACCGTCTCGACCTGGTCCGGCTGCGACGACCGGGCGCGCGTCGAGCACGTCGCGATCGACGACGCCGGGCACACCTGGCCGGGCGCGACGCTCTACAGCGGCGGCGGCAGCACCACCTACACGGTGCGGGCAACCGACCTGATCTGGGACTTCTTCAGCAGGCACCGCCTGCGCTGAGGCCCCCGCGCGGTGCTGAGGGGTCACCGCGCGGATGTGCGCCCGGGGACGTCGGGGAACAATCGCGACCATGCGGTCTCTCGACGTCCCCGGGCCCACCCGTACGCCGTGGTCGGTGATCGGCCTGGGGACCTGGCAATTCGGCTCCACCGAGTGGGGCTACGGCGCCGGGTTCGACGGCGAGGCGGCGCGGATCGTCGCCCGCGCCCGGGAGCTCGGCGTCACCGTGTTCGACACCGCGGAGGTCTACGGTTTCGGGCGCAGCGAGCGGATCCTCGGCGAGGCGCTGCGCGCCTGCGGCGGCACCGACGACGTCGTGCTCGCCACCAAGTTCCTCCCGCTGCTGCCGCTGGGGCCGGTCCTCGAACAGCGCGCGGTCGCCTCGGCCGCCCGGCTCGGCGTGTCCTCGATCGACCTCTACCAGATCCACAAGCCGCATCCGCTGCTCGGCGACAGCTCCGCGATGCGCGGGATGGCCGCGCTGCAGCGGATCGGGTTGGTCGGCGCGGCCGGTGTCTCGGCCTACCCGATGGCCCGCTGGCGTACCGCCGACGCCGCGCTCGGCGCCCCGGTGCACTCGAACCAGGTGGAGTTCAGCCTGCTGCGCCGCGAGCCGGCCGCCGAGCTGGTGCCGTTCGCGGTCGAGCAGCGCCGGGTCGTGATCGCCTACAGCCCGCTCGCCCAGGGCCTGCTGACTGCCCGCTACGACGAGACGAACCGGCCGTCGAACGCGGTGCGGCGCAACACCGCCTGGCTCCCGGAGAACCTGCGGGCGCTGCGCCCGCTGCACGACGTGCTGCGCGACGTGGCGTCCGGGCACGACGCGACGCCGGCGCAGGTCGCGCTGGCCTGGGTGGTGCACCACCCGAACACGGTCGCGATCCCGGGTGCGTCGAGCCTGGCCCAGCTGGAGTCCAACGTGGCGGCCGCCGCGATCACCCTCACCGCCGACGAGCACGACGGCCTCACCGCGGCGGCCGCGGCCGTGCGGCGGACCCTCGGGCCGCGCGCGCTGCCCGCCCTCGCCCGCGACCTGACCAGCAGCGGAAGGGGACCCTTCGGTCACGTGGCGGTGTGACGTAGACCGGATGAAAACCGTGCGCATCGCAAACGAGAGAGGTCTATCGTCGCCGACATGGTGACGCTCGTCCCCTCCGTATCCCGTGCGGCGCACGACACGGCAGTGGCGGAGCTGCGCCGGCGGCGGTCCGGCGCCGGGCGGGTGCAGCTGGGCAAGCCGTCGTCGAACCTGTTCCGGTTCGGCGACCGGGACACCGGCCGCGGCGCCACCCGGCTGGACACCTCCGCGCTGGACGGCGTGCTCGCCGTCGAGCCGGTCGCGCGGACCGCCGAGGTCCAGGGCATGGCCACCTACGAGACCATCGTGGACGCCACGCTCGCGCACGGACTGATGCCGCTGGTCGTCCCGCAGCTGAAGACGATCACGCTCGGCGGCGCGGTGACCGGGCTCGGCGTGGAGTCGACGTCGTTCCGCAACGGGCTGCCGCACGAGTCGGTGCTGGAGATGGACGTGCTCACCCCGGCCGGGGAGCTGCTGCACGTCACCCCGGACGGCGAGCACGCCGACCTGTTCGCGGCCTTCCCGAACTCCTACGGCACGCTCGGCTACGCGCTGCGGCTGGTCGTCGAGCTGGTGCCGGTGCGCCCGTTCGTGAAGCTCACCCATCACCGGTACCCGACCGCGGACGCCGTCGCGGCCGGGATCGAGGAGCTGGCGGGCTCCGGGGCGGACTTCCTCGATGGTGTGGTCTTCGGCCCCGGCGAGCACTACCTGAGCGTCGGCGAGTTCGTCGACGCCCCGATGCCCGGCGCCCGGATCTCCGACTACACCGGCCAGGAGGTCTTCTACCGGTCGCTGCAGCGCCGCCCGGTCGATCACCTGACCACGCACGACTACCTGTGGCGCTGGGACCCGGACTGGTTCTGGTGCTCGCGCGCGTTCGGCGTGCAGCACCCGCTGGTGCGCCGGTTCTGGCCGCGCCGGTACCGCCGGTCCGACGTCTACCGCAGGCTGGTCGCGCTCGACCAGCGCTACGGCGCGTCGAACCGGGTCCGTAGCGCGATCGGCGTCCCGACCGAGGAAATGGTCGTGCAGGACGTCGAGATCCCGGTCGAGCGGCTCGCCGAGTTCCTCGCGTTCTTCCACGCCGAGGTGGGGATCGCCCCGGTGTGGCTGTGCCCGCTGCGGCTGCGCGGTGAGCGGTCCTGGCCGCTCTACCCGATGGAGCCGGGCCGGCTCTACGTCAACGTCGGCTTCTGGTCGTCGGTGCCGGAACGCCCCGGTGACCCCTGGGCGCACAACCGGCTGGTCGAGGAGTGCGTCGCGCGGCTGGGCGGGCACAAGTCGCTGTACTCGACCGTGCACTACGGCGAGGACGAGTTCTGGGCGCACTACAACGGCGAGGCGTACTGGGCGGTGAAGCAGCGGTACGACCCGGCCGGGCAGGCGCCCGACCTGTACCGCAAGGTGATCGGCCGCTGAGGGGATGCCGCGGTCGGCGGAGCTGGAAGGTGGATCGGCGATGACGGGAGTTCTGGAGCGACGAGACACGACGACCGAACCGGTCGCCGGGATCCTGTCCCGGGTGATCGGCAGGGCGCCGGAACTGCGCATCGAGGCGTTCGACGGGTCCCGCAGCGGCCCCGACGACGCGCCGGTGACGCTGCAGGTCCGCTCGCCACGGGCGCTGGCCCGGCTGGTGAGCGCCCCCGGGTCGCTGGGGCTGGCCAGGGCCTACGTGACCGAGGAGATCGACGTCCGGGGTGATCTCTACACCGCGCTGCGCGCGATGGCCGAGGTGACGCTGCACTCGATCCCGCGCCGGGACCAGCTCTGGCTCGCCCGGCGGCTGCTGCCGTACTGGCGGGAGCACCGGATGCCGCCACCGGACCTGGAGGCCCGGCCGCGCGGGCTGCTGCACTCCAAGCGGCGTGACTCGCAGGCCATCTCGCACCACTACGACGTCTCCAACCGGTTCTACGAGTTCGTGCTCGGCGAGTCGATGACCTACACCTGCGCCGCGTACCCGCACGCCGACGCCACCCTGGAGGAGGCCCAGGCGAACAAGTACGCCCTGGTCGCGGCCAAGCTCGATCTCGAGCCTGGGATGACACTGCTCGATGTCGGCTGCGGTTGGGGCGGCATGGTCCGGCACGCCGCCGCCGAGCACGGGGTGAAGGCGCTCGGCGTCACGCTGTCCCGGGAGCAGGCCGCGTGGGCGCAGGCCGAGATCGAGCGCCGGGGGCTCGACGGGCTGGCCGAGGTCCGGCACCTCGACTACCGCGACCTGCCGGACGGCGCGTACGACGCGGTGTCGTCCATCGGGCTGACCGAGCACATCGGCAAGGCGAACATCGACGCCTACTTCCGGGCGATGCAGGCCAAGCTGCGGCCCGGCGGCCGGATGCTCAACCACTGCATCACCCAGCCGCACAAGCCCGACCACCGCAACACCGACCCGTTCATCCACCGCTACGTGTTCCCGGACGGCGAGCTCGAACCGGTCGGCACCCTCGTCACCGCGATGAACGAGGCCGGCTTCGAGATCCGGCACGCCGAGAACCTGCGCGAGCACTACGCGTTGACGCTGCGCGACTGGGGCGCGAACCTGGAGCGGAACTGGACCGACGCGGTCGCCGAGGTCGGCATCGGGCGGGCCAGGGTGTGGCGGCTCTACATGGCCGCCTGCCGCCTCGGGTTCGAGCTGAACAACATCCAGCTGCACCAGGTGCTGGGGGTGAAGCTGCACGCCGACGGCACCGCCGGGTTCCCGCTGCGCGGGCAGCACGGGGCGTACTGACCGGGCCCGGGCTCCGGAGGCCCCCGGGCGCGGGGCTCCCGGGGCTCCGCGCGGGGGCCCGGCTTCCGTGTCGCACCCCCGGCGTGGTCTCGCACCGGCTCCAGACGGTGCGGCGCCGGACCAGGGGTGCGGCATCGCGTGGATCGGGCGGGCCGGCGGGCCGCGGCGCTCGACCGTCAGGCCAGCCGGCGGGCCGCGGCGACGGCCCGGCCGGCGTACCCGCCCCCGAACAGCACGGTGTGCACCAGCAGCGGGAACAGCTGGTGCAGCGGGATCCGGTCGCGCCATCCCTCGGCGAGCGGCGTCCCGGCGTCGGCGGCCGCCCCGGCGTAGCCGGCCAGCACCCGGTCGAGACGGGGCAGCCCGAACAGGTCCAGCATCGCCAGGTCGGACTCGCGGTGGCCGCCGTGCGCGGCCGGATCGATCAGCCAGACGGTGTCTCCGGACCACAGGACGTTGCCGGACCACAGGTCGCCGTGCAGCCGGGCGGGCGGCTCGTCCGGCCCGGTGAGCCGGTCGATCCGCGCACAGACCCGGTCGATCGCGGCCGCACCGGCCGGGTCGAGCTCGCCGCGGTCGCGGGCGGCGCGCAGGTAGGGGAGCACCCGGTCCTGCACGAACCACTCGTGCCACTGCCCGTCGTGCCCGACGTTGCGCATCCGGGCGTGCCCGATCCACGCCTGCGCCGGGCCGCCCGGCGGCGGCGCGCCGAAGGCGTCGGCACCGGCGGCGTGCAGGACGGCGAGCCGCCTGCCCAGCTCCCCGGCGGCGTCCTCGGTGGGCCGCCCGGACGGGACCCAGCTGCTCACCAGCCACTCGTCGTCGCTGCCGAGGACGTCGGGTACCGGCGGGCCGCCGGGGACGGCGAGCCAGCGCAGCCCGGCGGCCTCGGCGGTGATCGAACCGGGATCCGCGGCGCCGTTCTTGACGACGACGGTGACCGCCGCGGCCCCCTCGCCGAGCCGGAACCGCGGCGGGTGCCCGCCGAGGTCCGCGGTCACCGTCCGCCCGGTCAACCGGTGGACGGGAGCGCTCACGCCTGCCGCTTCACGTACTCGACCAGACCCGGCAGCGCCGCCACGATCATCTCGTAGACCTCGGTGAACCCGTCCGGGCCGCCGTAGTAGGGGTCCGGGACCTCGGCGCCCTCGGCCGCGTCCGGGTCGAACGAGCGCAGCAGCCGGACCCGCTTCGGGTCGGGCACCGACCGCTGCAGCGACCGCAGGTGCCCGGCGTCCAGCGCGACGAGCAGGTCCGCGGCGAGCATCTCCGAGTCGACCTGGCGGGCCTGGTGGGCGGCGTCGAAACCGTGCTCGGTCAGCACCTCGGCCGCACGCTCGTCCATCGGCTGGCCGATGTGCCAGTGACCGGTCCCGGCACTGGTCACCCGCACCCGGTCGGCCAGGCCGACGGCCTCGACCTCGGCGGCCAGCATCTTCTCGGCGATCGGGGAGCGGCAGATGTTGCCGGTACAGACGAAGACGACGTTCACGGTGAACCCTCCCGGGGAGCACGGGCTCGGACGTCGGCGTTGACGGCGGACAGCGAGAACAGCAGGAACAGGGCGGGCGCGACGGACATGGTCCGCCCATTCTCACCCACCCCGCCGTGCCGGTCCGTGCGGGAGCCCGCCGTAGGGTGTCCGGATGCCGTTCGATCACCCTCGGGCCGGTCACGGACCCGGTGACCCGGGCGCCCACGACCTGCGCCACCACGGCGACGCCGAGGTGGCCGACGGCCTGCTCGACTTCGCCGTCAACGTGGTCGGGGACGGGCCGCCCGCCTGGCTGCGCGACCGCCTGGCCGCGACGCTCGACGGCCTCGGCCGCTACCCGAGGGCCGGCCACGACGCCCGGGCCCGCGAGGTCGCCGCCGCCCGGCACGGCCGCACCCCGGACGAGGTGCTCCCGCTGGCGGGGAGCGCGGAGGGGTTCGCGCTGCTCCCGGCGCTGCGGCCGCGGCTCGCCGCCGTCGTCCACCCGGGGTTCACCGAGCCGGAGGCCGCACTGCGGGCCGCCGAGGTGGACGTCGTCCGGGTGCACACCGACGCCGCGGACGGGCATGCGCTGCACCCGGCGGCGGTCCCGGACCGGGCCGATCTGGTCGTCGTCGGGAACCCGACGAACCCGACCGGGGTGCTGCACCCCGCCGGCACCGTGCGCGCGCTGGCCCGCCCGGGCCGGGTGCTCGTGGTCGACGAGGCGTTCGCCGACGCCGTTCCCGGGGAACCGGAGTCGCTCGCCGGTGCCGCCGACGTGCCCGGCCTGCTCGTCCTCCGCTCGCTGACCAAGACCTGGGCGCTGGCCGGCCTGCGCGCCGGCTACGCGCTCGCCGAGCCGTCGCTGCTGGCCCGGCTGGCCCGCCCGCGCCCGCCGTGGCCGGTGTCGACGCCCGCCCTGGAGGCCATCATCGCCTGCTGCGAGCCGGACGCGCTGTCGGCCGCCGACCAGCGGGCCCGCGAGCTGGCCGCGCACCGGGTCTCGATGACGACCGTGCTGGAGGCGATCGAGGGCGTCGCGGTGTCCCACGGTGTGGCGCCGTACCTGCTGCTGCACCTGCCGGACGGCACCGGGGACGACGTCCGGCGGCTGCTGCGCGCGGCCGGGATCAGCGTCCGGCGCGGCGACACCTTCCCCGGGCTGGGCCCGGACCACGTCCGGGTCGCGGTGCGCCCGCCGGAGCTCGCCCGCCGGCTCGTCGAGGAGCTGGAGCTGGTCCTGCGCACGCTGGTGGTGCCGGCATGAGCGCCACCCTGCGCGACGTGACCGACGCGCTGGAGGCGGCCTACCCGCCGGCCCTGGCCATGGAGTGGGACGCGGTCGGGCTGGTCTGCGGCGATCCCGCGGAGCCCGTCGGCTCGGTGCTGTTCGCCGTCGACCCGACCCCGGAGACCGTCCGGGAGGCGATCGACTCGGGCGCCGGGCTGCTCGTCACGCACCATCCGCTGCTGCTGCGCGGGGTGCACGGCGTCGGCGCCGACACCCCCAAGGGCGCGCTGCTGCACACGCTGATCCGGGCCGGCGTCGGGCTGTTCACCGCGCACACCAACGCCGACATCGCCGATCCCGGCGTCTCGGACGCGCTGGCCGCGGCACTGGGCCTCGCCGTGGCGGGCCCGCTGCAACCGGAACCCGCCGAGCCGCTGGACAAGATCGTCACCTTCGTCCCGGTCGGGCCGGCGATCGCGCAGGTGCACACCGCGCTGTCGGACGCGGGCGCCGGTCGCTTCGGCAACTACTCGCACTGCTCGTTCGCCACCGCCGGCACCGGCCAGTTCCTCCCGCTGGACGGGGCGGTGCCCGCGATCGGCGAGGTCGGCCGGCTGGAGCGGGTCGCCGAGACCCGTCTGGAGATGGTGCTGCCGCGGTCCCGGCGGAACCAGGTCGTCGCCGCGCTGCGCGCCGCGCACCCCTACGAGGAGCCCGCCTACGATCTGCTGGAGATGGCCCCGCTGCCGTCGTCGCGGGGGCTGGGCCGGATCGGCTCGCTGCCGGAGCCGGAGCCGTTCGCCGCGTTCACCGAACGGGTGGCGGCGGCGCTGCCGGCCACCGCGTGGGGCGTCCGCGGCGCGGGCGACCCGGACCGGCCGATCCACCGGGTCGCGGTGAGCGGCGGCTCCGGCGACTCCGCGCTGGGCGCCGCCGCCCGGGCCGGGGTCGACGCCTACGTGACCGCCGACCTGCGGCACCATCCGGCGTCCGAGCACCTGCTCGACGGCACCGGGCCGGGCAGCCCGGTGCCCGCGCTGGTCGACGTCGCGCACTGGGCGTCGGAGTGGCCGTGGTGCGAGCAGGCGGCGGGCGTCGTCCGGGCGGCGCTCGGCGGTAGCGTCTCGGTGTCGGTCTCCCGGCTGCGCACCGATCCGTGGACCACGGCGGCCACCGCCGCTCCCGGGGCCGCGTCCTCAGCGGCTGCGTACCAGCCGATCCCCCATCACACGGAGGCGAGATCATGAAGGCCGACCCCACCGCCCAGGCGAAGCTGCTGCAGCTGGCCGAGGTGGACGCCGAGATCGGCCGGCTCGCCCACCAGCGCCGGACGCTGACCGAGCACAAGCAGTTCGACGACGCCGAGCAGCGGCTCCGGGACGCCCGCGACGCCGCGGTCCGGGCCGAGACCCGGGCCGGTGACCTGGACCGGGACATCGCGCGGATCGAGCGGGACGTCGACGGCGTCCGGGCCCGCACCGAGCGCGACCAGAAGATGCTGGCCGGAGCCGGGATCGGGGCGAAGCAGGCCACCGAGCTGCAGCACGAGCTGGACACCCTGGCCCGCCGGCAGGGCGTGCTGGAGGACGAGCAGCTCGGCGTCATGGAGGAGCGCGAGGCGGTCGGGGCGGAGCTGGAGCACGCCCGCGCCGAGCTGGCCGCCGCCGAGGAGCACATCGCGGAGATCCGGGTCCGCCGCGACGCCGCCGAGGGCGACATCGACGTGTCCCGGGCCGGGCGGGACCGCGCGCGGGCCGAGCTGGTCGCCGCGCTGCCGGACGACCTGGTCGCCGACTACGAGCGGATCCGGGCGAAGGGCGGGGTCGCGGCCGGCGCGCTGCGCGAGTCGCGGTGCAGCGCCTGCCGGCTCGAGCTGGACCGCACCTTCATCGCGCAGGTCCGCGGTACCCCGGCCGACGAGATCGTGCACTGCGAGGAGTGCGGCGCGATCCTGGTGCGTGGCAAGTGAAGCTGGTCGTGGAGGCGGACGGCGGGTCGCGCGGCAACCCCGGGCCCGCCGGATACGGCGCGGTCGTGCTCGACGCGACCGGGCGGCAGGTGCTCGCCGAGGTCTACGACGGGCTGGGCACCACCACGAACAACGTCGCCGAGTACCGCGGGCTGATCGCCGGTCTCGCCGCGGCCCGGGAGCTGGGCGCCACCGAGGTCGAGGCCCGGCTGGACTCCAAGCTCGTCGTCGAGCAGATGAGCGGTCGCTGGAAGGTCAAGCACCCGGCGTTGCAGGAGCTCGTCGACGAGGCCCGGGACCTGGTTCGCCACTTCGACGCCGTGACGTTCGGTTGGATCCCGCGTGCGGACAACGCGCGCGCCGACGCGCTCGCGAACCGGGCGATGGACGGCGGATCGAACCCGACGCCGGAGCCGTCGACCGGCCCGGAGCCCAAGCCCGGATCGGCGACCGAGTCCTCCGAGATCGGCGCGACCGACTCCTCGGCGGTGGCGGCTGCCTGGACCGGGCAGGTCGGTACCCCGGTCCGGATGATCCTGCTGCGGCACGGGCAGACCGAGCTGTCGGTGGAGCGCCGCTACTCCGGGCACGGCGACCCGGAGCTGACCGCCGTCGGTCAGGAGCAGGCCGCCGCGGCGGCCCGCGCGCTCGCCGCCCGGCTGGCGAAGGAGGGCGTCGCCCCGGCCGCGGTGCTGTCGTCGCCGCTGCGCCGGGCCCGGCAGACCGCCGCCGCGGTCGCCGAGGCGACCGGCGCCGATCTGCTGGTCCGGGACGCGCTGATCGAGACCGACTTCGGCGGCTGGGAGGGCCTCTCGTTCGCCGAGGCGCGGGAGCGGGATCCCGAGCTGCACGGCCGGTGGCTCGGCTCGGCCGATGTCGAACCCCCCGGCGGGGAGAGCTTCCGCTCGGTGGGGGAGCGGATCGAGGCGGAGCGCCGCCGGATCGTCGAGGACTTCCCGGGATCCACGGTGATCGTGGTCAGCCACGTGACGCCGATCAAGATGCTGATCCGGGACGCGCTCGGCGCCGGCGACGAGGTGCTGTTCCGGATGCATCTCGATCTCGCGTGCACCAGCGTCGCCGACTTCTACCCCGACGGCGGGGCGTCCGTCCGCCTGGTGAACGACACGTCCTACCTGGACTGAATCGGCGGGCGGCCGGGCCCGGCCCGCTACCGCGGAACGGCGCGCCGTGCACGCAGGCGCGCCGCTGGATCGATACAACCGTGGCCCGAACGGGCGGAGTCGACTGCGGAGCGTTGTCCCCCCACCCCGCCCGGGCGATGATCTGCGAGCACCGTACGGGGTGGAACTCGTACGGAGCGTGAACGCTGTCTCGGTGTCGGGGAACGGAGAGGCAAATGTCGGTGCGGTCTTCTGGAGCGCTGTCCCACGAGCACGACTACGGATACGACCTGGCCCACGAGATGAGCACGATCGCGCGGCTGCCCCAGCAGCGGCGCGGCACGTCCCGGCCGATCGGTGCGCCGGCCCGCGAGCTGGACCCGGACACCGATCTCGGGCACGACATGGCCCACGAGATCTGACCCACCGACCGCGGATCCACCCAACGCGGATCCACCCAACGCGGACCCACCCAGCGCAGACCCACCGACGGCCCCGCCCGGCACCCGCCGCGCGGGGCCGCCGCACGTCCGCCCCCGCCGCTGCGCCGTTCAGGTCAGCAGCGCCAGCGACGCCCACAGCGCCAGGGTCGACGCGAGCAGCGCCGGCGGCACCGTGACGGCACCCAGGCCGACGAACGTCCCCAGCCGGGGCGGGTCCCCGTACCCGGCCGCGATCCGCCGCCACAGCAGGGTGGCCAGCGATCCCGGGTAGGTCAGGTTCGGCCCGATGTTCACCCCGAGCAGCATCGCGAGGACCAGACCGGCATGTGGCGACGGGCCGAGCGCGGCGAGCAGGACGAGGGTCGCGGGCAGGTTGTTCACCAGGTTCGCCAGCACGGCGGCGACGACCGCGGTGATCAGCAGCCCGGCGAGATCGGGGGTGTCGGGCAGCAGCGACCCGAGCCCGGCGGCAAGCCCTTGCCCGGCCACCCCGGCCACGACGACGCCCAGCGCGAGCACGAACAGGCAGAACCCGGGGGAGGCGGCCGCGACCAGCCGCATCGGCCCGGTCTCCCTGAGCCACAGCGCCCGGACCGCGAGCACCGCGGCACCGGCGGCGGCGATCACGCCCGGGCCGACGCCGAGCGCCGAGGACATCGCGAACCCGGCGAGCGTCGCGGCGAGCACGGACAGCGCGAACACCGGCACCGGTTCCGGTCGGGGCGCCCCGCCGAACCGCTCCCCGGGACCGGCCCCCGGCCCCTCGGGACCGGCCACCGGACCCTCCGGCATCCCGGCAGCCGGATCCCCGGTGCCGACGCGCCGCCCGACCGTCCCGCCGCCGCCCCCGCCGGACCCGTCCCGCAGATCGCGGGCGAAGTACCGGCGCAGCACCAGGTACTCCACCGCGAGCACCGCCACCCACGGCCCCACCATCAGCCCGGCGAACCCGAGGAAGCTCAGCCCGGTCGCCGGGAACGCCAGCAGGTTCGTCAGGTTCGACACCGGCAGCAGCCCGGAGCCCGAGTTCGACAGGTGCGCACACGCGAAGGAGTGCGGCCGCGACGGCATCCGCAGCCGGGCCGCGGTGGCCAGCACCACCGGCGTCAGCAGCACGACCGTCGCGTCCAGTCGATCACCAGCAGACCGTAGACCGGCCCGCGCCCGCCTGCGTGATCGCCATCGTGGTGCGCGGGGCCGCGATCCGCGTGGCCGGACGCACCACGACGGCGATCATGCTGCCGGCGTCCCGCCATCCGGACGTCCGGTTTGCACCGATGGTGGGGTGCGGTGCGAGGCTGCACGGGTGAGTGCGATGCAGCGCGTGCAGGCGGTGGGCGACGTGGTCGGCCGATGGTTCCCGGTGATCGTCCTCGCGGCGGGCGCGGTCGCCCTCGCCGTGCCGGGGGTGTTCACGGGTTGGTCGTCGGCCGTGCCGTGGCTGCTGGCGCTGATCATGCTGGGGATGGGCATGACGCTGCGGCCGGTCGACTTCGGCTACATCGTGCGGCGGCCCGCGGCGTTCGCGATCGGCCTGGGCGCCCAGTACGTCGTGATGCCCGCGGTCGGCTGGCTGCTCACCGTGCTGGTCGACCTGCCGCCGGAGATCGCGGTCGGCGTGATCCTGGTGGCCTGCGCACCCGGCGGCACGGCGTCGAACGTGATGGTCTTCCTGGCCCGCGGCGACGTCGCGCTGTCGGTGGCGATGACGTCGGTGTCGACGCTGGTCGCGCCGATCGTGACGCCGCTGCTGGTGCTGCTGCTGGCCGGGCAGTATCTGCCGGTCTCGGCGGGCAGCCTGTTCCTCTCGATCGTGCAGATCGTGCTGATCCCGGTGGTGCTGGGCTTCCTGCTCCGGCGGTACGCGGGCGGCGTCGTCGACCGGGTGACGCCGGCGCTGCCGCTGGCCTCGGTCGTCGGCATCACGGTGGTGGTGATGATCGTCGTCGCCGGTTCGGCGGACGCGCTGTTCACCGCCGGGCTCGCGATCGTCGGTGTGGTGGTCGTGCACAACCTGGCCGGGCTCGCCCTCGGCTACGCGGTGGCCCGGGCGTTCGGGCTCGACGCGACGGCGCGCCGTGCGGTCTCGATCGAGGTCGGGATGCAGAACTCCGGGCTCGCCGCGACCCTGGGCACCGTGCACTTCGGTCCCGCGGCGGCCCTGCCCGGCGCGGTGTTCTCGGTGTGGCACAACGTGTCCGGCGCCGCGCTGGCGAGCTATTGGTCGAAGCGCCCGGTGCCGGCCACCACCGCCGTGCGGGAGTGACCGGCACCTGCCCGGGTGCTTGCTCAGTGGCTCCTCAGTGCCTCAGCCCGGCCTCCTTCAGCAGCGGCATGACCCGCTCGCCGAAGTACTTGAGCTCCTCGTTGTAGTCGATCAGGCCGAAGATCATGCCCTCCATGCCGGCCTCGTTGAGCTTGCCCAGCTCCTCGGTGACCTGCTCGGGGGTGCCGACGATCGGGTAGCCGCCCCAGCCGGCGATGAACCGCTCCTGCATCGCCTTGACGGCGTGGTCGAACGACTTGCTCTCGCCCGATCCGGCGATCTTGATGACGTTGCCGGCGGCACCCCAGTCGCCCTCGTCGATCACCTGCTGGAAGGCCCGCCTGGCCTCCTCCTCGGTGTCCCGGCAGACGACCAGGCCGTAGGTCATCACCTGGATGTCGCGGTGGTAGTCGTCGCGCGCCTTGGACCGGACCTTGTCGGTGTAGGCGGCGATGTTCTCCAGGGTGTCCAGCGACGCGAAGTTGATGTCGACGTTGCGCGCGGAGAACTCGATGCCGGCCGGCGAGTTGCCGGCGTTGAGCAGCGCCGGGCGGGGCGCCTGGTGCGGCTTGGGGTACGCCTCGAGCAGGTCGCCCCGGAAGAACTCCGACTCCAGGCTGAACGATCCCTCCTCGGTCCAGAGCCGAGTGGCGAAGTCGATCCAGTCCTGGCCGAAGGCGTAGCGCTGGTCGTGCTCGCGCTGCTCGTGGCCGAACATCTCCATCTCCGGCGGCACCCAGCCCATCACCAGGTTCAGCGCGAACCGGCCGCCCGAGATGTGGTCGATGGTCGTCGCGGCCTTGGCGGCGACGATCGGGTGCACGGTCGGCAGGTGCGAGGTGGCGGCGATGGAGATCCGCTCGGTCGCCTCGGCGAGCCCGGCGGCCCAGGCGTAGGTCTCGAAGCAGTTGCCGTTGAAGTTCGTCGACCCGCCGAAACCCTTCCAGCGAGCGACCGGGACGAGCACGTCGAAGCCGAGATCGTCGGCCCGGGTCGCGATCTCCCGGGTGTGCTCCCAGGTGATCCGGTAGTCGCTCGGCGCGTGGCTCATGATCAGCCCGTACGAGCAGTTGGTGCCGAACAGGCCGAGCTTCATCTTCTGGTCGCCGAACAGCGGATTGGTCTGCGTGCGGTCGACCAGCGGCCGGGTCTCCTCCGGCGGACGGGGATCGGTCGGGTTGAGGCCGAGGCGCTCGTTCGCGGTGACGGTCACGGGGGTGTCTCCTTGGATCGGGTGCGGGCGGGCTCTAGCCGAGCTGGAAGGGATCGCGGGTGCCGCCGGTCAGCTCGACGAACACGGACTTGTTCTCGGTGTACTCGTTGATCGCGTCGACGCCGTTCTCCCGGCCGATGCCGCTGGCGCCGAAGCCGCCGAACGGCATGTTCGGGGCGATCACCCGGTACGCGTTGATCCACACCGTGCCGGCGCGCAGCCGCCCGGCGACCCGGTGCGCGCGGTGCACGTCCTTGGTCCAGACCGCGCCGGCCAGGCCGTACGGGGTGTCGTTGGCGAGCTTGAGCGCCTCGTCCTCGTCGGTGAACCGGTAGGCGGAGAGCACCGGCCCGAACACCTCCTCGCGGACGATGGTGTTCTCCGGCGTCACCCCGGTCACGACGGTCGGGCGGACGAACAGCCCGCCCCGCTCGGCGTCCGCCTCGCCACCGCAGGCGAAGGTCGCGCCCTCGGCGGCGGCGCCGCGCAGGTAGCCGAGCACCTTCTCGTACTGCGGCCGGTTCGCGACCGGGCCCATCTCGGTGGCCTGCTCGGTCGGGTCGCCGAGGACGATCGCGTTCGCCCGCGCGACGACCTTCTCCACCAGCGCGTCGTGCACGTCGGCGTGCACGATCAGCCGGGACCCGGCCATGCAGGTCTGCCCGGTCGCCGCGAACACCCCGGCGACCAGCCCGTTCGCCGCCGCGTCCAGGTCGGCGTCCGGGAACACGATCTGCGGGGACTTCCCGCCCAGCTCCAGGGTGACCCGGTTGACGTTCGCCCCGGCGGCCTGCGCGACGGCCGCACCGGTCGCCGTCGAACCGGTGAAGGCGACCTTGTCCACCCCGGTGTGCCCGGCCAGCGCCTCCCCGGTCGCCCGGTCCCAGCCGGTGACGACGTTCAGCACGCCGTCCGGCAGCCCGGCCTCGTGCAGCACCTGGGCGAACGCGACGGTGGAGGCGGGGGAGTGCTCGGACGGCTTGACGACCATCGTGCAGCCCGCCGCCAGCGCCGGCGCCAGCTTGAACGTCAGCAGCAGCAGCGGCGAGTTCCACGGGGTGATCGCGCCGACCACGCCGACCGGCTCGCGGGTGGTGTAGCCGAAGTAGTTCGGGTTGACCGGCGGGACGGTGCGGCCCTCGACCTTGTCGGCCAGCCCGGAGAAGTAGTAGTACCACTGCGGGAGCGCGGTGAGCTGCCCGCGCATCTCGCGCAGCAGCTTGCCGGAGTCGTTCACCTCCAGCCGGGCCAGCCGCTCCGCGTTGGCGGCGATCGCGTCACCGCAGCGGCGCAGGATCGCGGCCCGCTCGAACCCGGTCCTCGCGCCCCACTCGCCGTCGAACGCGCTGCGGGCCGCGGCGACGGCCTCGTCGACGTCGGCCGGGGAGCCGTCGGCGAGCCGGGCCCACGGCTCGCCGGTGTAGGGGTTCTGCGACTCGAACGTCGCCCCCGACCGGGCGGGCACCGTCCGGCCGTTGATGAAGAGCCCGAACTCTTCCAGTTCTGGTGTCTGCGACATCGTGTCCGGCATCTCCCTCGCAGGTCTCCCCGGCCGGCTCCGTCGCCGGTCGGTGGTGGATCCGGACGCTAGGGCGGCCCGCGCGCCGGCGACTATCCGCGCGCCGCGCCGGTCCAGCCGTTCCGTGCACCGGCGCGGATCTGCACCCAGCGGACGGCCGCACGCACGCAACGGCTGGTAGGGGCGCCGCGAACGGACATAGGCTGCGCGGGACGAGTGATCCGCGGCACGAGGAGGTGTCGAGACGATGCGGTCCGGCGGCACGCTCGAGCGCTTCCCGGTACTGGCGACGCACAGCCTGGAGCAGGCCCGCGACGCGGTCACCCGGACCTACCTGCGGCACGACCTCACCGCGCCCGACGAGCAGGTCGCGATGACGCTGAACGCCACCACCGACCGGGTGTTCACCCTCGGGTACCTGACCTACCGGTCGCCGGCGACGCTGGTCATGCCACCGACCGAGGACAACTACCACGTCAACCTGACGGTCGCGGGCGTCACCAGGGCCGAACGCAGCGACGGCGACCGGGCGCGGACCGGTGCCCGGGCGTCGGGCATCGTGCTGCTGCCGGACCGGACGAACACGGTCCGCTGGTCACCGGACGCCGAGCAGCTCATCCTCAAGATCCCGCGGACCAGCCTGGAGACCCACCTGAGCGAGCAGCTCAACCGGCCCGTGCACGACGTCGTCGACTTCGGGTTCGGTCTGGACCTCACCTCCCCGGCCGGCCGGACGCTGCTCGCGTCGGTCGAGTTCCTGGCCCGCGAGCTGGACCGGCCCGGCGGGCTGGCCGAGATGCCGATCGCCCGCGAGCAGCTGGAGGCGTTCGTGATGACGCAGCTGCTGCACGCCGGGCGGCACCGCTACAGCGACGCGCTGGTGGGGCCGCCCGATCCGGTGCGCTCCGGCCGGCTCGGTCCGGTCCTCGACCACATGGAGCAGCACGCCGACGATCCGCTGACCCCGCAGGAGCTGGCGAGGGTGGGCTGCATGAGCGTCCGCACCCTGCACGCCGCGTTCCAGCAGGAGCTGGGCGAGTCTCCGATGGGGCACCTGCGCCGGATCCGGCTCGACCGGGTCCGGGCCGAGCTGCAGCGCTGCGACCCGGCGACGGTGCGGGTCACCGACGTCGCGCTCCGCTGGGGGTTCCTGCACCAGAGCCGGTTCGCCCAGCAGTACCGGCAGCGGTTCGGCGAGCTGCCCAGCCAGACCCTGCGCGGGTGACGCGGGCCGCCCTCACCGGCCCTGCCGGTCCGGCCCGCGGCTCGTAGCCTGGACGGCATGACCGCAGCCACGGAGATCGCGTTCGAGAACACCTTCGTCCGCGACCTGGACGGCCTGTACCTGCCGTGGAACGCCGCACCGGCGCCGGAACCGCGGCTGGTGCTGCTCAACGAGGCGCTGGCCGGCGAGCTGGGCCTCGATCCGGCCGCGCTGCGCGGGCCCGCTGGACTCGGCCTGCTCACCGGGACCGCGGTGCCGGAGTCGGCGACGACGGTCGCGCAGGCCTACGCCGGGCACCAGTTCGGCAACTACTCGCCGCGCCTCGGCGACGGACGTGCGCTGCTCGTCGGCGAGCTCGTCACGCCGTCCGGGGAGCGCCGCGACCTGCACCTCAAGGGGTCCGGGCGGACCCCGTTCGCCCGCGGCGGCGACGGGAAGGCGCCGCTCGGGCCGATGCTGCGCGAGTACCTGGTGTCCGAGGCGATGCACGCGCTCGGCGTCCCGAGCACCCGGTCGCTGGCGGTCGTCGCGACCGGCGAGCACGTCATGCGCGAGCGCGGCCCGGAACCGGGCGCGGTGCTGGCCCGCACGGCGTCGAGCCACCTGCGGGTCGGGACGTTCCAGTTCGCCGCCGCCACCGGCGAGACCGAGCTGCTGCGCAGGCTCGCCGACCACGCGATCGCCCGGCACCATCCCGGCGCCGGCTCGTACCTGGAGCTCTTCCGCCGGGTGGTGGACGCGCAGGCGCGACTGGTCGCACGCTGGATGCAGGTCGGGTTCGTGCACGGCGTGATGAACACCGACAACATGACGATCTCCGGCGAGACCATCGACTACGGCCCCTGCGCGTTCCTCGACGTGCACGACCCGGCGACCGTGTTCAGCTCGATCGACCACGGCGGCCGCTACGCCTACGGCAACCAGCCCGGCATCGCGCAGTGGAACCTGGCCCGCTTCGGCGAGGCCCTGCTCCCGCTGCTCGACGACGACCCCGACGAGGCGATCCGGCTCGCCACCGGCGTGCTCCAGGAGTTCGCCGACCGCTACCTCGCCGCCCGCGACGAGGGGTACCGCCACAAGCTCGGCCTGCCGGACGGGCTCGACGCCGAGCCGCTGCTGACCGACCTCGCCACGCTGCTCGCCGAGCGGAAGCCGGACCACACGCTGTTCCTCCGGCGCCTCGCCGACGCGGCCCGCGGCGACGCCGGACCGGTCCGCGACCTGTTCGACGACCCGGCCGCGGTGGACGGCTGGCTCGCCTCCTGGCTGGCGACCGGGCCGGACCCGGCGGCGATGGACCGGGTCAACCCGGTCTACGTGCCGCGCAACCACCTCGTCGAGGAGGCGCTCGGCGTGGCCGTCGCCGACGGCGATCTCGAGCCGATCCAGTGGATGCTGCAGGTGCTGGGGCATCCCTACGAGGAGCGGGAGGGCTACGAGCGCTACGCCCGGCCGCCGGGCCCGGACGCCCCGCCGTTCATGACCTTCTGCGGCACCTGACCGGCCCCGCCCCGCCTCGCACCGGTTTCCGCGCCGAGATGCAGCTCAGCGGGCCGTGAAGATCGACGATTCCCGCTGATCTGCATCTCGGTGACCGGGCGGGCCGGGACGCGGTGTCCCTGGAACCCGGGACGCGAGGACGGACACGGTCGTGCTCCGGCGACCGTCCCGGTCGTCCCAGGCCGCAGGAGGACCGATGTCCGGAACACGTCCAGCCACGACGGGCACGTCCCGTGACGACGTCGACGTCCCCCGGGTCCGGCGCGGCGCCCGCCTCCTGGTCGGCTCGTTCGCCGTGCTCATCGCGATGATCGTCGTCGATCTGGTCCGCACCGTGCTGGACGGCTCGCTCGCCGCCGAGACGGCGGCGGCCGAGGAACTCGGTGTCGACGTGAACGAGCTCCCGCCGGAGGTCGTCGCACAGATCCACGGCGAGCAGAGCCTGCTGGACCCGATGCCGTACCTGCTGATCGCCGGTGCCGCCGCCTTCGCGTTCGGGATCGCCACCGTCGCGCGCGCCGTGCGGCCGGCCCGGCGGGGCTCCGGCGCCGTTGCGGTGACCGCGGCGGTCGTGTGCGCGGCGGCATGGAGTGCGGCGCAGGTGGTCGCGCTGCTGGTGGGCGTGGGCGGGAAGGCCGTCGAGGGCTGGTTGCCGGTCCTGGTGACGGTGACCTGCGCGACCGGTGGCGTCGCGCTCGTCGCGCTCGTGGTGGCACTGCGGCCGAGCGGTGTGGCACGCCGGACCGGCACCGTGGTGGCCGGCCTGGCGGGCGCGTCGGTCGTGGCGAGCTTCGCCCTCCCGCCGCTCGTGCCGTTCGTGCTGGGCGCCGTGCTCGGTGCTCCCTTGGCTGTGGCCCGCCGGTCCAGCACACTCTGAGCCGGGGACGAGCCCACGGGGAGCGGGATGGCCGGCGGAGCGGTGCGGCTGCCGGCGACCGCTGCCGCGACGGTCGCGGTGATCGGCTGGGCGGCGTGGGGGACGCCCGCCTTCGTCGACGCCGTCGCGCAGCCGTGCCCGGACGGGATCTGCCGCCGGTTCGAGCGGCCGTCGCCGCAGGCGGTGGACCTGCTGGCGGCGGCAGGCACGGGGCCGGCCGGCTATGCCGTGGTGGTCGCCGTCGTGGCGTGGGCGGAGCTTCTCGTGTTCCTCGCCGTCGCCGTCGCGCTGGTGCTGCGGCGACCGGCCGGCCGGTTGGTCGTCCTCACCGCGGTGCTGCTCCCGCTGACCGCACTCGCCCCGTTCGCCGCCGCCGGTCCGGGGCCGATGTGGTGGGCGGACGCCGTCCGTGCCGCGGTGGTGGCCGTCCTCGTCCCGGTGTTCGTCGGCCTGTTCCCGGACGACCGCTGGCATCCGCGCTGGTACCGGTGGGTCTGGCCGCTGCCGGCGCTGGTGCTGGTCAGCGGGACGACGCCGTTCCCGGACAGCCCGCCCGGGCACGAGGTCGCGGAGCTGGCCACCTGGCTGCTGCTGGCCGGGATCCAGGTGCACCGCTACCGGACGGTGTCGGACACCGCTGCCCGGCAGCAGGCGAAGGTGCTGCTGCTCGTGGTGCTGCTGCTGGTGTTCAACGCGGCACTCGTCGCGGTGGCGGGGGTGACCGGTGCCCTCCCGTCGGTGCAGCCGGTCGCCGTGCTGCTCGACTACCTGGCGTTCGCCGCGCTGGGTGCCGGGCTGGGGTGGGCCCTGCTGCGGCACCGGCTCTACGACGTCGACGTCGTCCTGCGGCGGACCGTGCTGTACGGCGGCGCGCTGGTCGGGCTGGCGGTCGTCTACGTCGGCCTGGTGGCCGTCGCCGGTTCGGCGCTCAGCGGGCGCGCCGCGCCCGCGCCGGCCGGTACCGCGGTCGGTGTCCTCGCGCTCACCGCAGGACTCGCCGGGTACGCCATGCGGGGACGCCTGCGTCGCCGGATCCTCGGCGGCCACGGACTGGCCAGGGCGCTCGCGGCGCACGGCCGGGAGCCCGACGCCGGGACCGGCCGGGACCTCGCCTCGACGCTCGCGGCCGGCCTGCAGCTGCGGTACGTGCAGGTGCTCGACGCCGCCGGGACGCCGCTCTGGAGCCACGGTGAACCGGTGGCGGCCCCGCACCGCGAGTCCGTCGTGGACGCCGCGGGACGGGACCGCGGCGTGCTGCTGCTGGCCCCGGCGCACGGGGACCGCCTGGACCGGCACCACCGGCGGCTGCTCACCGAGGTCCTGCCGTTCGTGGCGCTGGTGTTGCTCGCACGGGACGAGGCGACGCTGCTGCGGCGGGCCCGGGTGGCGGCGGCCGAGGTGCGCGAGTCCGAGCGCCGCCGGCTGCGCCGGGACCTGCACGACGGCGTCGGGACGATCCTGGCGTCCCAGCTGCTGATCCTGGACACGGTCCGGGTGACCGGTGACCGGCCGGAGCTGCTGGCCCGGATGGAGGAGCAGGTGCGGTCCGCCATCGGCGAGGTGCGCCGGGTCGCCCACGACCTCCGCCCGCCGGTGCTGGACCACGCGGGGCTGCCGGGGGCGCTGCAGGCCGAGGCCGACCGGCTGACCTCGGCCGGCCTGACGGTGCACCTGTGGACCGACCCGGGCGCGACCGCCGCGGTGAGCCCCGCCGCGGAGGTCGCGCTCCTGCGGATCGCCCAGGAGGCGCTGGCCAACGTCGTCCGGCACTCCGGTGCGCGCACCGCGCGGATCGAGCTGACGGTGCAGGAGGCGGACACGGTGCTCGTCGTGGCCGACGACGGCGGCGGGCAGCGGCCGGCCCGCCCGGATCCGGCCCTCGGCGGGATCGGCGGGGCGTCGATGCGCGAGCGCGCCGCGGAGCTCGGCGGGACGGTCACGGTCGGCCCCGGACCCGGCGGCACCGGTACCCGCGTCGTGACGAGGATCCCGCGGTGAGCGACGGCACCGCGGGCCCGATCGACGTGCTGGTCGTCGACGACCATCCGGTGTTCCGGCTCGGGGTGCGGACCAGGCTGTCGGCCGAGCCGGACATCGTCGTCGTGGGTGAGGCCGATACCGGTGCAGCGGCCCTGGAGCTGGTGGAGCGGACCGCGCCGGACGTCGTCCTGGTCGACCTGAACCTGCCCGACATCGACGGCGTCGAGCTGATCCGGCAGCTCGGTGCCGTCGCGCCACGGACCGCGCCGCTGGTGCTGACCATGCTCTCGGCCGACGCGGTGACCGCGGCCGTACGGGCCGGGGCGCGCGGCTACCTGCTGAAGGACGCCGAGCCCGGCCGGATCGTCGCCGCCGTCCGCGCGGTCGCCGCGGGCGACTCCGTGTTCGGTCCGCAGGTCGCCGCGCGGCTGCTCGGGGGCCTCGACCGGGCGATGCCCGACCGGATGGCGTTCCCGGACCTGACCGGGCGCGAACGCGAGATCCTCGGCCTGCTGGCCGACGGTCTGGGCAACGCCACGATCGGCCGCCGGCTCGGGCTGCGGTCGAAGACGGTGCGCAACTACGTGTCGAACGTGATCGGCAAGCTGCAGGCCGCCGACCGGGCCGAGGCCGTGTTGCGGGCCCGCCGGGCCGGTCTCGGCGAGTCCCGGCCGGGCCTGCCGCCCACCGGGGGCCGGGCCGAACCGGATCGCTAGAATCCGCGGTGCGGACGAGTCGGTCGGGCGACCGCGTCGGGATCCACGGGTCCCGTCGAGGAAAGTCCGGACTCCACAGGGCAGGGTGGTTGTCAACGGCAACCCGGGGCGACCCGCGGGACAGTGCCACAGAGAACAGACCGCCTCCGGGTCCGCCCGGAGGTAAGGGTGAAACGGTGGTGTAAGAGACCACCAGCACCCCGGGTGACCGGGGTGGCTCGGTAAACCCCACCCGGAGCAAGGTCGAGAGACGGCTCCGTCATCCGTGACGGGGCGGTTGCGCAGGCGTTCGAGGGCTGCCCGCCCGAGCCTGCGGGTGGACCGCTGGAGCCTGCCGGCGACGGCAGGCCGAGATGGATGGTCGCCGAACGGTGCACCGTGAGGTGCCCGGGAACAGGATCCGGCTTACAGACCGGCTCGTCCGCCCCGCTCTCCCCGACATGCGCCGGGGGAGCGGGGCATCCGTTCTGACCAGCGGAAACCGTCTCGCGGCATCTGGCGAGTTCTCGGCGCTCCCGGATGTCCGACGGCCCAGGCACGGCCCAGGGATTGATCTTGGTGCCCATTCTCCCGGCATCCCCCTCGTCCTGGCCGCACTGCCCGTCGGAGAGGCGGGGACAAGGGTGGCGCCAGCCATCGCGTCAGCGACGCCGTCAGGCGCCCTTGTGGCCGACTCTGCGGCGTGGACACTCCTCGGCCGAGGGGGCTGCCATACGAGCCGAGTGGTCATCAGAACTGGGTACTTCGGCCGTTCGTCCGGTAACGATCGCGACCAGGTCACGACAATCGGACGAAGCCCCTACGTCGAAAGGGTCCTGGGTTCGTGATGACGGGTAGCCGCCAAACAGTCGTCGCCCTCTGCGCAGCTGCGATCGCGGTCGCCGCAGTCGCCGGTTGCAGCAGCCAGCCGGAGCAATCGCCGCCCGGGGAGCGGCCGTGCCCGGAGGGTATTGACGCGACCGACAAGGTTGTCCAGCTGCAACTGATCTATGGCCCTGGCGCAAGTGACCCCGACGGCAAGATCGTCGACGCCTTGGACGAGTTGAAGAGTGCGCTCCGTACGCGTGCAGGCGAGTCCGCCTACTTCTCAGCGCAAAGCTACAACGCAGCCGCAGACAACCTGGCCAACACGATTGAGCCTCTGTCCGAGGCGTACGAGAACGAAGATGATCGCGCCTACTTCGCGGCAAGCTTCGCGTACGGCGACGCGGAGCGTGCCTACACGTCGACCTGCAGGTCGTAGTTGGACGTGGCCCGCCCGCTCTGTCGGTCTTGGCGCTCTGTGCCGGGGTCGCAGCTCGGCGCCCTGATGCTCGTCGCCGATCGCCTTATCGATCTGGGCGCATCTCCGTGGCTGCGGGCCGGGTAGCCGGACCGACGGCCGCGCCCGGGCCGGAGGTAGAGGGTCGGACGGCGGGCCGGCGTGGCCGGCCCGCGCGCCGCCGGAGGCGGCGCCTTGATCCCATAGAGTCGGATTCGGCAACCAGGTCTCGAGATTCTCTGTCGATTTGCGAGATGCCGTCTCGTACCGCGGTGGCACGCAGTGCGCCCCGGGTTGCCGTAGACCACCCTAGAAGTTCCAGGTGTCCATTGAGCTCGGTCGCGCAACGGCTTGGCTGTTGATGAGCGGCGGGCCCGCAGCCTCGGCCCGTGGGGGCGGGCGCGGTCGTAACGCGTGGTCGTCGCTTGGCGACTACCCAACACCAGTCTTGGCCGTCGGCCTGTGAGGATGTGAGACAAGATGATGGAGATGGGCGGTTCCGACAACACAATTGTATTCAACGCTGCGGAGATCGAATCCATAGCTGAGAAGTTCCACGAGATTGCGACCCCGCCGTCTGCCAAAGTGGGCGTGTTGGTCTTCGCTCCGGGTGGAGAAAAATTCCAGTACTCCCCCCTGCCGGGTTCTCCAAATACCTATGTCCGCAAGGATAGATCACACGAACAAGATGTACTGAAACTGCCGATGGAACCTGCCACCAATAATGTGATCTCTGATAGCGTTGATATTTGCGGAACCATCAGCCGTGAATCGGTGATGCAGCTGAGTGCAATACTGAGCACCCTTCCCGGAGCCGCTGGAAGAGTTGGCATCTTCTATCGCGAATCGAGAGATGTGAGTTTCGAGTCACACGAAAAGTCATCCGCGTACGGCTGGAAGCCACTTCCTGCAGTTATGATTCAGTTCTCGCAGGGAAAAGATGGCGAAGGCTGAATGTCGATGGGTGACCACAGTGTCGACGGTAAGGACGTCTGGAAGAGGCCATCGCCGCTCGGGATGCCCTCGTCGGTGTCGGGATTCGGCACACTCGCTGCGCCGCTTCTTGCGGGCTTCTCGCTTACGGCTGTGGTTGAGATAGTTGGGCGCAGCGAACGAGGTATACGCGGCGACATAGCAATCTTGCTATTCACGCTAGCGGCTGGCTTCCTCATTGTCGCGATACAGACAGCGATAAACGGTGCGAGGTACAATATCAAGCCGTCTGAATGGGTTGACTGGAACCCTGAGATGAAACACTATGATGTTCGCGCCCAGGATGTTCGGCGATATCAATGGAAAAGTGAACGACTTGCCGAGTACTACTCGGATCTCGCTAGGTTCACATTCAACGCAGGAATTGTTCTCTTTGTAGGTGGACTTATATCGATTCTGATCCCTGGACCTGGAGGCTGGTCGGTACCTCGCATACTTGCAATTGCTGCAGCAGGCATGACTGTTCTCCTCGAAGTCGTTTTAGTTCTTCGAGTCCCGTTCGTGGTTCGCCTCTTTACGCCTACAGTAGACGATGTTGCAAGACTGCGACCGAGGGCTGAATTTACCCCAGAGGAGATTGATGGCCGAGAACTTCTGACTAGGCTGGCGGAGCCAGAGCGGGAATCTTGATGCATCACAACCTTGGTTAACTACAAAGGCTTCCCGATCGCCTACTTCAACTAGCGGTGAGCAGGGCCGTTCGTCTGCTCGGCTATCCAGTCGAGATACTCCGCGTTTCCGTCTACGATTGGGCGGGCGCTGATCCCGGGTACTTGGTATGGGTGTGCGGCTATAGCACGCTTAACGATCGCAGGTATCAGCGCGCGCCGCGTGTGTAGCGAAGCCCGGCCCTCGGTGCGGTCATGGATCTCGCCTTGCCAGCAGTAGGTCGACTGGACCGGGGTGAAGTTGTGGACGCTCGACGCAAGGCGCCGCGGGTGAACTCGCGGAGCCATTCCGGATCTGGAGCGGTGATAACAACCTCGCAGAGTTCAGTCATGGCATACTTCCCCGGCTGCTGATGAGGTCGGTCATGGCACTTTCGGATTCATCGCGGGTTTTGCCCATGCTCGCCCAGCCGGTCATTACCTCGTCGTCATAGCCGAGGCCGACCCAACGCCCAGTCATGTAGATCCCGTGCGGGTGCATCGCGTAAAACATCGTTCCTTTGGATCGGACGGCGCCGTCGGTGGCGGCGTACCAGCCGGTGAGGACCTGGTTGTCCCAGAGGCGTAGCTCCCCGGTCCAGGGGTAGCCGCCCTCGTCGGCGCTGAGGCCGCGCTGTGTGGCGGCGATGTGGACCAGGTCGCCTTCCTGACGCATGTGCACCGGCTGGGTGGCGATCTTCGCGACGCCGTCGCCTACGTCGTCTCGGAGGTCGAGCCGGTGCGCGACTTCGACAAGTCCCAGCCGGGCCGTCCGGTGCAGCAGCTCGACAAGGAGACCGGGCTGCCGGTCTGGTCGGTGTCGGTGCTCGACGCGGACCCTGAGGCACGTAGCAAGGACAAGACGGTCGTGGTGAAGATCGCGGCCACCCACCAGCCGGTACCGCCGGAGGCTGCGGCCGGGCTGCCGTTCCGCCCGGTCGAGTTCGAGGGGCTGACGGTCACCCCGTACGTCGCCGAGAACAGCGGCCGTCCCCGAGTCGCCTACAGCATTCGCGCGGCCGGGATGCGGGCTCCTGGCGGGCACGGCCACCAGTCCGGCGGCCGGGGCAAGCAGCAGAGCGGCCACGACGGTGAGGCCGCTTGATCCGCCCCTCACGTGGGTGGAGGGGAGTCCGTTGCAGCGGACCCCCCTCCGGTCTCCCGCATCACGCACAAGCCCTGGCAGGCAGCACAGATCCGGAAGGACACCGATCGTAGATGTACGTCGCTCGAACCCCATACGCGCATGGCCCCGGCGAGACCCCCACGGTGATCGCGATCCGGCTGGCCCAGCAGTCCATTACCCGCCTGGCCGACCTGATCATGGCGGTCGGCGCGGTCCGTCCCACGGGAAACGTCGAGCACGCGGCCCGCGCGCTGCGTCTGGAGCAGCTGCACGCCCGCACGGCCCTGTGGTGGGCGGTCGTGGTCCGGCACTCTGATCACCGGGCGGTGCCGTTCGTCTACGTCGACGCCGCGATTCGCGCTCGGTTCAAGGCAGAGGAGGACGCCCGGTTCTGGCGCGACACGGCGGCCGACTGGACCGCCCGCGCCCTGGACCGGCCGACCTCGGACTGCGCCGGTGCGATGTCGAACTGGGACGACCTCGGCATCAGCGATCTCGGCCGCCCGCACCTCGCGGAGACGGTCCCGCCGATCGGAGCCGGGCGGTGACCCGGCATGCGCGTGGTCCGGCGCTGCGCCCGCTGCGGACGACCGACTCAGCTACCACCGGACAGGCCGGCGCCGGTGCTGTGCCGACGGTGGTGGTGCCGACTGCTCCGTACCTGGACCCGCTGGCGCACCACGACCCGATGAGCGCGGGGGAGTGGCGCCAGAACGCGGCGTGCCGGGACAGCGACCCGGAGACGTTCTACCCGCTGGCCTACCGCCGCGAGGAGCTGGTGCGCCCGGCGCGGCGGATCTGCGGCCGCTGCCCCGTCCGTGACGCCTGCCTGGCCGACGTGATGGCCACCGAGGACCCCGCGCGACGGTGGGGCGTCTGCGGCGGCACTACCCCGGCTGAGCGCACCGCGCTGCACCGCGCCGGACTCACCATCGCCCCGGCCCCGATGTCTCCGACCGTCCCGACTGCCGGGGGTGGTGCCGCGTGAGCGCCACCGACAACCAGCACCCGGGCCGCTGCGAGGTGTGCCGGACTGTCCTGCACGAGCGGCCCGACCCGCGTCGCCGGCGGTGCGCCGATCACCTCGACCAACTCGCCCTCGTCCCGCTCACCCAGGTCCCGGGACGACCCCGCGCACGCAAGAGCACCCGGAAGGGAGGTGGCTCGCGATGAACGCCGGAACCATGATCCTGCTCTGCGGCGGACTCGCCCTCGGCTGCTGGGTGCTCGCCAAGATCGGCCACGCCGTCACCAAGGCACTTGAATCGCTCGCCGCGATCGCGGCCGTGTTCGTCGCGCTCTGGCTGGCGGTCAAGGGCGCCTACCTCGGGGCGCGCTGGCTCGTCCGCCACCTGCGCACCGTCGGCACCACCGCCGCCGTGATCGCGTGGTGGCACTGGCTCGGCTGGCCCTCGCTCGCGATCACCTTCGCTGCGACTGCAGCCGGGCTCGGCGTGTGGCGGTGGTGCTCGGTCGGCACGTTCGACGTACGGGCCGGGCGGCGGATCCGGGCGTGGTGGCAGCGCTGGACCGTCTACGCCCCGCGCATGCCCCGGTGGCTACGCGCCTGCCGCCTGACCGTCCCCGACGACCGCCACGCCCTGGTCATCAACGTCAACCCCCTGCGCCGCAGCGGCGCCGTTCCCCGCCAGCGGCCCCGCCGCGACCAGACCCCGCGCATCCTCGGGGTGCGCTCCGGCCCGTCCTGGGACGAGGTCCAGGTGCGGCTGGTGCCGGGGCAGACCCCGGAGGACGTCGACGAGGCCGCCCGCGCGTTGGCCGTCGCCCGAGGCGTCGCCCGTTGTCAGGTCCGCGAGCTGGAGCCCAACGTCGTGTCGATTGACTTCCAGCGCCGCAACCTCCTCGCCGACGTCGTCGCATGCCCGGACGTCGCCGAGCTGCGCCAGGTCGCCGGGGACGGCCTCGACCTGTCGCGGGTGTGGTCCGGGCGCACCGAGTACGGCACCGACTGGCACCAGCCGTTGGCCGGCGGCCACATCCTGTGCGCCGGAGCCACCGGCGCCGGGAAGAACTCCGTCATGTGGGCGCCGCTGGTCTCGATCGGCCCGGCGATCCGCGACGGCCTGTGCCGAGTGTCTGGGATCGACCCGAAGGGGATGGAGCTGGCCTACGGCCGCGACATCTTCCACCGCTACGCAGTCACCTCGAAGGACGCCCTTGAGCTGCTCGACGACCTCATCGGCGGGATGGAGGCCCGCAAGCGCGAGCACGCCCAGAAGGTCCGCACCGTCCCGATCACCCGGGAGAACCCGCTGGAGCTGCTGGAGTTCGACGAGATCGGCGCCCTGGTCCGCTACGTCGGCGACCGCAAGACCCGCGAAGCGATCACAGAACGGGTGGCGCTACTGACCACACAGGGCCGGGCACTCGGGTACACGGTGCGCGGCTACGTCCAGGAACCCACCAAGGACACCGTCCCGGTCCGGGACCTGTTCCCGCGTCGCATCTGCCTACGCGTCGCCACGAAGTCCCACGTCGGGATGGTGCTCGGAGAGCACGCGTACGACCGCGGCGCCTGGGCCAACCGCGTCGGCGAGTCCGAGGCCGGCGTCGGCTACCTGTTCGGCGAAGGCATCCGCGAACCCCTGCGCGTGCGCGCGGCCTGGGTGCCCGACGACGCCATCAAGGCCCTGGAACAGCTCGTCACCGGTTCGGCGCCGTTGGCCATCCCGGGACCGCGCGCGGTCCTGCCGTTCCCGCAAGCCGCCGGAGCCCCGACAGGAGGTGCCGCATGACCACCACCGAGCCCCCGACCGTCTCGACCGAGGCCGTGGACCAAGACCAGCTCACGCGGGCGCAGAAGGCGCTCCTGGCGCTGTCCACCGAGGTCGCGACCCAGCTCGCGGAGGACCACGGCGTCTGTGTGCGCCCGATGGCCATGCGCCGGATCGACACCACCACCGGACGTGTGGACGTGGTGCCGGTGCCGTGCGGGTCGACGCGGGAGGACCAGTGCCGCCCGTGCTCGGACAAGGCCCGGCGGCTGCGGATGGTGCAGTGCCGGGAGGGCTGGCATCTCGAGGACGAAGCACTCTCGAGGCCGGCCGATCCGTCGCAGGCGCAGAAGGACCTCATGGCCACCCGCGCCGACCTCCACGCGGCCTACCAGCGCGGCCGGGAGGACGGGGACGAGCACGAGTGTGAGGAGATCCGGGAGACCGTCACCGAGATCGACCAGGAGCTACGGGCGCTCGGCGTGCGGGGCCGGCTGGCAGCCCTGGACCCGGAACCGCAGACCGTCAGGCGCTCGACCCGGCGTCGTCAGGACGCGCCGAACCTGCCCCGGCGCCCGGTGGAGGACCGCACCGTTGGCCGGGTGTTCGGCGGGAAGTACCGCCCGTCCACCTTCCTCACGCTGACCTTGGACAGCTACGGGCGCGTGGACGGCAACGGCGCGGCCGTCGACCCGGAGAACTACAACTACCGGCGCGCCGCGCGGGATGCGATCCACTTCCCGCGCCTGATCGATCGCTTCTGGCAGAACACCCGCCGGTGTGTCGGCTGGGACGTGCAGTACTTCGGCACCGTCGAACCACAACGCCGCGGTGCTCCGCACTTCCACGCCGCGATCCGCGGCACCATCCCGCGCGCCGAGCTGCGCGCGATCACGGCGGCGACGTATCACCAGGTGTGGTGGCCGCCGCACGACACGATCGTCTACTCCGGACAGAAGCTGCCGCGCTGGGACAACCATAACAAGGCGTTCGTGGACCCGGACACCCGCGACCCGCTGCTGACCTGGGAGGAGGCCACCGACCCGGACCGGCTCACCGTCCCGGCGCACACCGTCACGTTCGGCGACCAGGTCCACGTGAAGGGGATCCTGGGCGGTACCGAGGAGGCCGGGCGCCACATCGGCTACCTGACCAAGTACCTCACCAAGAGCGTCGGCCAGGCCGCCGGCCTCGACGAGACTGCGACCCATCGGCAGCGTGACCACGCCCGCCGCCTGGCCGCCGAACTTGCCATCACCCCGTGCTCGCCGCGCTGCCCGATCTGGCTGCTCTACGGCGTCGAACCGAAGGGCGCCCGACCGGGAACGGTGCCGGGCCAGTGCAAGGGCAAGGCCCACAAGCCTGAACACCTCGGCATCGCCGGACGCCGCGTCCTCGTGTCCCGCAAGTGGTCGAACAAGAGCCTCGCCGAACACCGCGCCGAGCGGACCGCGTTCGTTCGGCAACTGCTCGACAAGGCGGGCGTACAGCCGGGCTACACCGTCGACGACGGCCCGTTCGTGTGGGAGACAACCCAGCCTGGCGACACCGACGTGCCCTCGCGGCCGGTGCTGCTGTTGCACGCGATCCACCAACGGCAGCGATGGCGGGCCGACTACGACGCCGCGCTCATGGCGACCGGCGAACCACCCGACCGTTCGGCAACCGAGATCGACAACAGCACGGGAGGCAGCCATGCAGCATGATCGACCGGAGATCGATCCGTTGTGGACGGCCGCCGAGCTGTCCCACTACCTCGGAGTTCCCGTCCAGACTCTCTACCAGTGGAAGTGGCTCGGCCAGGGGCCGCCGGTGCACAAGATCGGTCGTCACCTGCGCTACGACCCGGCCGAGGTCCGCGCCTGGGTCGCGTCCCTGCGTTCGGAGGCGGCGTAGCGATGGGACACCTCGAAGATCGCTGGTGGCGGGACGAGTGGGATCCGGCCACCGGGAAGATGCTGCGGCACAAGACCGAACGCTTCGGACGCGGGAACCGCTACCGGGTGCGCTTCCTCGACCCGGAGGGACGCGAGCGGAGCAGGAGCTTCGCGGACCGCCGGAAGCGGTCGGCCGACGAGTTCCTGATCAGCATGGAGAGCGACAAGAGCCACGGCAGCTACATCGACCCGAAGGCCGGCCGGATCACGTTCGGCGACTACGCGCGCCGCTGGCTGGCCTCCCAGACGTTCGAGGCGTCGACCCGCAACAGCGTGACGTGGCGGCTGAACGCGCAGATCCTCCCGTTCTTCGAGCGCCGCGAGCTGGGCGCCATCACCCCCACCGACGTCCGGACGTGGATACGCGGCATGCAGGACCGGGGCGTCGCCGAGAGCTACCAGGCAGGCTGCTTCGCGCACGTCTCGTCAATCCTGAGCGCTGCCGTGGACGACCGGCTCATCCGCGAGAACCCGGTGAAGGCCCGCTCGGTGGTCCGGCCTAAACGCCCGCCGGTCAAGGTGGTGCCGTGGTCGCGGTCCCGGGTGACGAAGCTGCGGCTGGCGATGAAGGACAGGTTCGAGATCTTCGTCGTGCTCGGAGCCGGATGCGGGCTGCGCCAGGGGGAGGCGTTCGGCTTCTCCCCGGATGACGTCGACCGGCAGGCGGGTGTCCTGCACGTTATTCGGCAAGTGCGGCTGGTGGACAGCCGACTCGTGTTCGCGCCGCCGAAGCGCAACAAGACCCGCGAGGTGCCGATGCCGCGCAGCATCCTGCGCCTGGTCGACGAGCACGCCGAGCAGTTCCCGCCGGTCCCGGTGACGCTCCCGTGGCGCACCCCGGCCGGAGAACCGGCCACGGCCCGGCTCCTGCTCACCGACGAGCGCGGGGGAGCGTTGCGCCGCAACCACTTCAACGAGAGTGTCTGGGCGCCCGCCCGGAAGGCGGCCGGAGTGGAGAACCCGACCCGGCAGGACGGCACGCACGCGCTGCGCCACTACTACGCCTCGGTCCTGCTGGACGCACGGGAGAGCATCCGGGCGCTGTCGGAGTACCTCGGTCATCACGATCCCGGCTTCACGCTCCGGACCTACACGCATCTGATGCCGTCCAGCGCGGCCCGCACCCGTCGTGCGATCGACGCCGTGTTCGGGGTTCGAGAGAGCAACGCAGGCGCGACGGAGGCCGGGCACGGCGCATAGCGCTCTATTTGCGATGCGCGCCGCGCTGGAATCTGCCTGGTCGTCAGTTGAGTGTCTGTCGCTTATGAGAAGGGCAACCTGGAGTGCCAGCGGACGGAAGCGTGTAACGAACCGCACGGCGCGCGCGAGCGTCTAGGCGCGGAATAACTGCGGACATGCATGCTTGCCATGCGGGGTCAGAAAGGCCAGCGACTTGGATATTCATGAACTCTTGAAGGCCGTGTCTATCAATCGCGCGAATTTCGTACTCTTTCGGTCGAGTGCTGCGGGATCAGATCTTGAGAGAGAGGCGATAGGTCAGAAGATTCTTGTTGTCTCAGAGAATGAAAGGATGGGCAAGTTTCCCAACATCAAGATCTTTGACGTTACTCCGGAGGAGCTTTTACAGCGAGGTCCATTTACGCTGCACGCAACCAACGGCGTTGCAGTGAGTTGTGTCGACGGGGTCTATGTCTTGGAGACGGGCGAAGCGCTCAATCTAGAGGTCAAGCACCTCGCCTTGCACGAAAAGGATCGATACTTCCGGTATCACCTTCGGATGCTACTTTCTCGCGCCGAGGAGGCTACGGTCGAAATGGTTGGCGATTCTTGTTACCTGTGCAACACTGGCTGTGCGCGCCTGACGTCGAACATATCTGGTGGCGACAGAATTGCGTCTGGTTGCTGTAAGAATTGCCACGCATTTTCGTGTGGCCATCACGCTATGCGAGACGCCGAAGTGCCGGAGTATCGATGTATCGAATGTGACCCGGCCATGCTGGCCGCTAGCGCACGCGTCGCATCTCCAGACGAGATTGGTGCGCCGGAGCTATCAAGCGAGCCTGCGTCCGTCATCGACGCGGTAGCAGCAGGTTGCGAACAGTGGAGGAGTGGTCGGGATCCCGCAGACTGGGCCATTACAGATATCGACGACTTCAGGCGGCGGCGCCCTGGCTATGGTGACGAGTTCTTTGCAGATCTTGAAAGAGTGCAAGTGTCGTTCACGCAGGAGTTCTCGTCTTTGAACGAGTTGCCACCGCTACCTCAGCGACTTGTTAAACTGGCGCTCTTCGTGTGTCACCGATTCGAGCTCGGTCAGGGGGCCGTGGGGCGAGACCTGTCCGAGCTGATGCGGCACGTGGAGTGGCGTTATGAGCACGCCTGATATTGACGAGCCCTGGAAGATACGGCATCGGGCGACTATTGGTGAAGTGCGTATTTCGGGGAAGGACGGCTTCTACCCTGAGATCCATCCGCCCCCGTCGAAGATCCCTGACTACATCATGCTAACTGCTGGTAACGACCGGGTAGCTCTCAGGACGCGGGAACGACGTGGAGCTAAAGGGTCAACCATTTTTGTAGCTAAGGGAACACTGTCGAAGGTTGACGACGAATCAACTGCAACTTTCACCGGAATTGGCAAAGCTCGGTTTAACTGGGAGCAAGTGCGATCGGGCGCTCGCGGCAGGGTGGTCCTTGCAGGATTACTCTTCGTGGCAATTGGGCTGGTAATACAAGGAGGATTAACTGTCGGTCGAGGAATGCGCGAACCTTTCATAGTGATGTCAGAGGCAGGGCTACTGTTCTGGGGCGTGGTTGCGATTATTTTGCAGGTGGCCGGGGTCGTAATGGCATTTCTTGAGCGCCACATATTGAATGACGAGTAAATTCGCCGATTGTGCACTTTCAGATGCACAGGCGGCACGACCGCCGCGGCGAGTCCATGCATCCGACCGAGCCGCTTGTCGGCGATCGTCAGATTGGTCCGGCCCGGAGACGGCCCACGGCGCATAGCAGGTCTCTGACCTGCAACGACCCCTACATCCGGCTTACAGACCGACTCGTCCGCACCCCCCAGCGCCGGCCGCGGGGCCCCCGCCTCGCTCCGGGTCCCGCGCTAGCCTGCCACACCATGGAGCAGCGAGTCAGCCTCATCACGCTCGGTGTCGCCGATCTGCCGCGCGCCCGGGCGTTCTACCTGGCGCTCGGATGGCAGGGGCAGGAGGTGGAGGCGACGGTCTTCTTCCAGGCCGGCGGGCTGGCACTGGTCCTCTGGGACAGGGCGAAGCTCGCCGCGGACTGCGGGGTGCCCGACGAGCGGGGCGGCGGGTTCGGCGGGATGGCGCTCGCCCACAACGTCCGCTCCGACGCGGAGGTCGACGACACGCTCGCCACCGCGGAGCGGGCCGGCGGCACGGTGACCAGGCCGGCGGCCGTCACCCCGCTCGGATTCCGCTCCGGGGTCTTCGCCGACCCGGACGGTCACCTGTGGGAGGTCGCGCACAACCCGGAGTTCCCGCTGGCCGACGACGGCACCCTCACGTTGCCGGACTTCGGCCGGTAGCGGCCGCACGCGCCGAAGCCGGGTGCGCCCCGGCTCACGGCGTCCCGCGCGCCCCGAGCAGGCTCGCCGCGGCGACCCGCTCCAGCCAGTCCCGGTACGCGGCGACCGACCACCCGCGCAGCCCGACGAGGCGACGGTAGGCCGCGCCGTCGTTCAGCGTCCAGATCAGGTCGGCGGCGTCGTCGACGGACAACCCGGTGCGCAGCCCGCCCAGCGATGCCAGGTGGGTCGCGAACGCCCGCGCCCCGGCGAGCCGTTCGGTCTCGGCCTTCGTCCGCAGTGCGGCCGCGTCGGCGTCGACGTCGGCCGCCGCGTCGATCACGGCACCGAGCGCCGCCGCGCGCTGCTGCACGCCGACGGTCATCCCGGCCCAGAGGCGCAGCGCCTCGGCGGGGTCGGTGGCGGCGACGATCCGCCGGACCTCGGGCCGGTCCGCCATCGGGACCGGCTCGTCGTCGCCGACCAGGCAGAAGTCCCAGGCCAGCGACAGCAGCGCGGGCTTGCCCCCGGCGGCGTTGACCACGGTCCGGCGGCTCACCCCGGCGGCGGCGGCGACCGCGTCGAGGGTGGTGGCCGCGTACCCGTCGCGTTCGAACAGGCCGGCGGCGGCCGCGACGACGGCTCGCCGGGTGGCCCGCGCGCGCTCGTCGCGCAGGTCCGAGCGGTACGTCCTCGACATCGGCCACCTTTCAGTGCACTCTGAGTGCAGTCATAATACGGGAGGCGTCGTGCGGATCTCGATCATCGGTGCCGGTCCGGCCGGCCTGTTCCTCGGGGCCGCGCTGGCGCGCCGCGGGCATGCGGTCGTCGCCGTCGACCGTGACGGCGGCCCGGCCGCCGACGGGCGCTGGGACCGGCGCGGCGTCATGCAGTTCCACCATCCGCACGGGGTCCGCCCGCAGGTCGGCGCGGCGCTGCGGGCCGAGCTCCCCGAGGCGTACGACGCGTGGCTGGCCGCCGGAGCGGAGCCGATCACGTTCACCCTGCCGGACGGGCGCCGCGTGTCCGGCGGCATGCGCTCGCGCCGCGAGACGTTCGAGCGCGCCCTGCGGGCGGTCGTGGTGCGCGAGCCCGGGTTCACCGTCCGGCAGGGGCACGTCGACGCCGTCGCGATCGCCGACGGCCGCGCCCTCGGCCCGGTCGTGGACGGTGCGGTGCTGCCGTCCGACCTGGTGATCGACGCGTCCGGGCGGTCCGGTCGGGCGACCCGCGCCTACGGACCGGCGCCGGCGCCGGCGGGCGACACCGGGATCGCCTACGTCAGCAGGCAGTACCGGCTGCACGATCCGGCGGCCCCGGCCCGATGACGAACCCGCTGGCCTGGCAGGCCGATCCCGACGGGTACCAGGTGGTCGTCTTCCGGTACGAGGCCGGGATCTTCTCGGTGCTGCTGGTCCGGCCGGCGGGGACGCTGCGCGACCTGCGGCACGACGCCGCGTTCGACGCCGCCTGCCGGGCGGTCCCCGGTCTCGACGACTGGACCGACCCGGACCGCGCCGCGCCGATCACACCCGTGCTGCCCGGCGGCCGGCTGCACAACCGGTACCGGCCCCAGCCCGGGATCGACGGCCTCGTCCTGGCCGGGGACGCCGTCTGCACCACCACGCCGATGTTCGGCCGCGGCCTCGCCACCACGATGATGCAGGCCCGGGAGCTGCTCCGGCTCCTCGACCGGGGCGCCCCCGGGGACTTCGGGGCGTGGTGCGACGCCGAGATGCGGCCCTGGGTGGACGACCACGTCCGGTCCGACGCGTGCACCCGCCTGCTCTGGACGGGCGCGGACGTCCCGGACGGCCCGCTCTCGTCGAGCCTGGTGCTGGCCGCGGCCGAGGCCGATCCGCGGATCGGCGCGTTCTGCGGGGACTACCTGGCGATGACCGCGGGCCCGTCCGCGCTGGCCGCCGCCGAACCGCTGGCGAGGGAGGTCTACGACTCCGGCTGGCGCCCCGCCCCGTCCGACGGACCGACCCGCGACGAACTGGCGCGCATCATCCGTACCGCCGTCCCCGCCTGACCGCACCGCCGAGATGCGCACCAGTGTTGCGCAGAGGTCGGCTTCTCGCGCTCACGCGCATCTCGGCGGTTCAGGTCACGGGCGTGTGCCCGGTCCGGCGTGACGCCCGCGGGGTGGGGCCCCGGGCGCGCTCGTCGGGGGGCAGTGCGCGGCGGGGCCTGGGCGGGCGCCGGATCCGCTGCCAGGATCAACGGCATGGGCGGCTCCTACCCCCTCTGCTTCGCCGTACGGAGCATCGAGGCGGCGACCGGGGAACTCGCCGCCGTGCTCGGAGTGGAATGGAACCCGATCCGGGACGGCAGCCTGGGGGACTGGTCCTGCCGGATCGTGTTCTCGACCGCCGGGCCGCCGTTCTTCGAGGTCATCGAGGGCTCCCCCGGGAGTCCCTGGGACGTCACGGAGACCGGGTCCCGGTTCGACCACATCGGATACTGGTCCTCCGACGTCCGCCGGGACCGGAACCTGCTCGTGCGCAGGGGAGCTCCCGTCGACTTCGACGGCTGCCCTTACGGCAGGTCCTTCACCTACCACCGCCTGACCGGGGTCGGGGCGCGGGTGGAGTTGGTCGATCTCGATGCCCAGCAGGGCTTCCTCGACGCGTGGGCGCCGGGCGGAGGGACGATGTCACCGTTCGATCCCGGACCGCCCGACAGCACCGACGGCACCGGCGGCACCGACGGCGGGCCACCGGCCCGCCCGTGAACCGCCGGTAACCCCCCGCCGTCCCGCTCGTTGGGCAGGACACGGCGAGTGGAGGGGGACGCATGCGCCGAGGGCGACGGAACGTACTGGCGGCGACCGCGGCGACACTCGCCGCCCTGGTCACGGCGGGGGCGCTGCATCCGGCACTGGCGTTCGACCCGTTCGGCCCGTCCGGCACCGTGGTGGTCACCCCGGCGTCGTCGAACCAGTTCGCCGGGACCTACGACCGCGGCGCGGGCAGCCGCGGGTTCACCTCCCGGCTCGGCGCCCCGCCCGGTGGCGGCACGGGCGCGCTGGAGCTGCGCACCCCCGGCGACGACGACCGGATCCAGTTCGGCACCGACGAGATCGCCGGCCCGCTCGGCCGGTTCCGGTCCAGCAGCTACTGGGCGGTGCGGGACCCGGCGTCGCCGGGGACGGCGATGCCGTCGTTCCAGATCGCGGTCGACATCGACGGCGGGAACCTGGAGCCGCGCGACCTGCACGTGCTGAGCTACGTCCCGGAACCGGCGCCGGCCGGGGAGTGGACCCGCTACGACGTCGGCTCCGGCACCTTCTGCCTGATCCGGCAGGTCGGCGCGGCGGACGCCTACCGGGAGTGCGTGGCCGGCGGTGAGCGCCGGACCCTGGACCAGATCATCGAGACGTATCCGCAGGCCACCGGGTACGCGGCCGGGGTGAACCAGGGCGGCGGCACCGCGGGCCTGGTGTCCGCGGTCGACCTGATCCAGGTGGGGAACCGGACCTACGACCTGGAGCCCGGCTGATCAGGACACACAGAACTCGTTGCCCTCGGGATCGCGCAGTGTGGTGGTGACCGGGCCGCGGTCGGACGTCGTCCACAGCACCGCGGCGCCGAGCGCCACCAGCCGGGCCACCTCGGCGGGCGCGGCGTCCGGGCCGACCTGCAGGTCCAGGTGGACGCGGTTCTTCGCGGTCTTCGGCTCCGGCACGCGGGCGATGAAGATCCGCGGCCCGGGACCCCGGCAGGTGGCGACGTCCCGGAAGGCCCGCCGGTCGCCGTCGGCGACGGTCTCCGCCTCGGTGATCCGCCCCGCGGCCAGCAGCCCGTCGACGACCGCGGTGTGGTCCTCGATCTCGTACCCCAGGGCGGCCGCCCAGAACCGGGCCAGCGCGTGCGGGTCGGCGGCGTCGAACGCGATCTGCAGCTGCACACCGCCGACCGTGCCGCCGAACCCGGTCAGGCGCTGTCCTGGATCGCGGAACTGTCGGTGGGGCGCGCCATCATCGGCGCACACCGACGACGAGGAGCGCGCGATGACCGGGAGCGACCCCACGATGGCCGAGATCACCGCAGCGGTGGAGGTGGGCCGAGCCGGCGATCCGGCGGCCGCGCGGGGCCTGCTCGCCGCGCTCTGGGAACGCATCGGTCCGGCGGGCGACCCGCTGTACCGGTGCATCCTGGCGCACTATGCCGCCGATGTGGCGGGCGACGTGCACGAGGAGCTGCGGTGGGACGAGCGCGCGCTGGCCGCGGCAGGCGAGGTCACCGACGAGCGGGCCCGCGGCCTCGATCCGTCGCTGCGGATCGCCGGCTTCTACCCGTCGCTGCACCTCAACCTGGCCGACGTGCACCGCAGGCTCGGCGACGACGCGGCGGCGCACCGGCACCTGGGGCAGGCGGCGGAGCGCGTCGACGCGCTCCCCGGTGACGGCTACGGCGCGATGATCCGGTCCGGGATCGAGCGCTGCGGCGAGCGGCTGGCCCGCGGTGACCGATCGGTGTCGGGGTGAGGCGCGGGGGTCACGCCCGGTCCGGGCGCGACCCCCGCGCGGGGATCACACGACGGCGCCGTCGGAGTTGCGGGTGCGGGCCCGGTCCGCCCGCGACGGGTTCCGCCGGCCCGCCTTGCCGACCGGTTGCTTGGACTTCCCGACCCGCGGCGGCATCCCGCCCCAGCGGCGCTGCAGCAGGATCGAGACCGGGCCGGCGACCACGATCGTCGAGATCGTGCCGACCACGATGCCGACGATCAGCGCCAGCGCGAAGTCGGCGAGCGTCGCCCCGCCGAGCACCAGCAGCATCACCAGGATCGTCAGGGTGGAGATGCCGGTGTTGACCGTCCGGGGCAGGGTCGAGAGCACCGCGGACCCGACGACCCGGTGGAAGGGTTCCTTCGCCCGCTGCGCCCAGTGCTCGCGCACCCGGTCGAACACGACGACGGTGTCGTTCACCGAGTAGCCGATCACGGTGAGCAGCGCGGCCAGGAAAACGCCGTCGGCGGTCCGGCCGGTCCAGGCGAACACGCCGACGACGACCATCACGTTGGTGAACAGCGCGGCCACCGCGCCGGCGCCGAGCGTCCACCGGAACCGGTAGGCCAGGTAGACGAACTGCGCGGCGAGCGCGACGCCGAGCGCGATGATGCCGCCGCGGGCCAGCTCGGCGCCGAGGCTCGGCCCGATCATCTCGTCGCGCAGCACCTCGGCGCCGCCGCCCGCGCTGCCGACGGCCTCGCGCAGCGCGGCCACACCGGCGTCGTCGAGCTCGCCGGCCCGCAGGCCGATCGCGCCGTCGCCGGTCGCGGTGACCGACAGGTTCGGGAACCCGGCCGCGGTGACGGCGTCGCGCGCCTGCTCGACGGTGATGTCGTCGGTCGTCGTGAACTCGACCAGCCGGCCGCCGGTGAACTCGACGCCGAGCTCGAGGCCGCGCAGGAACAGCCCGCTGACGGCGACCACGAGCACGGCGCCGGCGACGGCCAGGATCTTGCCCGGGTTGCGCAGGAAGCCGGGATCGCGGGCCTCCAGCTTCCGGCGGACCGGGCCGATGGCGGCGATACCGGTGATCTTCGGCCGGCGCCGCACCGCGGGGATCTTCAGCACGGCCAGGGTCAGCAGCCGGGACAGCACCAGCGCCGAGAACAGCGACACCACGACACCGATGACGAGCGTGACGCCGAATCCGCGGACCGGCCCGGAGGCCAGGCCGAACAGCAGCACCGCCGCCAGCAGCGAGGTGACGGCGACGTCGCCGACCGCGGACAGCGAGTTCTTGTAGCCGTTCTCCGACGCGCGTTCCAGGCGTGGTTTGACCGCGTACTCCTCGCGCGACCGTTCCGCGATCAGCACGTTCGCGTCCACCGCCATACCGACGGCGAGCACGAACGCGGCGAGGCCGGGCAGGGTCAGTGTCGCGCCGAGCCCGGTCTGCACCGCGTAGGCGGTCAGCGCGTACCCGCCGAGCGCGACGACGGCGACCAGGCCGACGAGCCGGTACACCACGATCAGGAAGGCACCGGCCAGCGCCGAACCGATGATCGCGGCCAGCGCGCTGGCCTCGATGGCGTCGGCGCCGAGCGTCGGGCCGACGGTCCGCTGCTCGATGATCTCGACCGGCACCGGCAGCGCGCCGCCCTCGATCAGCACGGCCAGCTCGGACGCCTGCTCCGGCGAGAAGTTGCCGCTGATCTGGGTCTGGCCGCCGACCATGCCGATGTTGCACTGGATGGTCTCGTGCACCTGCGGCGAGGAGATGACCTGGTCGTCGAGCACGATCGCGACCCGGCGCTGCGGGTCGCCGGGCGGGTTGCACGCCGCCTGCCCGGTGAGCGCCTGCCACCGGGCGGGGCCCTCGCCCTCGAACCGGACGTCGACGACGTGCCCGACGCCCTGCGGATTCGGCGCCGACATCGCCGAGCCGATCAGCTCACCGGCCAGCGCGGGCGGGCCGAGCTGCAGCGGCTGCCCCTCCTCGTCGGTGTTGGCCTGGTCCTCGCCGGGCACGCCGAGGCCGACCACGGGATGCATGGTCAGCTGGGCGGTCCGGCCGAGTGTCTCGGCGGCCTCGGCCGGGTCGGTGAGGCCGGGGAGCTCGACGATGATCCGGTTCTCGCCGGAGCGGGCCAGGCTCGGCTCGGCGACGCCGAGACCGTCGATCCGGCCGCGCAGCACCTCGAGCACCCGGTCGGTGGCCTCGGCGTCGGCGGCCACCTCCTCGGTGTCGCGGGTCTCCAGCACGATCTGGGTGCCGCCGCGCAGGTCCAGGCCCAGGGTGGGGGCGGTGGTCAGCGCGATGACGGAGGACAGGACGAGTACGGCGAGCGCGATCAGCGAGCGCCAGAGCACGGGTCGTTGCTGCACGGGGATCCTCGGGGGAGCGTCCGGTGTGGGACGGGGGAGGGGCGGCGGGCGGGTGCGCGTCGCGCCGGCCCGGACCCGGCTCCGGCACGCGGGGTGCGAGCCGGAGGCGATCCGGGAGGGCGGCCGCGGATCAGGCCGTGGGCGGCCCGCGCGGATCGGCCGGGGTCCGGTGCCCCGGTTCGGGCCCGGTGGTGGGGTCCCGGTCCGGCGTCGCGCCGTCCGCGGCGACCTCCGGCAGCGCCAGGACCAGCGCGTCCAGTGCGGGTCCGGGATGCCCGTGCACGGTGCTGTCGTCCGGCGCCGAGCCGGGGCCGCCCGGGGCGGCCCGGCCGGGCAGCGCCGACTGCGGCGCCGACGCGCTCGGCGCGAACTCGCTGTGCACCGTCGTCGGCGCCGGTGCCGGTTCGGCCACGGTGGGCCCCGCGACCGGGGCGAGGACCGCGAACAGCGACAGCAGCAGCACGGCGACGACGCGTCGCGCGGGTGTGCGGGTCGGGCTCACGAGCGGTCCGTCCGGTTCGGGAGGGATACGGCGGTTCCGTCCCGACGGTACCGGCGCCCGCGCGGTCAGCCGTCGGCGGGCAGCACCGCCGCCGGCAGCGGCGGCCGGACGCGCTCCGGCAGCGCGGCCTCGACGGCCGCCGCGAGTGCGAGCAGCTCGGCGTCGCCCCAGCGCGGGCCGATCAGCGAGACGCCCAGCGGGAGGGTCCCGCCGTCGTCGTCCGGCGCACCGCCGGCCGGGACGGTGATGTTCGGGTATCCGGCCATCGCGGCCGCACCCGAGCTGCCCAGCACGAAGTCGTCGCCCGCGCCCAGCTCGACCGGCCAGGCCGGGCTGTTCGTCGGGGCGATCACGGCGTCCAGCCGGTGCCCGGCGAGCGCGGCGTCGAGGTCGCGGCGGCTCAGCGTGGTCGCGGTGTCGCGCGCCGCCCGGTAGTCGGCGCGGCCGGTGTCGCCGCCGGTCGCCAGTGCCGCCTCGAACAGCTCCTGGCCCCAGTGCGGCATCTCGACGTCGGCGTGCCGGCGGTTGTACTCGACGAGCTCGGCCAGCGAGGCCGGGCCGGTCACGCCGGGCGAGCTCAGGTAGGCGTCGATGTCCCGGGCGAACTCGGTGACCAGCGCGGTCAGCTCCGCCCCGGCGGCGTCGGCGCTGCCGGGCAGCTCCACCGGATCGACGAGCACGGCGCCGCGGTCGCGCAGGGTCCGCAGGGTGGCGGCGAACGCGGCGTCGGTCTCCGGGCTGGCCCCCTCGGCGACCCGCAGGACACCCAGCCGCACGCCGTCGAGGTCCCGGGCCGCCGGTGTGGCCGGCAGCGGAGGGACCGGTGCCTGCGCCGTCGCCGGATCGGCGGGATCGGGTCCGGCGATCGCGGCGAGCACCCGGGCGGCGTCGGCGACCGAGCGCGCCATCGGGCCCGCGGTGTCCTGCTCCGCCGAGATCGGCACGATGCCGCTGCGCGACACGGTGCCCAGGGTCGGCTTCATCCCGACGATCCCGTTGGTGGCGGCGGGGCACACGATCGAGCCGTCGGTCTCGGTGCCGATCGCGACCGGGGCGAGGGCGGCGGCCACCGCGACGGCCGAGCCGGCGCTCGACCCGCAGGCGGTCCGCCCGGGGGAGTGCGGGTTGCGGGTCAGCCCCCCGACCGCGCTCCAGCCGCTGCTCGAGCGGCCGGACCGGAAGTTCGACCACTCCGACAGGTTGGTCTTCCCGAGCAGGACCGCACCGGCCTCGCGCAGCCGGGTGGCGATCGCGGCCGCCGGCGGGCGGGACCCGGCGAGCGCGGTGGACCCGGCCGTGGTGGGCAGCTGCGGCCCGGTCGAGGTGTTGTCCTTCACCAGCACCGGGATGCCCTCGAGCAGCCGGGGCGGCTCCCCGGCGGCGCGCCTGCGGTCGCTCTCGGCCGCCTGCGCCGCCGCCGTCGGGTCGACGGCGACGACCGCGCGCAGCTGCGGGTCCAGCTCGGCGATCCGATCGGTGTAGAAGGTGGTCAGCCGGGCGGAGGTCAGCCGGCCGGCCGCCATCGCCGCCTCCAGCCCGGCCAGGTCCGTCCGGTCGAGATCCAGGTCCACCGTTCCTCCTCCGCCCGCCGTGCCGCCGGGGGGCGTCCCCGCGCAGCCGGCGACCACGCCGAGTGCCAGGGTGGCGCACAACGCGACCGCTGCCATGCGCACGGTGCCTCCTCGGTCGGGATTCCGGCGAGCAACGATCTTGGCCGGGAGGTCCGGCCGCGACAAGGCGGACGGGATGTCAATCACGCCGGCGGGTTCGGCAGAATCGGGTCACCCGCACCGGGGCACACGGCAGCACCAGGGAAGAGAGGACCGACGTGAGCACGGAGACGATCGAGTTCCAGGCCGAGGCACGCCAGCTGCTGCGGCTGATGATCCACTCGATCTACTCGAACAAGGACGTGTTCCTGCGCGAGCTGATCTCGAACTCCTCGGACGCGCTGGACAAGGTCCGGCTCGCCGCCTACCAGGACAAGGATCTCGGCGCCGACACGTCCGACCTGCACATCGAGCTGGTCCCCGATCCGGAGGCGCGCACCCTGACGGTCCGCGACAACGGCATCGGCATGACCCGGGACGAGGTCGTCGAGCTGATCGGCACGATCGCGAAGTCGGGCACCGCAGAGCTGCTCGCCCGGCTGAAGGAGGCCGAGGGCGACTCGGCCTCCGAGCGCAACCTGATCGGCCAGTTCGGGGTCGGCTTCTACTCGGCGTTCATGGTCGCCGACCGGGTGGTGCTGACCACCCGCAAGGCGGGCACCGACGAGGGCGTCCGCTGGGAGTCCGACGGCGAGGGCTCCTACACGATCGAACCGGCCGAGGGGCTGCCCCAGGGCACCGCCGTCACGCTGCACCTCAAGGCGTCCGACGCCGAGGACCAGCTGCACGACTTCGCGGACCGCACCGTGCTGCGCCGCACGGTGAAGACCTACTCGGACTTCATCACCTGGCCGGTCCGGATGCCGGCCGAGGGCGACGGCGAGGGCGAGGGCGACGGGGCCGGGCCGGAGACCCTCAACTCGATGAAGGCGCTCTGGGCCCGTCCGCAGCGCGACGTCTCCGAGGAGGAGTACGCCGAGTTCTACCGGCACGTCAGCCACGACTGGCAGGAGCCGCTGGAGACGATCCGGCTCGCCGCCGAGGGCACCTTCGAGTACCAGGCGCTGCTGTTCCTGCCGAAGGTCGCGCCGATGGACCTCTACATGCGCGACGCCCGCCGCGGCGTCCAGCTCTACGTCCGCCGGGTGTTCATCATGGACGACTGCGAGGCGCTCGTCCCCGAGTACCTGCGGTTCGTCAAGGGTGTCGTCGATGCCGCGGACCTGTCGCTGAACGTCTCCCGGGAGATCCTCCAGCAGGACCGGCAGATCTCGGCGATCCGCCGGCGGCTGGTCAAGAAGGTGCTGTCCACCATCGGCACGCTGCGCGACGAGCAGCCGGAGAAGTACGCGACGTTCTGGGAGCAGTTCGGCCGGGCGCTCAAGGAGGGGCTGCTCTCCGACGCCGACAACCGGGAGACGATCCTCGGGGTGTCGTCGTTCCTCAGCACGCACGGCGAGGAGCCCACCGGCCTGGCCGCCTACGTCGAGCGGATGCGCGAGGGCCAGGACGCGATCTACTACATGACCGGCGACTCGCGCAGCGCGATCGAGTCCTCGCCGCACATGGAGGCGTTCCGCGAGAAGGGCTACGAGGTCCTGCTGCTCACCGACCCGGTCGACGAGGTGTGGGTGGACACCGTCGACGGTTTCGGCGGGACCCCGCTGCGTTCCATCGCCAAGGGCCAGGTGGACCTGCAGACCGACGAGGAGAAGGAGCAGGCGCAGCAGCGGCAGGCCGAGTTCGGCGGGCTCTGCGAGTGGATGGCCGGGGTGCTCGCCGACGACGTCAAGGAGGTCCGGCTGTCGTCCCGGCTCACCACCTCGCCCGCGGTCCTGGTCGGCGACGAGTTCGACATGACCCCGACCCTGGAGAAGATGTACCGGGCGATGGGCCAGGAGCCGCCGAAGGTGAAGCGGATCCTGGAGCTGAACCCGTCGCACCCGCTGGTCACCGGACTGCGCGACGCCCAGGCGGCGGGCCGCGACGAGAGCGGGACGGCCGAGCTGCTGCACGGCATGGCGCTGCTCGCCGAGGGCGGTGACCTGCCCGATCCGTCCCGGTTCGTCGGGCTCCTCGCGGAGCGGCTGCAGCAGACGCTGTGAATCACGACTGAACGACTGCACAGATGTCGACCCCGGCGGGAGTGCGGGCTAGCGTGTCCCGGTGCCCCGCTCCCGCCGGATCCCGGCCGCGTCGCTGATCGCGGCGCTGGCGCTCGTGCCCGCCCTGCTCGCCGGCTGCGCCGCCGGACCGGAACCGGACGTCCCGGCGGAGCAGCCGGCCGCCGGGACGATCCGCAACTGCGACGTCGACGTCCCGGTCGAGCGCCCGGAGCGGATCGTCGCGATGTTCCACAACGCGGTGGAGGCGGTGCTCGCGCTCGGCGCGGCCGACCGGCTGGCCGGCGCGGCCTACCTCGACAACCCGCTGCTGCCCGAGCTGGCCGGCGAGTTCCACCCGGAGACCGACCGGCCCGTCCACTGGCCGGACGAGTACCCGTCCCGGGAGGAGGTCCTGCGGGTCGCACCGGACCTGGTGGTCTCCGGGTTCACCGGCGCGTTCACCCGGGAGGGCCTCGGCACCCGCGCCGACCTGGCCGGGACCGGGATGAACACGTTCCTGTTCAGCTCGTTCTGCCCGGCCGCCGACGGCGGCACCCAGGAGTCGCTGGCCGCCAACGACGTCTCGCTCGACGCCGTGCAGCGCGACCTCACCGATCTCGGGCGGCTGCTCGGCGCCGAGGACCGCGCCGCCGAGCTGACCGGCCGGATGCAGGCCACCCTGGCCGACGTCGCCGAGCGGCTCGACGGGGTCACCGCACGACCCCGGGTCGCGATGCTGAACGCCCCGGCGGGCAGCACCGAGCTGCGGGTGTTCGGCACCGGCGACGTCGCGACGACGATCATCGAGGCGGCCGGCGGCACCCAGGCGTTCCCGGAGGTCGCCGGTCGTCAGCGGACGGTCGGCCCCGAGGGGATCATCGCGGCCCGGCCGGACGTCGTCGTCATCCCGGCCTGCTGCGGGATCGACGCCGGCCCGGAGTCCGCGGAGCCGCTGGCCCAGCGGCTGCGCGACGACCCGGCGCTCGCCACGGTGCCCGCCGTCCGGGACGGCAAGGTCTTCACGACGACGTTCGCCGAGGTGAGCCCCGGCATCCGGAACGCCGACGCGGTGCGCACGCTGGCCGGTCGGCTGCATCCGGAGCTGTTCACGGACGGCTGACCCGGGAGCGGTGCGGGGGAGTGGGTGCATCCGCCCGGCGCCGTTGCCGAGCGGACGCCGGTGACCGTAACCCGACACCTGTGGCCGAGTACAGCGGGCGAGATTCGATCGTTGCCGTGGCGCGCTACCCGGCGGCGGGCAGCGGCGGGTGGCCCGGGCGCAGCCCGTCGAGCAGCAGGGCCAGATAGCGGCGCCGGTCCTCGCCGGTGGTGTCCCCGGCGCCCTCCGCGCCCTCGGCGACGGCGAGCGCCATGACCAGCAGCGCCGACAGGTCGCGGGCGGTCAGCTCGGGCCGGACGGCACCGGCGTCGCGGGCCCGGTCGAGCAGCCGGTTCAGCGTCCGGCCGTAGCGCTGCACCGACTCCACGTCGAAGGCGCCCGCCTCGCGGGCGAGCCGCAGGATCGTGCGGCGGCCGGCGATCGCCTCGACCGCGCGGGACAGCGACCCGGCCAGGTCGGCCCACGGGTCGTCGGTGCCGGCCGCGGCGGTCGGTTCGATCTCGTCGGCGAAGACCTCCTCCAGCACCGCGCGGATCAGCTGGTCCCGGGTCCGGAAACGGCGGTACAGGGTCGCGACCCCGACGCCCGCCCGGCGTGCGATCTCCTCGAGCGCCACGTCCGGGCCGTCGGACTCGAACGCGGCCGCCGCGGCCTCGACGATCCGACGGTGGTTGCGCGCCGCGTCGGCCCGCAACGGCCGGGCCGGGCCGGGCCGGGTCATGGTGGTCATCGGAGCACGGTAACGGGTGACCGGCCCCGGACGTGGCGGGACGACGAGGGGCGGCGGCGCGGCGCCGACTGCGGAAGGATCGCGGCGTGCGTGCCGATCTCCGCGTCCTGCCGACCGCCGACCTCGGGAAGGACGGGTTGCGCGGGCTGCGCGGGTTGCTGGACGCGGCGTTCGACGACTTCGACGACGCGTCCTGGGACCACGCGCTCGGCGGCCTGCATGTGCTGGCGGGCCCGCCGGACGCACCGTTCGGGCATGCCGCCGTGGTGCTCCGGCGGGTGCTGCACGGCGGCGTCGCGCTGCGCACCGGCTACGTCGAGGCGGTCGCCGTGCACCCGTCCCGGCAGCGGCAGGGGCTGGGCGGCGAGCTGATGGACGTCGTCGACGGGCTGGTCCGCGGCGGCTACCGGCTCGGCGTGCTCGGCGCCTCCGAGCGCGCCGCGCCGCTCTACCGCAGGCGCGGCTGGCAGCTGTGGCGCGGACCGCTGGCAGCGGTCACCCCGGACGGTGTCGTCGCCACCCCGGACGAGGCCGGCAGCGTGCACGTCCTGCCGGTGGACGCGCCGCTGGACCCGGCGGTGCCGCTGATCTGCGACTGGCGCGACGGCGAGCTCTGGTGACCGCGCGCGGTGCGGGCGCCGCCCCGGAGTGACCGGGCCGGTTCACCGCGGCGTCAGGTCGAGGTCGCCCGCCGGACACCCGGGGACGTTGGAGTTCCCCCGTGCAACTCGCGGTCCTCGATCTCGCAGGCACCACGATGGCCGACGACGGGTTGGTCCTCGCGGCGCTGCGGGCCGGACTGCGCGCGGCCCGGGTCCGGGTGGACGGCCCGGGCTACCCGGCGCTGGACCGGCAGGCCCGCTCGACGATGGACCGGTCCGCGATCACCGTCCTGGGCGAGCTGCTCGACGGCGACATGTACCGCGCCCGGCGTGCACACTCGGCGTTCACCGAGTACCTGACCGCCGCCGCGGACGACGGCCGGGTCCGCCCGGTCCCGGGCGCGCCGCAGGCGCTCGACGCCCTGCACGACGCCGGCCTCAAGATCGCCGTGATCTGCGGCTTCGATCCGGACCTGCGGGACCGGCTGGTCGTCGCCCTGGATTTCGGGGCGCGGGTGGACCTGCTGCTCTCACCCGCCGACGTCGACGGGCGGGGCCTGCCGGAGCCCGACCTGCTGCACGCCGCCATCCGCCGGACCGGCTGCACGGCGTCGCAGGTGGCGGTGGCCGGGGACGCCACCGCCGACATCGACGCCGCGGTCCGGGCCGGGGCCGGACTGGTGATCGGCGTCCGCGGGGGAGCGCACGGCGAGCCCCGGCTGCGGGCGGCCGGCGCGGACGCCGTCATCGACTCGGTGGCCGATCTCCCGGCGCTGCTCGGGCTGCCCGGTTGAGCCCGGCCACCCGGTGAGGTCCCACCGCGTGCGCCCGGGCGTACGGTCGGCTCGGCTCATCGGTCGGGGAGGGGAACGCGTGGCGCGACGCACGGTGGCGGTGGCGGCCCTCGGGACGACCCTCGCGCTGATCTCCTACACCGCCCCGCTCGCGACCCTGGAGGCGATCTCGGCCGATCTCGGGACCGGCCCCTCCGGGCGGTCCTGGATCCTCAGCTCGATGAGCCTCGGGCTCACCGCGCTGCTGCTGACCGCAGGCACCCTCGCGGACCGGTTCGGCAGGCGGGCGACCTTCGTGACCGGCGCCGCCGTCCTCGCACTGACCTCCGCCGGCGGTGCGCTCGCCACCGGCACGGCCGGGTTCGTCGCGGGCCGGATCGGGCAGGGTGTCGGCGCGGCCGCGATGATCGCCTGCAGCCTGGCGCTGATCGGGCACGCGCTGCCACCCGGCCCGCAACGCGCCCGGGCGACCGGCCTGTGGGGCGCCGCGCTGGCCGCCGGGATCGCCGCCGGCCCGCTGCTCGCCGGTGTGCTGCCGTGGCGGTGGCTCTACCTGCTGATCGCGGTCGCGGCGGTGTTGCTCGCGGTCGCCGCCCGGTCGCTGCTCGTCGAGTCCTCGGCCGCCCGCCCGCGCCCGGTCGACCTCCCCGGCATGGTCCTGCTGGCCGCCGGGCTCGCCGTGCTGCTGGCCGGCCTGACCGAGGCGCGCCGGCTGCCGGTCGGCGCCGGCACCGTGGGCCTGCTGGTCGCCGGGGTGCTGCTGCTGGCCGGGTTCGTCGTCGTGCAGTTCCGGTCGCCGCACCCGATGGCGGGCCCGGAGCTGTTCCGCAATCCCGGGCTGATCGCGGCGACCGTCGCCAGCCTCGCCACCGGGCTCGGCATCATCTCGCTCAGCTCGTACCTGCCCGCCCTGATGCACGGGGTGCACGGCGACCCGCCCGCCGTCTCCGCGCTGCTGCTGCTCGGCTGGTCCGGCACCGGCATCGTCACCGCGCTGCTCGCCCGGCGGATCAGCGAGCGGATCGGCGACAGCGTCCGGCTCGGTGCCGGGCTGCTCGTGATGGCGGGCGGGCAGGTCGGCCTGCTGGCCGCCGGCGGCGGATCCGGCGTGGTCCTGGCATCGTTGATCGTCACCGGCGCGGCGACCGGCGTGGTGAACGCGAGCCTGGGCCGGGAGGCCGTCGCGTCCGTCCCGGCGGACCGGGCCGGGACCGGCAGCGGGATCAACAACACCAGCCGCTACCTCGGCGCCGCGATCGGGGTGACCGTCACCTCGGTGCTCACGGCGCCCACCGGCGGGGAGACCGCCGCGCAGCTCCTGGTCGGCTGGCACGTCGCGGTGCTGGTCGCGGTCGGTGCGACGATCGTGGGTGCGGTCGTGGCGCTGGTCTGTGCCCGGGTGGCGGCGCGCAGCCCCGTGCCCTGACGGCGGCGGGCCCGCCGCCGGCACCCGGCCTGCGCCCGGCCCCGGCGCCCGATCGCTAGTGTCGATCACGATGAGGATCGCCCACGAGGTCTCCGACGCCCTTGCCGCGGGCCGGCCGGTGCTGGCCTGCGAGTCCACGATCGTCACGCACGGCCTTCCCCGGCCGCGGAACCTGCAGGTCGCGCGGGAGGCCGAGGAGCTCGTCCGGTCGCTCGGTGCCGTCCCGGCGACGATCGGCGTCCTGGACGGCGAGGCCGTCGTCGGGTTGTCGGGCGCCGAGCTGGACCGGCTGGCGGGCGACGCCGGTGTCGCCAAGCTCAGCGCGCGGGATCTCCCGGTGGCCGCGGCCACCGGGGTGTCCGGCGGGACGACGGTCGCGGCGACCGCGCACCTCGCCCACCGGGCCGGGATCCGGGTGTTCGCCACCGGCGGCCTCGGCGGTGTGCACCGGGGCGCGTCGACCACCTTCGACGAGTCCGCCGACCTGCCCGCGCTGGCCCGGCTGCCGATCGTCGTGGTCAGCGCCGGGGTGAAGTCGGTGCTCGACGTGCCGGCCACCCTGGAGCGGCTGGAGACCCTCGGCATCCCGGTCGCCGGGTACCGGACGGACGCGTTCCCCGGCTTCTACGTCGCCGACTCCGGCCATCCGGTCACCCAGCGCGTGGAGTCCCCGGAGCAGGCGGCGACCGCCTGGCGGGCGGCCCGCGAGCTCGGCCTGGACGCCGCGCTGCTGGTCGCGAACCCGGTGCCGGTCGAGCACCAGCTGTCGCCCGCCGAGCACGACGCCGCGCTCGCGGACGCGCTGGCCGCCCTCGGCGCGGCCGGGATCACCGGCCAGGACGCGACCCCGTTCCTGCTGCAGCGGGTCCGGGACGCCACCGGTGACCGCAGCCTCGAGGTGAACGTCGCGGTCTACCGGAACAACATGACGCTCGGCGCCCGGATCGCCGCTGCGCTGGCCGGCTGATCCGGTGCCGGGTACCGCGGGGACGCTGGCGGTGCTCGGCGACCTGGTCGAGGACGTCGTCGTCTGGGCGTCCGGCCCGCTCGATCCCGGCACCGACACCCCGGCCCGGATCTTCCGCCGGCGCGGCGGCAGCGCCGCGAACGTCGCCGCGGGCGCCGCGCTGCTCGGCGCGCCGGTGCGGTTCCTCGGCCGGGTCGGCGCGGACCGGGTGGGCGAGGCGCTGGTCGCGGACCTGGCCGGCGGCGGGGTGGACGTCCGGGTGCAGCGGCACGGGACGACCGGCTGCGTGGTCGTGCTGGTCGACGCGGACGGCGAGCGCACGATGCTGCCGGACCGGGGCGCCGCCGCCGGGTACACGCTGCCGGATCCGTCGGTCGTCGACGGGGTGACGCTGCTGCACCTGCCCGCCTACGGGCTGCTGGCCGATCCGTGCGCGACGGCCGCGCGCGGGCTGGCCGCCCGGGTCCGCGACGCCGGGGGAGCGGTCTCGGTGGACGTGTCGTCGACCGGTGTGTTGCGGGCCTACGGGCCCGGGCGGTTCCTCGACGACCTGGCCGCGCTCGCCCCGGCGCACCTGCTCGCGAACCGGGACGAGGCGGACCTGCTGGGGCTGCCGGGGACGGCACCACCCCGGACGGTCGTGGTCATCAAGGACGGCGGCGCACCCGCCCGGGTGTGGACGTCGGGGCCGCCCACCCGGGTCCCGGCGGAACGGGTCGACACCGTCCGGGACACGACGGGGGCCGGTGACGCCTTCGCGGCGGGCTACCTGACCGCGGTGCTCGCCGGCGCCCGGCCGGTCCCGGCGACCGCCGCCGGGCACCGCAGCGCGGCCCGGGTGCTGGCCGGCCCCGGCGCCGGCGGCGGCTGAACGAGCCGGCGGCGGCTGAACGAGCCGGCCGCGCCGGACCGGCCTGACCTGCCGGACCTGCCGGACCGCTGTCAGACGACCGGCGTGATCGACCGCAGCGCCTCCGAGGACCGCACCGCGGCGGTCAGGTCGGACAGCGCCCGCCCGTGCGCCGCGGCCAGCTCCGCGGAGTCCCCGGTGAGGGTGTTGCGGTCGACGTAGCCGGAGTGGTCCAGGTACAGGCCGGGGGAGAGCACCTGCACCGCGAAGAAGCCGGCGAGCACGGAGCGGAGCCCGTCGACGGCGAGGAAGTGGTGGCCGGTCGCGCCGGTCAGCACGACGGCGGCGGCCTTGCCCTGCAGCGGCGCGGTCTGCTCGCCCCACTTGCCGCGCTCGGTCGCCTCCAGCAGCGCCTTCAGCGACGCCGTGTGCCCGGCCCGGTACACCGGGCTGCCGAACACCACGGCGTCGGCCTCGGCGAACGCCGCGGTGACGTCCTCGGACGAGGTCTGCGACAGCTCGATCAGCCGGGTGCTGTCGCCGGCCTTCTCCGCTCCGGCGAGGATCCCGGCGACCGCGGCGGCGGTGCGCCCGCCCGGCTCCGGACCTGCGACGACACCGACGATGCTGCTCACGAGGACTCCCGCGGGGTGAGGTGGTAGCCGCCGCGGTAGAACAGCAGCGGCAGGCGTTGCGGATCGGCGCCCAGCGCCTCGACCCGGGCGGCGACGATCGTGTGGTCGCCGCCGTCGTACTCGTTCCAGAGGGTGCAGTCGACCCAGGCGCCGACCCCCTCGAGCACCGGCGCACCGGACGGCGCCGGTGTCCAGCTGACCCCGGCGAACTTGTCCGTGCCGGAGCGGGCGAACCCGGCGCTGTGGTGCTCGTGGTCGGCGGCCAGCACGTTCACGCAGAACCGGCGGACCTCCCGGATCCGCGGCCAGGTGGACGAGCCGCGAGACGGCGAGAAGCTGACCAGCGGCGGGTCCAGCGACAGCGACGAGAACGACTGGCAGGTGAAGCCGATCGGACCGTCCGGTCCCTGTGCCGTCACGACGACGACCCCGGAGGCGAACGCACCGAGCGTGTCGCGCATCGCCTCGGGTGTGACCGGGCCGGGAACGGACGACGTGTGGGTCGTGGATCCGGGCATGCCCCGACCCTAGGCAACCCGCGCCCCGGCGGCCAATGATCACCGGCTCGCCGTCCCACCCAGTGCGACGCGGCCCCGTGCTGTACGGACCGAGCTGTACCGACCGCCAGGCCCCGCACACGACGACGGCCGTGCGGATCGCTCCGCACGGCCGTCGGGTAGCTGCCGTGGGCGTGCCGGGGCGGGGGAGTGCCCGGCCCGGCTCAGCTCGCGTAGGCGCGCAGCTTGTCGGCCCGCTCGCCGACCCGCAGCTTCGCCATGACCTCGCGCTCGATCTGGCGCACCCGCTCCCGGGAGAGCTTGAAGGCGCGACCGATCTGGTCGAGCGTGTGCGGCTGCCCGTCGTCGAGACCGAACCGCATCCGGATGACCTTCTGCTCGCGGTCCTCCAGGGTGGCCAGCACCCGGCGGAGGTCGTCGTGCAGCAGGCTGGAGATCACGGTGTTCTCGGCGTCGGTGGCCTCGGCGTCCTCGATGAAGTCCCCGAGCGGGGCCTCCTCCTCGGAGCCGACCGGCATGTCCAGGCTCACCGGGTCGCGGGCGTGGTCGAGCAGGTCCGCGATCTTGTGCTCCGGGATCCCGGACTCCTCGGCCAGCTCGGCCTCGCTGGGCTCGCGGCCCTGCCGCTGGTGCATGTCGCGCTTGATCCGGGCCAGCTTGTTCACCTGCTCCACCAGGTGCACCGGCAGCCGGATGGTGCGGGCCTGGTCGGCCATGCCGCGGGTGATGGCCTGCCGGATCCACCAGGTGGCGTAGGTGGAGAACTTGAAGCCCTTGGTGTAGTCGAACTTCTCGACCGCCCGGATCAGCCCCAGGTTGCCCTCCTGGATCAGGTCCAGCAGCGGCATCCCGCGCCCGGTGTAGCGCTTGGCGAGGCTGACCACCAGGCGGAGGTTGGCCTCCAGCAGGTGGTTCTTCGCCAGCAGCCCGTCCCGGACGATCGCGCGCAGGTCGCGCCGGTACTGCGGGTCCAGCTCGTCGAGCGTGCCGTCGGCGGCGGCGGTGTCCAGCCGGTGCTGGGCGAACACGCCCGCCTCGATCCGGCGGGCCAGCTCGACCTCCTCCGCCGCGGTGAGCAGCGCGGTCTTGCCGATGCCGTTGAGGTAGACGCGCACCAGGTCGGCGGCCGGGCTCTGGGCGTCCAGATCCTCGGCCACGGCAGCAGCCGCACCGGGTACGGTGGTCGTGAGAGTGGTGTCGCGGTTCGAGCCGGCCGACCGGGAGCGCCGGGAGACCGGGGCACTGGGCACGGCCTTGGTCACGCTTCCGGGAGCGGGGGCCTCCGTCGTGAGGCGGGGGCCGGGAACGGCCGGGTTCTCGGCCGTCGGCACGGCCGCAGCGGTCGTGGTCGCCGTCATGTGCATTCCTCCCCTGCTCGGGCGCGACGAGGGACGGTGGGTTCTCGTCGCATCGCCCTACACGGGGTCCAACGCGCTGTCGCAGTGGATCGTTCCCGCGACCGGGCCCCGGCGACCAGGAAATCGTCGCCGGGGCCCGTGTCGTCGGTCACATGAGGTTGCGGTTCTCTCAGGGCCCTCTTAGAGAGCCCTCAGGGCGCGGGCACCCGCGGGGTGTTCCGCGGGTCGGCCACCGCCCGGACGCTGCTGCGCCGGCGCGAGGCCTTGCCACCGCTCCGCTTCGCCGGCTCGTGCACCGAGTGCCCGTAGACCGTCTCCATCAGCACCGGCCAGTCGTGGCGCAGCGCGTCCCGGCCCATGAACAGGCCCAGGTGCCCGGCGGTGGCCGTCCGGTAGGTGATGTCCTCGGCCGGGGTGGAGACCTTGTCCGCCGCGGCGAATAGCTGCGGAGCCGGCGTGATGTGGTCGGTCGAGCCGGCGAGCATCAGCAGCGGGCAGTCGATCGCGGCCATGTCGACCGGCCGTCCGTCGACCGTCAGCGTCCCGTCGATCAGCCGGTTCTTCCAGAACAGGTTCTCCACCAGCCACAGGTAGAACGCGCCGGGGATGTCCTGGGTGTACTTGAACCAGTCCTCGAAGACCCGGTACCGCTCGACGTGCGTGGGGTCGTCGATGTTCTCCAGCAGCTGCAGCTGGCGGGAGATCTCGGACTGCGGCTGGATCGAGATGAAGTTCGACAGCACCGCGGAGCCGGGCATGTTCCCGCCGCCCGCCGCGACCAGCGCCTTGTAGGGCGCCATCCCCATCGTCCCGGCCATCAGCTTGGTGGAGGCGGCGATCACCGAGTCGCCCGCGTGGAAGTCGATCGGCGCCCCGGCCAGGGTCAGCGTGTTCACCCGCTCCGGGTGCAGTGCCGCGTAGATCGTGGCCAGCCAGCCACCCTGGCAGTCGCCGACCAGGTTGGCCCGGCCGCCCATCCGCCGGATCGAGCGGTCGATCACCTCCAGGTAGTCGGTGATGGTGACCTTGCGGGTGGCCGTCGTCGCGGGCCGCCAGTCCAGCGCGTAGAGCCGGGTCAGGCCGGCGGCGCGGATCATCGCGAGCTGGCTCTGCTGCGGCGAGTAGTCGACGACGGTCGAGGAGTGCCCGGCCTGCGGCGGCAGCACCAGGGTGGGGACGACGGCATCGTCCCGGTGCTCGGCCTCGGTGAAGTTGCGCAGCAGCGCGAACGGGGTCGCCAGGGCGATCTCGTTCGGCAGGTGCCACTGCGGCTCGCGCCGGTCGGCCATCGTCGACAGCCAGAGCAGCGAGCGGCGGGCCGCGTCGCCGGGCTTGGCGATCCGCTGGACGGCGTCGATCCAGTAGGCGCCGGTCGCGCGGCCGACCTCGGTCACCACCTTGGTGACGTTGTGCGCGTTGTAGGAGATCAGGAAGCGCAGCGGGTCGATCCGTCCGCCCTTCTCGGGGGCGGCGTCCGAGGTGGTCTCGGGCAGTGCGTGCGGGCGACGCTCCCCGGTCGGGGAGCTCGCGTGCGAGGTCGCTGTGCTCATGGGCCTCTCCCATCAACTCTGATGACCGGGGCTCACCGGTTACCGAACGGTAAACCGTGTTCGGTATGTCAAGCAAGCAGCGGCCTACTCAGGAGTAGTGCTTGCTCTATCAAGCGCAGGTGAGAGGGGTCTCAACGTGACCCGGCGCGCCCCGTGCTGCCTACCGGTGAGTACCCCGTCACGATGGGACATCGCTTTCGCGCCACCCCCTTTCGGGGCCGCGCGGAACGCACGGACACCCACCCGGCCCTCCAGGAGTGAGGCGAACAGTGACGACGCAGCCCCTGACCACGCCCGAGCCCGCGAACGACGCCACCCCGGCGAGTCAGGCCGGTCACGCGGCGGAGGTGCTGCGCCGGCAGGCCGCCGGTCTGGTGCGCGACCTGCGCGAGCTGGCCGATCCCGAGGGGGTGGCCGCGAAGGTCGATCCGGTGGGCTTCGGCGGCGCGCTCGGCGAAGCGGCGAAGTCGCTCGCCACCAGCCCGGGCGCGGTGCTGCGTGCGGGCCTGGGCTTCGGCCTGGACTCGGCGCGGGCGGTCGCCGCCGCGGCGTCCCGGGCGGTCGGCGGGACGACCACCGGCCCGGCGTCGCTGCCGGAGCGCGACAAGCGGTACGCCGACCCGGCCTGGGAGGACAACGCCTGGTACTACCTGGCTCGCCAGGAGCACGCCCTGCTGGCCGACCGGCTCACCGAGCTGTCCGCGGCCGCCCGGGTCTCGCCGGTCGCGCGGCGCAAGCTCGACTGGCTGGTCGCCCAGACGATCGAGGCGCTCGCCCCGCCGAACTCGATCGTCACCAACCCGGCGTGGCCGAAGAAGATCGTCGACACCGGCGGGCTGAACGTGGTGCGCGGCGCCCGGAACCTGCTGCGCGACGCCGTCCAGAACCGGGGGATGCCGCGCCAGGTGACCCCGGGGGAGTACGTGGTGGGCAAGGACCTCGCGGTCACCCCGGGCCAGGTGGTGTACCGGAACCGGCTGATCGAGCTGATCCAGTACGAGCCGCAGACCGACACGGTGCACGAGATCCCGCTGCTGATGAGCCCGCCGTGGATCAACAAGTACTACATCATGGATCTGGCGCCGGGTAAGTCGCTGGTGGAGTGGGCGGTGCAGCACGGGCACACCGTGTTCATGATCAGCTATCGCAACCCGGACTCGGCGCTCGCCGACGTCACGATGAGCGACTACCTGCAGGAGGGTCCGGTCGCCGCGCTCGACGTCGTCCGGGAGATCACCGGGCAGGACCGGGTGAACGTCGCCGGGCTGTGCCTGGGCGGGGCGCTGTCGGCGGCTGCGGTGGCCTGGCTGGAGGCGAAGGGCAGGCAGTCGGTCAACTCGCTGACCCTGATGAACACCCTCCTCGACTACACCGGCCCCGGGCAGCTGGGCGTGTTCACCGACGAGAAGACGGTGAACCGGCTGGAGCGCAGCATGCGCAAGGACGGCTACCTGCCGGCATCGAGCATGAAGACCACCTTCGACCTGCTGCGGGCCACCGACCTGGTGTGGAACTACGTGGTCAACGACTGGATGCTCGGCGAGGACCCGAAGCCGTTCGACATGCTGAGCTGGAACGCCGACTCCACCCGGATGCCCGCGGCGATGCAGACCGAGTACCTGCGCACGCTCTACCTGGAGAACCGGTTCGCCGAGGGCAAGCTGGAGCTGGCGGGGGAGCGGCTCGACGTCGCCGACGTGCGGCAGGACAGCTACGTGATCTGCGCCGAGTCCGACCACATCGCGCCGTGGCGGTCGGTCTACACGGGAGCCGCGAAGATCGGCGGGACGGTCCGGTTCGTGCTGTCGAACTCCGGGCACATCGCCGGCGTGGTGAACCCGCCGTCGCCGAAGTCGCGGCACTGGTTCGGCGAGTCCGACGATCTCCCCGAGTCCGCCGACGAGTGGCGCGACGACGCGGGTGAGCGCACGGCGTCGTGGTGGGAGGACTGGACCCCGTGGATCGCCGCGCACGCCGGTCCGGAGATCGCGGCCCCGAAGCGGATCGGCAGCGACGCGCACCCCCCGCTGGAGCCCGCGCCGGGCCGGTACGTGCTGCGGGGCTGATCCGGGACGCGCCGGTGCCGCCGCGCCGGTGGGTGCGCAACGGGCGTGCAACGGGGACAATGCGCGGCCATGGACCGCGTACGTTTCCCGTCCGCGCGCCGGCGCCCGCCGCGCGGACCGATCCACGCCGGTGCCGGCCGGTGAGCCGCGCGCAGCGGGGCACCGATCCCGCCACTCACGGCAACGGCCACCGCCGGGCCGGGACCGACGGCGCCGATGCCGCGTCGGCCGCGGAGGGGCTGCGGGACGCCGGGCAGCGCGCCGCGGAGGACGCCTGGAGCGCGCAGGTGAACGCGCTCGGCGGTTTCATCCGGGCGCAGCGCCAGATGGCGAAGCTCTCGCTGCGCGAGATGGCGGCGATGACCAAGGTGTCGAACGCCTACCTGAGCCAGGTCGAGCGCGGGCTGCACCAGCCGTCGTTGAAGGTGCTGCGGTCCATCGCGGACGCGCTGCACCTCAACACCGACCAGATGCTGAGCCGGGCCGGCTGGACGGTCCGCGACCCGGCGGAGGCCGAGGCGGAGCCGGCGGCGCCGGTCGCCGAGGAGGTGCCCGGTGTCGAGGCCGCGATCGCGGTCGATCCGAGGCTGTCCGACGAGCAGCGGGCGGCCCTTCTCGGGGTGTACCGGAGCTTCGTGGAGCGCGGCCGGAGCTGAGTGCTTGCTTGACATACTTAACGATCGTGCGTAGTTTCCCTGGCATGGCCGGGGCGCGGAACCGCGTCCGGCATTCCGGAGCAGACCTCCACGAGAGGAGTTCGCCATGAGCGCCCCCACCGAGCAGTTCGCCGACTTCGCCAAGCGCGGGCAGGACCTCGTCACCGAGTCCGTCCGCAGCTGGACCGACACCGTCCAGGGCCTGGCCGGCCAGTTCACCGGCGGCTCCCGCCCGCAGCTGCCGGACGCCGGCGTCACCGTCGACCGGGTCTTCGACTTCTACGAGCAGCTGCTGGGTCACCAGCGCGAGCTCGCCCGCACCGTGGTCGGTGCCGGCACCTCGGTCGTCGACCAGCTCACCGAGCAGGCGAGCCGGGCCGCCGAGGCCGTGACCGAGCACACCGCGGCCGGCACCGAGAAGGTCGCCGAGACCGCCCAGAAGTCGACCCGCACCGCGCGGCCGTCCTCGAAGTAGTCCCGCCGAGCAGGCGCAGCAGAAGGGGCCCCGTCCACCCGGACGGGGCCCCGTCGTGTGCGGGGCCGCACCGGCCCGGAGTCCGAGTGACCGGCGCGCAGGCATCCGGCCCTGTCCCTTCCGGCCGGTCGCCGGTAGACCTTGGCGCATGAGCACTTCCGCTGGTCCCCGCCGGATCGCGATCGCCTGCCAGGGCGGGGGCAGCCACACCGCGTTCACCGCCGGTGTGCTGGCCCGGATGCTGCGCACCGGCGCGTTCGACGGCACCGAGATCGTCGGCCTGTCCGGCACCTCGGGCGGCGCGATCTGCGCGCTCGTCGCCTGGGACCGGCTGCGGCACGGCGACGATCCCGAGCACCGCGCCGCCGCCGCGGACGCGCTGGAGGCGTTCTGGGCGGACAACGCCGCGCGCGGCCCGATCGCCCGCCTGCAGAACGCCGGGATGGTCTGGGTGGGCGCGCTGCAGGGGCTCGGGCTGCTGCCGGCGAGCACGCCGTACGCGATCCCGCGCCCGATCGACGGCACCCGCCAGTTCCTGGAGCTACTGGGCAGGCACGTCGACTTCGACGCGATCGCCGCCGACCCGGCAGGCCGGGAGCCGCTGCTGCTGCTCGGCGCCGTCGACGTGCTCGACGGCCGGTTCCGCGCGTTCTCCAGCCGGACCGACACGATCAGCGGCGAGATGGTGCTCGCCTCCGCGGCGATCCCGAACCTGTTCCGCGCCGTGCACGCCGACGGCGGCGTCTACTGGGACGGCCTGTTCTCGCAGAACCCGCCGGTGCGGGACCTGCTCGACACCGACCCCGACGAGCTCTGGGTCATCCAGATCAACCCGTCCCGGATCCGGTCCGAGCCGCGGACCCTGGTGGAGATCTCCGAGCGGCGCAACGCGCTGGCCGGGAACCTGTCGCTGAACCAGGAGCTGGGGTTCATCGAGACGATCGACCGGCTGCTCGCCGACGGCGAGCTGCGGCCGGAGGCGGGGTATCGGCACGTCACCGTCCGGATCCTGGAGATGCCGTCCTCGGTGATCGCGTCCCGGATCCTCGGGTCGGCGTCCAAGCTGAACCGGGACGCGGTGTTCCTGGAGCGGCTGCAGCGGCGCGGAGCGGCGCAGGCTGATCGCTTCCTCGGCGCGCTGGCGTTCGAGCGGGCCGTCCGCGAGCGGGACGCCGCCGGTCTCGCCGCGGCGATCGCCCCGGGCGCCCGGCTCTGGTCCACCGCGCCGTTCCGCGAGCGCGCCCCCGGCGGCTCGCCGCTGGGCGACGCGGTCGGGGAGATCCTGGCCGGCGAGTTCGCCATCGACACCACCCGCAAGCAGGTCGCCCGGGACGACGCGGTGTGGGCGGTGCGCATCAGCACGCCGGACGGCGACCGGGCCGAGGGTCTCGCCCGCGCCACGCTGGACGCGCAGGGCCGGGTCACCGCACTGCGGCTGGGCGCGGCCGGGTAGCCGCGATCAGAACGGGATCAGCGGGACGACGACGATCCGCAGCACCAGCACCACCAGGAACACGATCAGCACGGACACGTCGAGCCCGATCGACCCGATCTGCACCGTGTTCAGCCGGCGGCGGATCGGCGCCACCACCGGCTCGGTGGCGCCGTGGGTGATCCGGCGTGCGGTGTCCAGCGCGGCACCGCCGCGGCCGGAGCCGAGCACGTCGATCCAGTCGACGATCACCCGCGCGATGAGCACGAACTGGAAGATCAGCAGTATCAGGCCGAGCAGCGACGCGATCATGCCCTCATCGTCCCCTTCACACCTGAGAGTCCGGTGAGAGGGCCCTGCGGATCCGCTGACCTGTCGCGCGATCTGCTCGCCGCGGACGGGCCCCACGCCCGGTCCTGGCGGGCCACGGGCCGCACGGCGCTCACACCTCGACCAGCACCGTGAACGGGCCGTCGTTCACCGACTCGACGGCCATGTTCGCGCCGAACTCGCCGGTCCCGACGGTCGCGCCGCGCTCCCGCAGCGCGGCGACGACGGCGTCCACCACCGGCTCGGCGTCGGCCGGCCGGGCGGCCGCCGACCAGCTCGGCCTGCGCCCCTTGCGGGTGTCGCCGTAGAGCGTGAACTGGCTGACCACCAGCAGCGGGGCGCCGGTGCCTGCGCAGGACGCCTCGGTCCCGTCGGCGCCGCGCAGCAGCCGCAGCTCGTGCAGCTTCCGGGCCATCGTGACGGGCCGGTCGGTGTTCCCGACGTCGTCGCGGTGCACGCCGAGCAGCACCAGCAGCCCGGGCCCGATCCGGCCGGACACCCGCAGCGGGGTGCCGTCGTCGTCCTCCACGGTCACCGACGCCCGCCGCACCCGGGCGACGACCGCCCTCATCCGACCGGGCCGGCCGGGTCGGCCGCGGTCACCCGCTGCGCGACCGGATGCGGCCAGCCGTCCACCGGCAGCAGCAGCCCGTGCCGGACGAACTCGCGCACCGCGGGCAGGGTCGCCGCGACCAGCGCGTCGGTGGGCAGGTCGTGCGCGTAGGACAGCAGCGCGACCAGCTCGGACAGCGGCAGGTGCCCGCGGCACCCGGCGAGCAGTGCGGCGGCCGGGCCGTCGATCTGGTGCTCCCAGCCCGGCCCGCCCCAGCGGCGCACCGTCGTCGACAGCTCCGACCAGCCGCCGCCGGGATCGACCGCGGAGGCGCTCTCCAGCACCGTCTCCGGGGCGATCAGCAGCGTCGCGCCGAGCAGGTCGCCGTCCCGCTCGTGGGCGCGCAGCCAGTCGATCCGGTCCAGCCAGCCGGTCATCTCCCGGCCCAGGCCCTCGCCGAGCTCGCCGGGCAGGTCCTCGACGACGACGGTGGGCTCGGAGTCGGTGCGCCGCAGCATCAGGAAGCCGAACCCGACGCCCTCGACGCGTTCGGCGGCCATCCAGTCCAGCCAGGCACCGGCCTGCTCCCGGGCGGCCGACGAGGACGGGACCAGCCCGGCGTCGCGCTGCCAGGTGCCGACGTGCATCGCCGGGTCGACGACCTCGCGCTGCAGCACCCATGCGTCGACGCCGTCGGGCAGCCAGGACCGCACCCGGTCCGGCCAGTCCTCGCCGCGCACGTGCAGCCAGGAGCCCAGCAGCTGCGCGATCCCGCCCGGGTTGAGCCGGTCGGGGAGCCCGCGGAGCAGCGCCGCCAGCGCGGCGTCGCCGGCCTGCCCGGAGTCCCGGTAGACGTAGTCGATCCGCTCCGGGCCGGGCACGAACGGCGGGTTCGACACGATCTGGTCGAACCGCTCGCCCTCGACCGGGGCGAACCACGGCCCCTCCCGCAGGTCCACCTGCACCCCGGACAGGTCGCAGGACAGCCGGGCCAGCGCCAGCGCGCGGGGCAGCACGTCGGTGCCGACCACGTGCACCGCGTGCCGGGACCCGTGCAGGGCCTGCACGCCGCAGCCGGTGCCCAGGTCGAGCAGCGAGCCGACCGGGCGGCGGACCGCGGCGGCGGCCAGTGACAGCGACGCCCCGCCCACCCCGGTCACGTGCTCGCGGTCCTGCCGAGAGGCCGGACTGTCCAGGTCCGACACCACCCACCAGTCCGCGCCCGGCTCGCCGTCGTCGCCCGGGCCCTCGCCGTAGGGCCGGACGTCGAGCGCCGCCCGGATCCCGTCCGGCGTGCGGCGCAGGATCCGGCCGGCCAGCAGCGGATCGAGATCGCCCAGCGCGGCGGTCACGGCCGGTTCGGGCTCGGTGTCCTCCAGCAGGAACAGCCGGACGAGGGTGCCGAGCTCGTCGCCGTCCCGGCTGGCCCGGGCGGCGGGCTCGGGCTCGCCGCGGGTGAGCGCGTCGTGCGCGGCGCGGCCCAGCAGGGCCCGGACGCCGTCCGGGGTGTAGCCGGCGTCGAGCAGGCAGCCGCGCACGCGCTCGGTCTGCCCCGGATCGAGGCCGGGTTCGGTGCTGGGTCGGGGAGAGCGGGGCACGACCCCATTGTCCCGTGGCCGTCCCGTGCCATCCTGTCCGGCATGACCGGCATCTGCATCGCCCAGGATCCCGAGGCCGACGCGCTGCTCGAGCGCGAGCCGTTGGCGCTGCTGATCGGCATGCTGCTCGACCAGCAGATCCAGATGGAGGTCGCGTTCCGCGGTCCGCTCAAGCTGCACGAACGGCTCGGCGGGCTCGACGTCCGGGTGATCGCCGACCACGACCCGGCCGGGTTCGCCACGCTGGCCACCACGCCGCCCGCCATCCACCGCTACGGCGGCTCGATGGCCCGCCGGGTGCAGGAGATGTGCCGCGCGATCGTCGAGGACTGGGACGGCGACCCGGAGGCGATCTGGACCCGCGGCGAGCCGGACGGCCGGGAGGTGCTGCGCCGGTTGAAGGCCCTCCCGGGTTACGGCGAGCAGAAGGCGAAGATCTTCCTGGCGCTGCTCGGCAAGCAGTACGGCGTCACCCCGGACGGCTGGCGGGAGGCCGCCGGGGACTACGGCGCGGCGGACACCCGGCTCTCCGCCGCCGACGTCGTCGACGCGCAGACACTGACCGAGGTACGGGACACCAAGAAGGCACTGAAGGCCGCCGCACGGGAGAAGAAGGCCGCAGCGGCGGGGTGAGCACCGGCGTAGGGCTAGCATCGGTGCCGTGCACAAGGTTCCGGAGGCACTCAGCGGCGCTCGTGTGATCGACCCGGACCAGGTCTGCGACGCCGTCGCGGTGCTGTCCGACGGCGACAAGGTGGCCGAGGCGGCCACCGTCCTGGACGTTCTGGGCGAGGTCAACCGGCTGTCCATCCTGCTCGCGCTGCAGCACGCCGGGGACCTCTGCGTCTCCGACCTGGCGGTGGCGGTCGGGATGAGCGACTCGGCGGTGTCCCACGCGCTGCGGCTGCTGCGCGCGCACGGCATGGTGACCGCGCACCGGCACGGCAGGCTGGTCCGTTACCGGCTGGCCGACGGGCTGCCCCGCAGGCTGCTCGAGGTGGTGTCGTCGGTGGCGGTCGCACCCGGCCACCTGCACGCGCACGGCGGCACCGACGCCGAGCCCGCCGCCGACCGGTCGGACTCCGCATGACCCCGGCCCTGGTGGAGCAGGTGCGTCCGCCGGTCCCCGAGGACAAGCTCGACCTGGAGATCGACCGGCTGCTGGACGCGCTGGACGCGGTGCACCGGGACGGCTGGTACCCCGAGCTGGAGGTGGTGCGGCCCTGGTCGGCGCACAACCCGCGGATCTCCGGCGAGTTCGCCCGGCCCAGCGCGATCCGCCGCTACCTGCACCGCGAGCTGCGCGGCCTGGTCGCCGCCGGCGCCACGGTCACCGCGCGGGGCGCTCGCCCGGCCCGTGCCTTCACCGATCCGGAGTTCTTCGCCGCGCTCGACGAGGACCGCTTCGACCTGCGCGTCAAGAAGCTGTTCCTGTTCGGGCCGGAGCGGATGGCGCTGTCGCTGGATCGGCTGTCGCACTACACCGGGACGCCCGCCGAGTCCTTCCAGCGGCACGTCCTGTTCACCAACTACGCGATGCACGTCGAATCGTTCCTGGAGCGCTTCCCGGACGCCGAACGGCCGGACCGGGCCGGCGTGCAGATGCCCGCCTACCACCATCCGCGCCCGGACGGCGACGGCGTCTCCCTGGTCAACATCGGGGTCGGGCCGGCCAACGCGAAGACGGTCACCGACCACCTCGCCGTCCTCCGGCCGGACACGATGATCATGATCGGACACTGCGGCGGCCTCCGGAACCGGCAGGAGCTGGGCGACTTCGTGCTGGCGACGGCCTACCAGCGGGCCGATCACGTGCTCGACGAGGTGCTGCCCGCGGACGTCCCGGTGATCCCGAGCCTGCGGCTCAACGGCTACCTGATGGACGCGCTCGAGCGCGCCGGCACCACCTACCGGCCCGGTGTCGTGCACACCACGGACAACCGGAACTGGGAGTTCAACCAGGCCGCGACGCTGCACCGGATGCGGCTCGCCAGGGCGGTCGCGGTGGACATGGAGTCGGCCACGATCGCCGCCAACGGGTTCCGCTACCGGATCCCGAACGCCACACTGCTGTGTGTCTCGGACAAGCCGCTGCACGCCGAGCCCAAGCTGGCCGGCGGCGCCCGGGCGTTCTACGAGGCCAGCAAGCGCAAGCACCTGGGGATCGCGCTCGACGCCGTCGAGCGGGTCCGCACCGAGCACCCGGACGGGCTGCCCGGCTCCGAGGTGCGTTCGGCCGACGAGCCGCTGCTCGGGAACGGGCCCGACGGCGCCTGACCGGCCGAACCGCGCGGTGCCGCCGCGCCGAACCACATCGACGGACGCCGGGCCGGCGTCCGTCGCGATACCCCCTCATGATCACGGGTGAGGGCGCTGCGCGAAGTCGCGCCGCAGGTGTCACCATGGAATCGGAGGTGGTCACGTGAGCGACCAGCGACGCGAGGACCCCGTGCTCATCACGGACGCGCAGATGTCCTACGACGAGGAGCTGGAGGTCCGTAAGCGGCGCTACAAGTGGACGATGGGCCTCCGGATCCCGTGCATGATCCTGGCCGGGGTCTTCTACCAGATCCCCTGGCTGGCGGTGACCCTGCTGGCGATCTCGGTGCCGCTGCCGTGGATCGCGGTGCTCGTGGCGAACGACCGGCTGCCGCGCAAGGCGGAGAAGCCGAACCGCTACCGGCACGAGCACCGGGCGATCGAGGAGCGCCCGCACCCGGTCGTCGAGGGCGGTGACGAGGGCCGGGACACCGGCGGTGACGAGGGCCGGGACACCGGCGGTGACGAGGGCCGCGAGCCCGCCGGTGACACCGGCGGTGACGGGGTCCGCGACGCCGGGCCCCGCGGTGCGACCGGCTGACCGGCGCCGTGGTGCATCATGTGCGCATGACCACGACGACTCTTCCCGAGGTCGACACCCGGCCGGAGGGTACCGAGACCACCGGCGACGACACGCCGGACATGTTCCACTACGTGCAGAAGTCCAAGATCACCGAGAGCGCGGTGCTGGGCAACATGGTGGTGGCACTCTGCGGCGAGACCTTCCCGGTCACCAAGTCGCCGAAGCCCGGCTCGCCGGTCTGCCCGGACTGCAAGAAGATCTTCGAGGGCCTGCCCAAGGGCGGCGACGACTCCTGATCCCGCTCATCCGCGGGCGAGCACCAGCCGCCGCGCGGGTGACGACGGGTCGCCGGGCACCGACGGCAGCCGGGCCTCGGTGAGCAGTCCCTCGGACCGGTAGAGGTGCACCGCGGCGCTGTTCGCCGGGTGCGCCTCCAGCCACAGCCGGCCCGCCGGCAGCCAGTCCGGGCGGATCCAGGCCGGATCCGGGTCCAGCCCGGCAGGCGGCTGCGGCACCGCGGCCAGCGCCAGCGCGGTGCGCAGCAGCGCGCGGCCCAGGCCGCGGCCGCGCCGGTCGGCGGCGACGACCAGCCGGTGCAGCTCGATCCCCGGCTCGGGCCCGCGCGGCGCGGCCAGGACCAGGTAGCCGGCCGGCTCCCCGCCGTCGTCGAGTACCAGGTGGGCCCGCCCCGGGTCGGCCGCGACGGTGTCGTGCCAGCGCGGCCCGGACGCCCCGAGGACGTCGGCGAGCTCCGCGTCCAGCCGGGCCAGCGGGGCCGCGTCGGCCGACGGGACGCACGCCCGCAGCAGCTGTCCCACCCCTCACCCCGCTCCCGGCCCGTCGTGGATCGGCCCCCAGGATGACCGACGCCCGCGGGCGGTGCGGTCAGCGGGGGAGCGCGGCGACCGCGCTGCGGACGGCGGTCCGCCACTGCTCGTCGGTCGGGTTCCGGCCGGCCACCGCGATCGTGACCAGGTAGCGCCCGGCGCCGACCTGCACCGCCGGCCCGGCGACCGTCTCCAGCAGCACGGCGACGGTCCCGTCGCCGGTCCCGCCGATCCCGCGCGCGCCGCCCGCCGAGCGGACGTGATCGGCGGGGGTGCCCCGGTTCGTGGTGTAGACGTTCACCGCGGCGGTCGCCGAGCCGCCGACCGCGAAGCAGGCCCGGGTCCGGGCGCCGTCCGGCCGGGCGATCTCGGCGTTGGCGGCCGGCACCGCGGGTTCGGCGCCGAGCAGCCCGGCGAGCGCCTCGGCCCCGACCAGGCACTCGTCGGTCAGCACGTCGGCGGTGAGCGGCACGACGGCGCCGCGGGTGCCGTCGGTGCCGGCATCCGCGGCGGGGCCGGATCCGGGACGGCCGCCGACCGGGACCGGGGGCACCGTCCGGGTCGGGACGACCACCGGGCCGCCGTCGGCTCCCGGGCCCGGGGCCGGCACGGCGGGTGCCGGGAGCCGGTCCGCCGGCCCGGTGAACGACGTCGGCGGGCCCGGCCGCTTGCCGGGCACCCCGGCATCCGGCGCGTCCGGTGCGGCCGGCGCGGCGGGTGTGGCCGGCCCGGCACCGGCCGGCCACGCGGTCCCGGGCACGGTCGTCGCGCACCCCGGCAGGGCCAGCGCGAGCACCGCGGCCACCAGCGCGTACCCCGTCCGCCGGGCGCGACCGCCCGCGCGGGTCCTGCCCCGTCGACACCGCACCGTCCGCTCCGTCCGCTCCGTCCGCTCCGTCCGCTCCGTCCGCACCGTCCGCTCCGTCCGCACCGGCGGGAGGCTAGGGTTCGCCCGGCAGCTGCGCGGCCGGCCCCGGCAGCCTGATCGCGATCGCGAACCGCGTTGCATGAACTCTCGCGGGTCTGCATAATAATTCACCGTGGTACGCATCGCAGTGGCGGGAGCCAGCGGATACGCCGGGGGCGAGCTCCTCCGGCTGCTCCTCGCCCATCCGGACGTCGAGATCGGCACGCTGACGGCGGGCGGCAATGCCGGCACCCGTCTCGGCGAGCATCAGCCGCACCTGGCGCCGCTCGCCGACCGGGTCCTCGCCGAGACCACCGCGGAGAGCCTGGCCGGGCACGACGCGGTGTTCCTCGCGCTGCCGCACGGCCGCTCGGCCGAGCTCGCGGCGCAGCTCGGCGGCGACACGCTGGTGATCGACTGCGGGGCCGACCACCGGCTGACCGATCCGGCCGCCTGGGACCGCTGGTACGGCGGCGAGCACGCCGGGCACTGGCCCTACGGGCTGCCCGAGCTGCCCGGCGCCCGGGAGCGCCTGGTCGGCGCGAGCCGGGTCGCCGTGCCCGGCTGCTACCCGACCGGGATCAGCCTCGCGCTGTTCCCGGCACTGGTCGCCGGCCTGGTCGAGCCGGACGTGGTGGTCACCGCCGTCACCGGCACCTCCGGCGCCGGGAAGTCGCTCAAGCCGCACCTGCTGGGCGCCGAGGTGATGGGCTCGCTGTCCGCGTACGGGGTCGGCGGCGTGCACCGGCACACCCCGGAGATCGCGCAGAACCTCTCGGCCGCGCTCGGCTCGCCGGTCTCGGTGAGCTTCACGCCGGTGCTGGCGCCGCTGCCGCGCGGCATCCTGGCGTCCTGCTCGGCGCCGCTGGCCGATCCGGCCACCGACACCGCGACCGTGCGGCAGGCCTACGAGAAGGCCTACGCCGGCGAGCCGTTCGTGCGGCTGCTCGGCGAGGGGCAGTGGCCGACGACCGCGCAGACCCTGGGCTCCAACCTGGTGGCGCTGCAGCTGACCGTCGATCCGGACGCGCGCCGCCTGGTCGTCGTCTCCGCCATCGACAACCTGACCAAGGGCACCGCGGGCGGGGCCGTGCAGTGCATGAACCTGGCGCTCGGCCTGCCCGAGACGACCGGACTGCCGACGACAGGAGTGGCACCGTGAGCGAGCCGACCGGCGTCACCGCCGCTCAGGGCTTCCGGGCCGCCGGGATCGCCGCCGGGATCAAGAAATCCGGCCGGGCGGACCTGGCGCTGGTGGTCAACGACGGCCCGCGCACCGAGGCGGCCGGCGTCGTCACCCGAAACAAGGTGAAGGCCGCGCCGGTGCTGTGGACCCAGCAGGTCCTCACCTACGGTGCGCTGCGCGCGGTCGTCCTGAACTCCGGCGGTGCGAACGCCTGCACCGGCCCGGAGGGCTTCCGGACCGCGCACGCGACGGCCGAGAAGGTCGCCGAGGTGCTCGGCTGCGGGGCCGTCGAGGTCGGCGTCTGCTCGACCGGCCTGATCGGCGATCAGCTGCCCAGGGACACCGTGCTGGCCGGGGTGCAGAAGGCGGCCGGGGAGCTGGCCGCCACCCCCGAGGCGGCGACCGCCGTCGCCACCGCGATCATGACCACCGACACCGTCCCGAAGCAGGCGCACGTCACCGACCCGGTGGGCTGGACGGTCGGCGGCACCACCAAGGGCGCCGGGATGATCGCCCCGTCGATGGCGACCATGCTCACCGTGCTCACCACCGACGCCGTCGTCGAGCGGCCGCTGCTGGACGCGGCGCTGCGCGAGGCGGTCCGCTACAGCTTCGACCGGCTCGACGTCGACGGCTCCATGTCGACCAACGACACCGTGCTGGTGCTCGCCTCCGGCGCATCCGGCGTGGCGGCCGATCCGGCCGTGTTCACCGCCGCGCTGACCCAGGTCTGCCGGGACCTGGCCGAGCAGATGCAGGCCGACGCCGAGGGCGTCACCAAGCGGATCACCGTGCGGGTCACCGGCGCCGCCTCCGAGGACGACGCGGTGACCGTCGCCCGGACCGTCGCCCGGGACTCCCTGGTCAAGACGGCGATGTTCGGCTCCGACCCGAACTGGGGCCGGATCGCCGCCGCCGTGGGCTGCGCCGACGCGCAGATCGACCCCGAGCGGCTCGACGTGACGATCAACGGGGTGCTGCTCTGCAAGGGCGCCGCCGTCGCGGGGGACCGGGCCGACTGCGACCTGTCCGGCGAGGACATCACCATCGAGGTCGAGCTGGGCCTGACCGGCGGCGCCGACGGCAACACCGCCGAGATCCGGACCACCGACCTGTCGCACGCCTACGTGGAGGAGAACAGTGCCTACTCCTCCTGAACCGCTCGCCGCCCCGGACCGGCTGAAGCGGGCCGGCGAGAAGGCCGGCGTGCTGGCCGAGGCGCTGCCCTGGCTGCAGCGCTTCCACGGCCGCATCGTCGTCGTCAAGTACGGCGGCAACGCGATGATCGACGACGAGCTCAAGCAGGCGTTCGCGCGGGACATGGTGTTCCTGCGCCTGGCCGGCATCCATCCGGTCGTCGTGCACGGCGGCGGCCCGCAGATCAGCGCGATGCTCCGGCGGCTCGGCATGCCGGGGGAGTTCCGCGGCGGCCTGCGCGTCACCACACCGGAGACGATGGAGATCGTCCGGATGGTGCTCTTCGGCCAGGTCGGCCGGGAGCTGGTCGGCCTGATCAACGCGCACGGCCCGCTCGCCGTCGGACTGTCCGGTGAGGACGCCGGGCTGTTCACCGCCGAGAAGCGGACCGCGCTGGTCGGCGGCGAGCCGGTCGACATCGGCCTGGTCGGCGACGTCACGAAGGTCAACCCGGACGCGGTGCTCGACATCATCGCGGCCGGCCGGATCCCGGTCGTGGCCGGCGTCGCGCCGGACGTCGACGGGCAGGTGCACAACATCAACGCCGACAGCGCGGCCGCCGCGCTGGCCGGGGCGTTGGACGCCGCCAAGCTCGTGGTGCTGACCGACGTCGAGGGGCTCTACGCGAACTACCCCGATCCCGACTCGATCATCACCTCGCTGACCGCGGGCCAGCTGGAGCCGATGCTGCCCCGGCTGGAGAGCGGGATGGCGCCGAAGATGGAGGCCTGCCTGCGCGCGGTCCGGTCGGGGGTGGCCCAGGCGCACGTGATCGACGGCCGGGTGCCGCACTCGGTCCTGCTGGAGGTCTTCACACACGAGGGCGTCGGGACGATGGTGCTTCCCGATCCCGACCCGGCTGCTGGGGGAACGGCATGAGCTCGTACACGGCGCGGTGGCAGGCCGCGGTGATGGACAACTACGGCACCCCGCCGCTGGCCCTGGTCCGCGGCGAGGGCTCCCGGGTGTGGGACGCGGAGGGGCGTGCCTACCTGGACCTGTACTCCGGGATCGCGGTGAACGCGCTCGGGCACGCGCACCCGGCGATCGTCGAGGCCGTCTCGGAGCAGGTCCGCACGCTCGGGCACACCTCGAACTTCTTCATCACCGACCCGGCGCTGCAGCTCGCCGAGCGGCTGCAGGGGCTGCTCGGCCGCGACGACGCCCGCACCCTGCTGTGCAACTCGGGAACCGAGGCGAACGAGGCCGCCTTCAAGATCGCCCGCCGGACCGGCCGGCCCGGCATCGTCGCCTGCGAGGGCGCCTTCCACGGCCGCACCATGGGCTCGCTCGCGCTGACCGGGCAGCCCGCCAAGCGGGCCCCGTTCGAGCCGATGCCGCCCGGCGTCGCGCACATCCCGTACGGCGACCTGGACGCGCTCGACGCCGCCGTCACCGCCGACACCGCCGCGGTGTTCCTGGAGCCGATCCTCGGCGAGGCCGGCGTGGTGGTGCCGCCGGACGGCTATCTCGCCGGCGCCCGCCGGATCACCGCCGAGCGCGGCGCCCTGCTGGTGCTCGACGAGGTGCAGACCGGCATCGGCCGCACCGGCCGCTGGTTCGCCCACCAGGCCGACGGCATCGTGCCGGACGTCGTCACGCTGGCGAAGGGGCTCGGCGGCGGCCTGCCGATCGGCGCCTGCATCGGGATCGGCGACGCGGGGACGCTGCTCGGGCCCGGCCAGCACGGCACCACCTTCGGCGGCAACCCGATCTCCTGCGCCGCGGCGCTCGCGGTGCTCGACACGATCGCCACCGACGGCCTGCTGGAGCACGTCGACCGGCTCGGTAAGGACCTCCGCAGCGGCATCGAGGGGCTGGGCCATCCGCTGGTCTCCGACGTCTCCGGCGACGGCCTGCACATCGGCATCGGGTTGCGGCACCCGGTCACGGCCCAGGTCGCCGCGGCCGCCCGGGACGCGGGCCACCTGGTCAACAACGCCACCCCGGAGCGGCTCCGGCTGGCCCCGGCACTCACCTTCGGTGACGACGAGTCGGCCGAGTTCCTGTCAGCGCTGCCGGCGATCCTGGACGCCGCGGCCGCGGTGGAAGGGCAGGGCAGCTGATGGTCCGCCATCTACTGCGCGACGACGACCTCTCGCCCGCCGAGCAGGCCGAGGTCCTCGACCTCGCCGACCGGCTCAAGGCGGACCGGTTCGCCGCGCGCCCGCTCGCCGGGCCGAAGGCGGTCGCCGTCGTCTTCGACAAGTCCTCCACCCGCACCCGGGTGTCCTTCGAGGCCGGGATCACCCAGCTCGGCGGCACCGCGATCGTGCTGGACGGCAACGCCAGCCAGCTCGGGCGCGGCGAGACGATCTCCGATACGTCCCGGGTGCTGTCCCGCTACGTCGACGCGATCGTCTGGCGCACCTCGGGCCAGGAGCGGATCGAGGAGATGGCCGCGGCCGCGGCCGTCCCGGTGGTGAACGCGCTGACCGACTCGTTCCACCCCTGCCAGATCCTGGCCGACCTGCAGACGATCCGGGAGCGGCTCGGCGGCACGGCCGGCCGGACGCTGACCTACCTCGGGGACGGCGCGAACAACGTCGCGCAGTCGCTGCTGCTCGGCGGCGCGACCGCCGGGATGCACGTGCGGATCGCCGCGCCGGCCGGGTTCACCCCCGACTCCGCGGTGCTGCGCGACGCGAAGGGCCGCGCCGAGCAGACCGGCGGCTCGGTGGCGCTGGTCGCCGATCCGGCGGCCGCCGTCGCCGGGGCCGAGGTGATCGTCACCGACACCTGGACGTCGATGGGGCAGGAGGCCGACGGTCTCGACCGGGTCGCCCCGTTCCGGCCCTACCAGGTCAACGCCGCCCTGCTGCGGCACGCCGCACCCGGGGCGATCGTGCTGCACTGCCTGCCGGCGCACCGCGGCGACGAGATCACCGACGAGGTGCTCGACGGCCCGGCCAGCGCGGTCTGGGACGAGGCGGAGAACCGGCTGCACGCACAGAAGGCGTTGCTGACGTGGCTCCTGGAGCGATGAAGGGGGCTCGCGGCGGCGCGGCGACCCGGGTCGCACGGCAGGCCCGGATCGTCGAGCTGATCACCCAGCGCGCCGTGCGCAGCCAGAGCGAGCTGCTGGCGTTGTTGCGCGCCAGCGGGATCGAGACGACCCAGGCGACGCTCTCGCGCGATCTCGACGAGCTGGGGGCGGTCAAGGTGCGCGGCGCGGACGGCGGCGCACCGGTCTACCTCATCCCGGAGGACGGCAGCCCGGTGCGCGGCGTCGAGGGCGGTACCGGGCGGTTGTCCCGGTTGCTGGGGGAGCTGCTCGTCTCCGCGGACGCGAGTGGGAACCTGGCGGTGCTGCGCACCCCGCCGGGCGCGGCGCACTACCTGGCCAGTGCGCTGGACCGGGCCGCCCTGCACGACGTCGTCGGGACGATCGCCGGCGACGACACGCTCCTGGTGGTGGCCCGCGAGCCGCTCACCGGCGAGCAACTCCTCGCGCTGCTGCGCGAGCTCTGAACGAACACCGAGCCCGACGTCTGACGAAGGAGCATCCATCCCGTGAGCAAGGTCCTCAGCTCCCTCCCCCGGGGCGAGCGCATCGGCATCGCGTTCTCCGGAGGGCTCGACACCTCCGTGGCGGTCGCCTGGATGCGTGACAAGGGCGGGATCCCGTGCACCTACACCGCCGACCTCGGCCAGTACGACGAGCCGGACATGTCCGGGGTGCCCACGCGGGCCAGGGAGTACGGGGCGGAGATCGCCCGCGCGGTGGACATCAAGCCGCAGCTGGTCGACGAGGGCCTCGCGGCGCTGGCCTGCGGCGCGTTCCACATCCGCTCCGGCGGGAAGACCTACTTCAACACGACGCCGCTGGGCCGGGCCGTCACCGGGACGCTGCTGGTCCGGGCGATGCAGGCCGACGACGTGAACATCTGGGGCGACGGCTCCACGTTCAAGGGCAACGACATCGAGCGGTTCTACCGCTACGGCCTGCTGGCCAATCCGGGCCTGCGGATCTACAAGCCGTGGCTGGACGACGCGTTCGTCTCCGAGCTGGGCGGCCGGGACGAGATGAGCCGGTGGCTGACCGAGCACGGCCTCCCGTACCGGGACTCCGCGGAGAAGGCGTACTCCACCGACGCCAACATCTGGGGCGCCACCCACGAGGCCAAGACGCTCGAGCAGCTCGACGTGTCCCTGGAGACCGTCGAGCCGATCATGGGCGTGAAGTACTGGGACCCGTCGGTCGAGATCGAGACCGAGGACGTCTCGGTCACCTTCGAGGCCGGCTACCCGGTGGCGATCAACGGCAAGCAGTTCGCGGACCGGGTGGACCTGGTGCGCGAGGCGAACGCGGTCGGCGGCCGGCACGGCCTGGGCATGTCCGACCAGATCGAGAACCGGATCATCGAGGCGAAGTCGCGCGGCATCTACGAGGCGCCGGGGATGGCGCTGCTGTTCATCGCCTACGAGCGGCTGATCAACGCGATCCACAACGAGGACACCGTCGCCAACTACCACGCCGACGGCCGCAAGCTGGGCCGGCTGCTCTACGAGGGCCGGTGGCTGGACCCGCAGGCGCTGATGGTGCGCGAGGCGATCCAGCGCTGGATCGCCTCGGTGGTCAGCGGCACGGTGACGCTGCGCCTGCGCCGCGGCGACGACTACACGATCCTCGACACCGACGGTCCCGGGTTCTCGTACCACCCCGACCGGCTCTCGATGGAGCGCGTGGAGAACGCCGCGTTCGGGCCCGCCGACCGGATCGGGCAGCTCACCATGCGCAACCTCGACATCGCCGACTCGCGCGCGAAGCTGGAAACCTACGCCGGGCAGCCGCAGGAGCAGGGCACGGTGCTCGTCGAGCACGGCACCCTGTTCGGTGAGCTGCCCTCCGGCGGGTTCGACCGGATCGCCGGCGCGGGCGAGGGGAGCGGAGGCAACGAGACGCTGCTCGACGACGCCGCCCTGGAAGCGGGCACCGACTGATGGCCGGCGGCTCCGCCCTGTGGGGCGGCCGGTTCTCGTCCGGCCCGGCCGACGCGCTGGCCGCGCTGAGCCGGTCCACGCACTTCGACTGGGCGCTGGCGCCCTACGACATCCGCGGCTCGAAGGCGCACGCCCGGGTGCTGCACGGCGCCGGGCTGCTGACCGACGACGAGCTGGCCGGCATGCACAAGGCGCTCGACGAGCTGGCCGCCGACGTGCGGTCCGGCGCGTTCGGGCCCGAGCCCGGCGACGAGGACGTGCACACCGCGCTGGAGCGCGGCCTGATCGAGCGGGCCGGTCCGGACCTGGGCGGGAAGCTGCGCGCCGGCCGGTCGCGCAACGACCAGGTCGCGACCCAGTTCCGGATGTGGCTGCGGGACGCCACCCGGCGGGTCGCCGACGGCGTGCTCGACGTCGTCGACGCGCTGGTCGCGCAGGCGCAGGCACACCCGGGCGCGGCGATGCCCGGCCGGACGCACCTGCAGCACGCGCAGCCGGTGCTGCTCGGCCACCAGCTCGGCGCGCACGCGCACGCGCTGCTGCGCGACGTCGACCGGCTCCGCGACTGGGACCGGCGCACCGCGTACTCGCCCTACGGGTCGGGCGCGCTGGCCGGCTCGTCGCTCGGGCTGGACCCGGAGGCCGTCGCCGCCGAGCTCGGGTTCGCCGGGTCGTCGGCGAACTCGATCGACGGGACGGCGTCGCGGGACTTCGCCGCCGAGGCCGCGTTCGTGCTCGCGATGATCGGGGTGGACCTCTCCCGGCTGTCCGAGGAGATCATCCTCTGGGCGACCGCCGAGTTCGGGTACGTGACCCTCGACGACGCGTACTCCACCGGCAGCTCGATCATGCCGCAGAAGAAGAACCCGGACGTCGCCGAGCTGGCCCGCGGCAAGTCCGGGCGCCTGGTCGGCAACCTGACCGGGCTGCTCACCACCCTCAAGGGCCTGCCCCTGGCGTACAACCGGGACCTGCAGGAGGACAAGGAACCGCTGTTCGACTCGGTCGCGCAGCTGGAGCTCCTGCTGCCGGCGGTGGCCGGGATGGTGGCGACCCTGACCTTCCACACCGGGCGGCTGGCCGAGCTGGCCCCGGCCGGCTTCACGCTGGCCACCGACGTCGCCGAGTGGCTCGTCCGGCAGGGCGTGCCGTTCCGGGTGGCGCACGAGGCGGCCGGCGGCTGTGTCCGGGCCGCCGAGGCGCGCGGCGTCGGACTGGCCGACCTGACCGACGCCGAGCTGGCCGCCGTGCACCCGGCACTGGCCCCGAGTGTCCGCGACGTGCTGACCGTGGAAGGCTCCATCGCGTCGCGGAACGCGCGGGGCGGCACGGCGGGCGACCGGGTCGCCGAGCAGCTGGCCGACCTGCGCACCGAGGCGGCCGCAGCGAGAGAGTTCACCGGAGGAACCGCATGACCGACCCTGCCGCAGCCTACGAGGAGCTCAAGGCCGCCGGCCTGAAGCTGGACCTGACGCGGGGCAAGCCGTCGTCGGAGCAGCTCGACCTGGCGCACGGCCTGCTCGGCCTGCCGGGCGCGGGCGAGTACCGCGCCGCGGACGGCACCGACACCCGCAACTACGGCGGCCTGCAGGGCCTGCCCGAGCTGCGCGAGATCTTCGCGCCCGCGCTGCAGGTCCCGGTCGGTCAGCTGGTCGCCTGGAACAACTCCAGCCTCGAGCTGATGCACGACGTGCTGGTGCACGCCCTGCTCTCGCCGGTCCCCGGCGCCCCCGCCCGCTGGGTGGACGCCGGCCGGGTCGCCTTCATCGCGCCGGTCCCCGGCTACGACCGGCACTACGGCGTCTGCGAGCGCCTGGGGATCGACCTGGTCACCGTGCCGATGACGGCCGACGGCCCGGACATGGACGAGGTGGAGCGGCTGGTCGCCGACGACCCGTCGATCAAGGGCATCTGGTGCGTCCCGAAGTACTCGAACCCGGACGGCGTCGTGTACTCCGACGAGGTAGTCCGCAGGCTGGCCGCGATGCCGACCGCCGCACCGGACTTCCGGATCATGTGGGACAACGCCTACGCGGTGCACCACCTGACCTCCGACGAGATCGAGATCGCCGACCTGCTGGCGCTCGCCGCCGAGGCGGGCAACCCGGACCGGCCGTTCGTGTTCGGCTCCACGTCGAAGATCACCCTCGCCGGTGCGGGCGTCGCGTTCTTCGGCGGGTCCGAGGCGAACATCGGCTGGTGGCTCGCGCTCACCTCGAAGAAGTCGATCGGCCCGGACAAGGTGAACCACCTGCGGCACGCCGCGTTCCTCAAGGACGCCGCGGGCCTGCGGGCCCACATGGCCGCGCACCGCGCGCTGATCGCGCCGAAGTTCGCCGCCGTCGAGCGGTTGCTGACCGAGGCGTTCGCCGACACCGAGGGCGTCAGCTGGACGACGCCCAAGGGCGGCTACTTCGTGAGCCTCACCGTGCCGGACGGGCTGGCCTCGGAGGTCGTGCGGCTGGCGAAGGAGGCCGGCGTCGTGCTGACCCCGGCCGGCGCCACGCACCCGTACGGCAAGGACCCGCAGGACGCGACCATCCGGCTCGCCCCGACCCTGCCCCCGCAGGACGAGGTCGAGAAGGCGATGGCCGGCGTGGTCACCTGCGTGCAGCTCGCGCTGTCCCGCCGCTGAGTGGCGGACCGCACGACCGACGGGCCCGTCGGGCCGCCCCGCGCGGGTGGCCGGACGGGCCCGTCGGCGCTGCTCGACCGGTCCGAGCTGGCGATTGACGTGCTGCCGGCCGCGCAGCGCCTGCTCGGCTGCGTGCTGGCGGCCGACACCCCGGACGGCGCGGTCGCGGTGCGCCTGGTCGAGGTGGAGGCCTACCGCGGGGCGGACGATCCGGCATCGCACAGCCACCGCGGCCGCACCCCGCGCAACGGCGTGATGTTCGGCCCGGCCGGTCACCTCTACGTGTACTTCGTCTACGGCATGCACTTCTGCGCGAACGTCTCCTGCCTGACCGACGGCGAGCCGGGCGCGGTGCTGTTCCGGGCCGGTGAGGTGCTCGGTGATCCCGGGGTGGCCCGGGTCCGGCGCCCGACCGCCCGCAACGACGCCGAGCTCGCCCGCGGGCCGGCCCGGCTGGCGTCGCTGCTCGGGCTCGGCCGCGACGACGACGGCACCGACCTGACCGATCCGGCCTCCCGGGTGCGGCTGCTGGCCGGCGAGCCCGTCCCGCGCGCGTCGATCCGCAGCGGGCCGCGGGTCGGGGTGGCGGCCGCGGCCGAGCTGCCCTGGCGGTTCTGGATCGACGGTTCGCGCGCGGTGAGCAGCTACCGGGCCGGTACGAAGCGCTCCCGGCGCCGCACCGGTTGATCCGGGGCCGCCTCCGGCCGTGCCGCCGCACCGGCGACGGCCGGGAGCGGAACCCGGGTGCGCGTCGCGTCGCGCGGCGGCGAAGATGGGGGCGTGAGTACGGACATCCTGGACGACCTCGAGTGGCGCGGGCTGATCGCGCAGAGCACCGACCGCGACGCGCTCGCGAAGGAGCTCGCCGGTGACGGGCCGGTCACCCTCTACGCGGGGTTCGACCCGACCGCACCGAGCCTGCACGCCGGCCACCTGGTCCAGATGCTCACGCTGCGCCGGTTCCAGGAGGCCGGGCACCGGCCGGTGATCCTCGCCGGGGGCGCGACCGGGATGATCGGCGACCCGCGGGACGTGGGGGAGCGGTCCCTGCACGACGAGCGGACCGTCGCCGAGTGGACCGGCCTGATCCGCGGGCAGCTGGAGCGCTTCGTCCGGTTCGACGACTCGCCGACCGGCGCGCTGACGGTCAACAACCTGGACTGGACCGGGCAGCAGACGGTGCTCGAGTTCCTCCGCGACCTCGGCAAGCACTTCCCGGTCAACACGATGCTGGCCCGCGAGACGGTGAAGCGCCGGCTCGCCGCCGACGGCATGTCCTACACCGAGTTCAGCTACCTGCTGCTCCAGTCGCAGGACTACCTGCACCTGCACCGGACGCTCGGCTGCCGGCTGCAGATCGGCGGCTCCGACCAGTGGGGCAACATCGTCGGCGGCGTCGATCTCATCCGGCGGGTCGAGGGCGCGCACGTGCACGCGCTGACCACGCCGCTGGTGACCGATTCGGAGGGACGCAAGTTCGGCAAGTCCACCGGCGGCGGGAACGTGTGGCTCGATCCGGAGCGGACCTCGCCGTACGCCTGGTACCAGTACTTCGTGAACGTCGCCGACAGCGACGTGCTGAGCTTCCTGAAGCTGTTCACCTTCCTCGACCGCGAGGAGATCGAGGCGCTCGGCGCCGAGCTCACCGAGAAGCCGCACCTGCGCAGCGCGCAGCGCCGGCTGGCCGCGGAGCTCACCACCCTGGTGCACGGCGAGGAGCAGACCCGGCAGGTGACGACGGCGAGCCAGGCACTGTTCGGGCGCGCCGAGCTCACCGACCTCGACGCGCGCACCCTGGACGCGGCCCTCGCCGAGGTCCCGCACACCGACAGCGGTGGCGCCGACACGATCGTCGACCTGCTCGTGGCGACCGGGCTGACCGAGAGCAAGGGCGCCGCCCGCCGTGCCGTGAAGGAGGGCGGGGCGTACGTCAACAACGTCAAGGTCACCGACGAGGACTGGGTTCCGGACGCCGGCGACGTGCTGGACGGTGGCTGGCTGGTGGTGCGCCGCGGCAAGCGGAACCTGGCCGGTGTCCGGCTCGGCCGCTGAGAACGGCTCCTGACCTGCGACGACGCCGAAAGTGGACCCCCCTGCAGAGGGCCCCGGGCGGGTCCTGTAACTTTCTCCTCGTCGCCGAGACGGGACGGAGAGCGCAGGGCAGGCCGAGAGGCCGGGCCGCGCGACCGGCCAGGGCGATCACCTCGGATGTTCACCTCGGTGAAGATCCGGCCGCCCGGAGCAAGGGTTGACCCTGAGCTTCGGTCCAAGTAGCATAAGAGAGTTGCCTCCCCGCAGGGGCGACTCGAACGCCCCCGGGTGCAACGGTCATCGGGCCGGGAAGCCGGAGCGCGGGTGTCTTTTGAGAACTCAACAGTGTGTCGAGCTATTTATTGTTTTGGCGTTTTTGTGCCAGTTTGTTTTTGCCATGGTTCGGTCGGCCTCGTCGATGGATCGTGGTGTTTGTCAGGGTTTTGTTGGAGAGTTTGATCCTGGCTCAGGACGAACGCTGGCGGCGTGCTTAACACATGCAAGTCGA